>CAMHJE010000171.1:0-4753 GCA_946185305.1 uncultured Clostridia bacterium | reverse complement strand
ACATCAGGTCAATACCGGTCTTGCTTCTGACGGGGAGGATGCCTTCTCCGTTACCAAGAGCCTTTTCATGTACGCCGAAAACATTCGGTATGGAAGGGCCTGTAATGTCAGCGTCTAGAATTGCAGTGTGGAAGCCGTTTCTGGCGCTGGTTACCGCCAATAGGGAGGTGACAAGCGATTTGCCGACGCCGCCTTTTCCGGAGACGACAGCAATTACTTTTTTGATGTGCGACTGCGCATGCGGCTTTTCATGCAAATCCTGTGGAGCACGCTCCGCACAGGTCTTACCGCAGCTGCTGCAGTCATGGTTGCAATCGGCCATCGTAAAATTCCTTTCGAAACTGCATATTTCTTACATATATTATAAAAGAATTACCATCGAATGTCAATCTTCCAACACAAAGGAAAGCGCCTCTCCGATTTTTTCATGTACACAAAGAGTCGCATCGGAATCCCGCGGCGTTTCGGAAAGATTGATCAAAACAAGATTCTTTCCGGTAAAATAGTCAATTAAACCGGCTGCAGGGTATACGGCAAGAGATGTCCCGCCTACGATCATTGTATCCGCCTCACGAATAGCGCGGATCGAATCCATCAGAACACGTTGGTCGAGACCTTCTCCATAAAGCACAACATCCGGCTTAATAATGCCGCCACATTCGCAATACGGCACACCTTTCGCCTGCATGATCGTTTCCAAGGGATAGAACCTGCGGCACTTGATGCAATGGTTCCGGCATACGCTGCCGTGCAGTTCTAAAACGTGGCGACTGCCCGCCAACTGATGCAGATTGTCGATATTCTGTGTGATAACGGCGTTCAGCTTGCCATCCTGTTCCAACTTCGCCAAAGCCTTATGCGCATTGTTGGGCTTTGCATCCGGATAGAGCAGATTTTTTCGGTAATAGTCGAAGAAGATTTCCGGATACTCCTCAAAAAAGTCATGCGAAAGCAAAACCTCCGGCGGAACACCGTATGCTTTCCTCGCTTTATATATGCCGTCTGAGCTGCGGAAGTCCGGTATGCCGCTTTCGGTGCTGAGCCCTGCGCCGCCTAAAAAGGCGATTTTTCGGGAGGAGGCAATCACATTCTGTAATGCTGCGTTCATAAATGTTATCCTTTCTCTTGTTTCCTGCTGTTCTGTTTGTTATACTGAAGACTATGGAACGTAACAGATTGTATTTTCATACTCGCCCCATGATCGGCGCAGCAGTTGGCGCCCTTCTTGGCGTGCTTTGCGGATCGTTGCTGCCGTTTGCTTGGGTAACTATCAGTTTGGCTGTTCTCGCTTTGGGCGCCGCTGTCATGCTTCGCAAACGGACAAGTTGGCTGCTGCTGTTTATCTGCTTTGCTATTCTTTGTGCACGAACATATTATATTCCGAAGGACGCTGTGCCGGAAGGAGGATATCTCCTGCGCGGTACGGTATCCGAAGCGCCGGAAGCCGGAAAGACCGTAATGCATCTGACCCTTCGGAACGTAGCCTTGGACGACGTGCATTTACATGCGAAAGCGACTGTGAAAATGCCTGTTGCCGATATCCGTTACGGCGATAGGATTGAAGTTCATGTGACCGCAAAAGCAGATGCAGATACGCAGGACAGGGCAAAAGGCATTTTCACCATAGCAGAGACAGGGGAGATACCGGTAGTTCTTTCGCAAAGCAACGATGCATACGGTGAGCTTCTACGCCTCAGACGTTCGTTTTCATTTGCGGTGGACAGACTGTACGGCGATAAAGCGTCTATTGCGAAGGGCATGCTGCTCGGTGACCGTTCGGACTTCACGTATATGGAGCAAAAACAGTTTACGAACAGCGGCATCCTGCACCTGTTTGCTGTCTCCGGTATGCACATCACCGTTCTGCTGACGCTGATCGGATCGTTGCTGCGCACCGGCAAGCGATGGCTGAATCTACTACTCATTATGGTCTTTGCTTCGTTCTACTGTGCGTTGACCGCGTTTACGCCGTCTGTCCTTCGTGCCACGTTCTTTCTGCTCGCGCTGCAGCTTCCGCTGTTGCAGGATCGGCAATCCGATCCGCCAAGCGCCTATTGCTTTTCTCTGGCCGCCATATTGTTCCTGAATCCGTATAGCCTATATACGGCGAGCTTCTTGCTTTCGTTCGGCTCTATGGCGGGCATTCTTTTATTGACAAAGCCACTGACGAATCTGCTGCACTTGCCGGACAATCGCCTGTCAAGGGCGCTGATCGGATCAACTGCGGCCATCGTCGGCATTCTGCCGCTGCAGGCTTCGCTGTTCGGTTCCGTATCATGGATGTCGGTACCGATGTCGTTGCTGCTGGCGCCGGTATTGCCGATTCTGATGCCGATGGCCTTTCTGTCTGTCTTTCTATCACCGTTCATGCCGCATGTGGCGAAGGGGTTATCCGTTATACCGTACGGAGCTTTGGTGTATATAGATCGACTCACAGCATGGCTGCAAACGACACCGTTACAAATACGCGAACCGCATATATTGTCTGTGGGCGCTTACTATGCAGGACTTATCATGTGCTCTCAACTGTTTTTGTCGAATCGCAGACACCCGCCGTATATCGGATTAGCTTTGCTTGGGATATCCGTTATCCTTTGGGTGATTTTATGATATTCGCATAACAAAGAGAAAAGGACAGACCGAACAGTCTGTCCTTTCATATTTCGGTTACTTACGCAGGAATGCCGGGATATCCAGCTTATTGGCCGGACGCTCGCTGTAATCACGGCGCACATCGGCAGAGGGATCTCTGCGTAACGGTGCCGCAGGAGCGGGGGAATCAAACGAAGGATCCGGCGTCTCGGGCTCTGCATACGAGCGGGAGGAGAAAGCATTCGCTACGGGCGAAGCAGTCGGCGCGGCATAGGAGCGCGGCATTTCCGGTTCGGGCGTGGATGCTGCGGGAGCCGTATAGGTGCGCCGCGGCGTGCTGCCGAGCTGCGGTTCTGCAACCTTTTCACCCTCTGGCTCAAAGCCTGTCGCAATAACGGTAATGCGGAGCGCATCGCCCATGCTCTCGTCGATATCAGCACCGAAGATAATGTTGGCTTCGGGGTCGGCGGTGTCGGCGATGATCTCAGCGGCTTCATTGACTTCGAGCAGGCTCAGATCGGTGCCGCCAGTGATGTTCATTAAGATGCCCTTTGCACCGTTGATCGAGGTTTCGAGGAGCGGGCTCTCCACAGCCTGCTTAGCGGCTTCGCTGGCGCGCTTCTCGCCGACCGCGGAACCGATGCCCATGTGCGCAAGGCCCTTGTCCTTCATAATCGTCTTCACATCGGCAAAGTCGAGGTTGATCATGGCCGGAACCGCGATCAGATCGGAAATACCCTGAATGCCCTGACGAAGCACATCGTCTGCGACGCGGAGCGCATCGGGCAGGGAGGCTTTGCCGACGAGGGAGATCAGCTTGTCGTTCGGAATCGTGAGCAGCGTATCGACAGCGGGCTTCAGCTGGGAAATACCGGCCTCGGCATTGCGCATACGGACACGGCCTTCAAACGTAAACGGCTTAGTAACAACGGCGACCGTCAGGATGCCCATATCCTTGGCGCACTTTGCAATGATCGACGCAGCGCCTGTACCGGTGCCGCCGCCCATACCGGCGGTGATAAAGACCATATCGCTTCCCTTAAGCGCGTCCTCGATCAAGTCGAGACTTTCTTCTGCCGCCTTCTTGCCGATTTCGGGATCTGCACCGGCGCCGAGTCCCTTGGTCAGCTTTTCGCCGATCTGGATTTTCTTCTGTCCCGCGCTGAGCGCAAGCGCCTGCTTGTCCGTATTGACGGCAATAAACTCCACACCGCGCAGACCGTACTGCACCATGCGATTTACGGCGTTGCATCCGGCGCCGCCGACGCCAACGACGCGAATCTGAGCAAAATTGGAGTTGTCTAAGTCCTGTTCAAACATGGTTTGTCCCCCTTTTTATTTGATGAAGAAATTCTTCAGCTTTGTTAAAAATGATTCTTCTTTTTCCGTGACCGGCACAGCCGGGGCTTCGTCCGCATGCGGTATCACCCGCAATTCAAAGTACAGTATGCCGAATGCGCTGCAATAATTCGGTGACGACAGGCGCGGCGTCCACGGCATGTCCCGCTTCATTGAAATGCCGAGCTTTTTTTTCATAAAGTCGAGCGAACCGCGCATCATCAACAGGCCGCCGCCGGTCAAATAAACAACCGGCTTGGCGTCAAGGTTGACCGACATGCGTTCGAGCTCTTCCCGAATCAAATCGGCAAGCTCGCTTGCCCGCGCCTCGATGATGTAGGCAATCGTCGCGTTGGCGACACGCTTCGATTCCGTTGCCGTCCGCAGAATTTCGGTCTTGTCACCGTAATCGAGCGAGAACGAGAAGCGGCGTTTCGCCTGTTCTGCAGATTCCTGTGTGACCTCCAAACCGAATGCCAAATCCGATGCAAACTGGTAGCCGCAGGGATGGAAGAGATCGCCGTCATGGCGCTGTTTTCAATCACACAAATATCTGTCTGGCGATAGCCGACATCAATCAGCACGGCGGGACGGACGCGTTCCTGCTCGGGAATCAGAAGCATCGCCTCGCCTTGCATTGCGCTGTGACAGGCATCGATTTCAATACCCACATCGTCCAGAATGTCTTGAATCGCAGCGATGAAATCCTGACGAACAAACACGTGCGACACAAGCGCGGAAATCTCATCTGTTTCGATCCCGATCGGCGATTCTGCGGAAGAAATGCCGTCCACGATGAAGAAAACAGGCGTGCTGTTGATCG
>CAMHJE010000170.1:0-4822 GCA_946185305.1 uncultured Clostridia bacterium | reverse complement strand
GCTGACCGAGGTGATCCAATGCGCGGCGGACGGCAATATCTACTTCTATCAGCTCGAAACCGGGCAGCGCACGCGTGAACCGATCAATGTCGGCGTTCCGATGTTCGGCACGCCCACGCTCGATCCGCGCGGCATCCCGATGCTGTATATCGGGCAGGGCACTTCGTATGAGGTCAATAAATCCGCGTGCTACGGCGTCAACCTCGTCACCAACAGCGCACAGACCATCGTTTCCGGCAAGGATCACACCGCCCGGCGCGACGACTGGAGCGCGTTCGACGCAAGCCCGCTCGTGATCGAGGATACGCTGATCTGGCCGAGCGAAAACGGCCTGCTCTATCTGGTGCGGCTCAACACCGTGTACGATCCCGAGGCGAGAATCCTTTCGATCACCCCGGGCGACAAGATCAAATACCGCTATGCCGCCTCCGGCTATACGACCACGTCCGCGTCCGGCAAGCGTTGGTACGGGTATGAATCGAGCGTTGCGGCGTTCCGCAACTACCTCTACGTCTGCGACAACGGCGGGCGGCTGCAATGCATCGACGTGAATACGCTGAAGCTCCAGTTTGTCGTTGATACCGGCGGCGATACCGATGCGACCGTCGTGCTGGAGGAGGACGGCGGCGCGGGCACGGTATGGCTGTATACGTGCAGTCAGACCGATACGCAGGATGAATCGCTGCCCAACGGCTACGGCTATTGCTATACCAAGAAGATCAACGGCCTGACCGGGCAGGTGATCTGGGAAAACAAGCAGCTGGTCATCACCATCGGCGGCACGAAGGGCGGCAGCAAGGCCACGCCGCACATCGGCCGCGGCACCATCGGCGATCTGCTGCTGTGCTCGTATTACGGCCTTGCCGTGGACACCGTGGACGACGAGGGCAACGTTTCCTACGGCTACGGCGGCAAGGTGATCGCGTTCGACCGTTCGAGCGGCGAGGTGCGCTGGGAGATCAAGCAGACCGGCGCGGCGGACTTCGTTTCCTCGCCCTTGGTGGTCTATACGTCGCGCGGGGACGCGTACCTGATCCAATGCGACCGCAGCGGCGCGATGCGCCTGTTTAACGCGGTCAAGCCCGGCGAAAACGCGCTGTATGCGCTCGACCTCGGCGACGAGGTGGATGCGACGCCGGTCGCCTATAACAACTATGTCGTCGTCGGCTCGACCGGAACGAACCCGCGGCTGTTCTGCTTCCGCCTGCAATGAACGAACAGCGCATCACGCATCCGTTTCCCGCGTTTTGCCCGCCCAACGCAAGAATTCTGATTTTGGGCAGCTTTCCCTCGGTCAAGTCCCGCGAACAGCTGTTCTTTTACGGCCATCCGCAAAACCGCTTCTGGCGCGTGCTTGCCGCCCTGTTTGACGAGCCTGTGCCGGCGGATATCCCCCAAAAGAAGGCCCTGCTCGAACGGCATCGGATCGCCCTGTGGGACGTGATCGGGCAATGCACGATCATCGGCTCGTCGGACAGCTCGATCCGGGATGTCGTGCCGAACGACTTGACGCCGCTTCTTGCCGCGGCGCCCATCGAACACATCTATGTCAACGGCAAGACCGCCGAGCGGTATTTCCTGCGGTATCAACAGCCGGTTCTGCACCGCGACGCCGTGTGCCTGCCGTCCACCAGTCCCGCCAACGCCGCCCGCTCGCTCGAAGGGCTGCTCGAAGCGTGGCGGGTCATTGCGAAATAAGATGGTTCTGCCCGCGCATCCTATCATCGGGTGCGCTTTTCTTGTGCCTGTATTGCAGGAAAGATACAACCCGTTGTGTTTTTATTGACAACTAAAAGCGCACGGCGCTATAATATAATTTGGAATCAACTGAGGTGAAGCAACATGAAACGTACCGTCCGCGCGATTTGCGTTTTGCTGTGCCTGCTGCTGCTCGGCGGCACGGCGAGCCTTGCCGAATCGATGGAGCCGGTGCGCCTCGGACGGCGCTGCACGTATGCGGCGACGAAGCCGTCCAAGTACCTTTATGATCGCCTCGGCGACCGCAATGTCGATACCAAGGTGTATTTGGAGTCCGGCGAATGGGCGTCCGTTTCGTGGGACGAAAACACCGGTGCGGACTTTGTGTATTGGGAGTGGAGCGACAAAGCGGGCATTCTGCCCGCGCCGTATACCGTTGAGCTGCTGAACGAAGCGGGGGAGGCGATCAAAGCCTTTGACGGCAATCCGTATTGGAACGACGGCATCGCCGTGGAGCCGGGCGTGTTCGGCGTGCGGCTGACGGCCGAGGAACCGTCGGATCTATGCACGCTCGTTCCGTATGCGGGCGGCGCGCCGTCCGATTACCACGCATGGGAGCCGACGCCGGAAAAGGTCGATTTTTTGGTGATCGCCACGCACCCGGACGACGACGCGCTGTTCATGGGCAATGTGATCGCCACCTACGGCAAACAGCTCGGCTATACCGGCACGATCCTATGGTGCACGACGCGCGAGCGCATCCGTCGAACCGAAGCCCTCAACGGCGCAGCGATCATGGGGCTTACGCAATATCCGCTGATGGCAGGGCTGCCCGATATCTCACGCAAGAACCGCGAACGGTTCGAGAAGGATTTTCTGCTGGAGGACGTGGAAAACGTATTGATCCGGTATATCCGGCAGGTGCGGCCGGAGGTCGTGATCACGCACGATGTAGAGGGCGAATACGGCCATTGGCAGCACAAGCGCGTGTCCGAGGCCGTGCGCCTTGCCGTAGAGGACGCCGCCAACCCCGCCTGCGATCCGGCGTCTGCCGAAATGAGCGGGACGTGGCAGGTGAAAAAGCTCTATATCCATCTGTACCCCGAAAACCCGATCTTCATTACCGCGACCGAGCCGCTGTCCGCGTTCGGCGGGCTGACCGGCTGGGAGATTGCCAAGGCCGCGTACAACTGTCATCAGTCGCAGGAGCTCGGCAACCATCCGTGCAACAACGAGGGCTTCCACAGCCTCGAACGCTTCGGGCTTGCGTTCTCGACCGTCGGGCTCGATACCGGGCGCAACGATTTATTTGAAAACATTCCCCCGGAGAAGCTTGTCGGCTTTGAGCCGACCCCGGAGCCGACGCCGGCCCCGACCGACACCCCCGCGCCGACGGACACGCCCGCCCCGACCGCGCAGACAACCGATACGCCGCGTCCGACCGATACGCCGCAGCCCGCTTTGACCGCATCGCCTTTGCCTATGGACAAGGCCGTGCCAGAAGCCCCAACCGAGCCCGGATGGAACCTGCTGTGGCTCGTGCTGCCGCTGCTTGGGCTCGCGCTTGGCGCGGCGGCTGCCGTGCTGCTGTATAAGCGTGCGAAAACAAAGAGGAGAAAACACCGCCGATGAGCATGACGCAAAGAATCATATTGATCGTCCTGTCGCTGCTGCTGCTTTGCGCGGCCGGCGCATTTGCGCTGTTCTGGTTTATGATGATCCCGGTGGACGGCACCTACCTTTGGACGACCGCCGACGGCTACGCCTCCTCCACGCTGACCGGCGCGGATGTCGATGCGCTGCTGATGCTCCGGCACCCGACGTGGCTCGACCTGCGCGGATCCGATCTGAACGAAGCCGAGATTGCAAGGCTTTCGGGCGCGTTCCCGGACTGCGACATTCGCTGGTCGATGGTCGTGAACGGGCAGACACTGGAAAACGATACCACGGAGGTCACGCTCGATCATCCGTCGCCCGCCGACCTTGCGGCACTGCACCGTCTGCCACTGCTGCGCACGGTCAACGTAAAGAACTGCACCGACTATGCTATGCTTCGCACCGCCGAAAGCGAGCATCCGAATTGGACGTGGAACTGGTCTGTCGCCTCGGCGGAGGTCGAGATCGATCACACCGTAAACGACTGGACGGTGGACGATCCGCTGTCTGCCGAAACGCTGTTTGCCGTGCTCCCGGAGCTGACGAACCTCAAAACCGTCACCCTGCGCGACAAGGCGCTTTCCAATGCGGATATCGCCGCGCTCGTCGCCGCGTTTCCGGCGCTGTCTTTCGATTATAGGGTGTCCGTGGGCGGCGTCACGCTTTCGCCCGACGTGACAAGCCTCACGCTCGGCGAAGCCTCCGGCATTACGGATGTGTCTGCGCTTGCCGACGCGCTGCCGTACCTGCCCGCCCTTGAAAGCGTCGATTTGGAGCCGCTGGGCTTGGGCAACGCGCAGCTGAAGGAGGCGCTGTCGCTTCTGGACGGGCTTACGCTGCACTATACGGTCGAGCTCTTTGGAGAGCGCGTTTCGCCCGATCTTACAGTCATTGACCTGCAGGGAAAGGAGATCCCCTCGGCGCGGGAGCTGACCGAGGCGCTGCCGCTGCTGCCGAAGCTCACAACGGTGCTGCTCGGTGAGCGAAGCGGGGCGCGGGCGGATATTGTCGCGTTCATGGAAGCGAACCCGACGCTGACCTACGACTACACCTTCACGGTCGAGTATCTCGGCCATACCTATACCGAAGCCACGGAGGAGCTCGATCTGTCGAACACCCCGATCACCGATGTCGATACGCTGAAATACACGCTGACGCAGCTGCCGAATCTGAAGCATGTGAACATGCTCGGCTGCGGGCTCGACGACCGCACGATGGGCGGCCTTGCCGATGCGTTCCCGCACATCAAGTTCCTGTGGGAGATCGACCTCGGCTTTTGGGGCAAGATCCGCACCGACGCAACCGCGTTCACCACGCGCAGCTCCAAAAAGGACGATGAAAAGAAGTACCGTTTAACGACCGAAGCGATCTGGCCGCTGCAATACTGCACGGAGCTGGTCGCACTCGACCTCGGCCATCAGCAGATCGAGGATATCTCGGTGCTCAAAACGCTGACCAAGCTGCAAAT
>CAMHJE010000169.1:0-4862 GCA_946185305.1 uncultured Clostridia bacterium | reverse complement strand
GCATGGATCAGCACCTGGTCCTGAAACGGGTATTTATAGAGCCATGCGGCAGAATCGAGAAAGGCTTTCCAGCGATAGGGCGAGGAGGTCACGGCAAGCGTCGCATCATGCGCCATGTTGATCATTCTTTCCAGTTTCGTCTGCACGGCTTACCTCCTTCCTGTATCTTTGTTTTTATCCATTTTGTTCTTCTTTTGTGTTTCATGAAAAAATTGCTTTTTTTCTCTTCCGTTCTATGATATACTGACAATGAAAGAAGGTGCGTTTCATGCCTGCATTAAGGAGGTGATTGTATGTTGCAGCCAAGATTGGTCAGTGTAGAACCTGTCGATCCGCTGAAACTCCGCCTCTGTTATGAAACGGGCGAAATCAAGCTGTTTGACGTCGCACCGTATGCAACCGGTCCGTGGTATGGAGAATTAAAAGACCGTGCCTATTTTCGTACCGTTCGGCTTCTTCCCGGAGGAATCGGGATCGAATGGACCGATGGTCAGGACATTGCACCGCATGAGCTCTATGAATTGAGTGTCGCAGTCGGATAACATGCAAGTCGCAGTCGAGCAACCCGTTACAAAACGTAACGCGTTGCTCTTTTTCATCTTTTACTGATCTTTCTTCACTATCTTTCAAAATCGTCTTTTGTGTGTTCCTTGCCACGATCCATATACTGCTGCAGGGTCGTCGGCTTGCTGTCTGCAAAGTTCAGATCGTAATCGTCCATGGGGAGCCAGCCGCCGGGCAGGTCGATCGGCGTGTCTGTCAGAATTGTGCCCATGAAGTTAACTGTGATATGCTTGGCAATCTCACAGGCGTATCCGTTGTCCCCGTCGTCGCGGATCTCGTACCGGTAAATGCCCTCCGGTACGGTATCCGGATCGATCCTGCAGTTGTGAAACAGCGCAGGACGGTCGAACAGCTCCACATACTCGAAGGATTCTGTTCGTGCATCCGGATAACGGGACATAGCGAGAAAGTGTCCGTTGCTATCGTACAGTTTGGGATTCGCACCGGGTACGTCCCAGCCGAACATACTGCCGCAGGTCATAGCGGCGGACTGGGCTTTGGTAAGCTCGTGCTGCTTATTCATGTATTCTGCAATCTCTTCGTTACGTTTCCGATCACCCGGTACATTCCAGTCGGAGGGAAAGTATCCGGTCATGCCGCGACGGATATTCACAAGATCACCGGTGGAGGCAATAACAGCCATACAGGAGGAAGGCAGTGGAAACTGCCTCCCGGTCTTTTGCTCATACTGATCGACCAGTGTATCGCAGCGTTCAAGGTAGACATGCAATGCGCCTTTTTCGGAGGTTTCCGGTATTCTGCCGTAAAGCTGCGTCGGGTTGGCTTTATCGTAGAGGTAGATCGCATACCGCTTCGGCTCGGTAGGGTATTCCAATAATACGACGCCTTTATCGCCGACCGGGAAACGCTCCTTGATATTATAGGTTTCATAGCTTTCCATGTGTCTGCTCCTATCGCTCCCGATCGCCGCTGCCGAGACTGTCAAAGCCGTCCATGACATAGGGCATAACCAGGAGGCCGCTGTTGGTTTGCAGGAATACTTCCGGCTGGGCAAAGACTTCTTTGTATTTGTCGGTCAGATCGTCTGAAAGTGAAGTGAAATTTTCCTCGCCGAGACCGACGATCAGAAACGGACCGGCGATGACATCATAGACTTCGCCGTTTTCGTCCCGCAGCGCGCGGTTTAATTCCATGCCGTTGAGCTTACCTTCTTCGTTGACGATGAGTGCAACCGGATCCTCAAACGGATACACGGCTTGGATCCAGCCGCCGACCTCATGCTGCAGGGATTCCAGACCAGGATTGATTTCCTTTTCATGCGGTGGTTTGTACGGTTCAACGCGCAGCACTTTCATATGTACGCGCCTCCTTTCGGCTTTGCAGGGGTGTATCTGCGGGTTCCACGGTGTTGCCTTGCTTTTTCATATGCTCGGCAAACTCGCAGATATGGTAGAGACTGTTCCCAATCTCGGTGTGGTACTCGTCGATAAACCGGCATACACGCTCGCTCGTCGATCCGTCCGGCCTTCGGATACGGATCCTGCCGCCGTCGGGGATACGGAACAGTTCCTTATAGTGCGGATCAATAAACCGGATGCCGTTCTGTGCCCGCAGCAGATGCTTATCGAGCCAGTCCCGTTTGTAGGCGTAGATATACACGTTGTACTCGCCGGGATTCGGGTTCAGCCGGCAGAGATAACTGTACTGCTGGGTATCCACCCGGATGCCATAGCTGTTTTCATCCTGCATCCGGCAGGAGGGATGGCTGTAACAGTATTTGGCAAGTGCAGTACGGTTCTTCAGAATATGATCGTAATCGGGATGGAACCGGAGCATATGGATCACATCGTCAAACTCGTCCTTGAACGCCTGTGTTTTCAGTGTGCGGTTGTGATCGTCCCAGGAGGTAATAAAGCTCTCGCCGCTGTCAAGATACCCGCGCAGGTGACCGATACAGCCGGTCTGTGCTTCGAGCTGGGCGGACTGGGAATAGGTATAGAGTTGTTCGTTTGGGAGAATGTCCCAGATTTCAAGTTCCAAAGGCGTTCGCCTCCTTGTTCTTCGGTTTTTCATGTTCTTTCAGCCATGCTAAAAGGCTGTCACGCAGAACGAAAAGCTGATTGCCGACAGTGACCAGTGGGAACGAATCATCCCTCAACAACATGGTTAGATTGGAATTGGACAGTCCCATGACCTGACATAGATCATGGAGGGAAAGGATTGTGGGAATATCCGGTGCAAAAAAAAGAAACCATATCGCTGCCTCCTCATCTTTCCGGTTCGTCGGCAAAAATGTTTCTGCAAAGCTGTGCCTGAAACATCCGGTCCGCTTCCACCAGCTCGTCCATCGTGCGCCGGGTTTCGGGGTTATACACAATATCGCCGTCCTCTTCGACCCATTGATGGGAAGTTTTATCGAAGATGTTTCTCCAGTGATCGCCGCTTTCTCCGAGATAGGTAACGTATCCGGAAACCGTATACGGCTGAATCTCCTGTAAGAAGGCGTGAATCTCATCGTCGCGATAGTCGGTATACTCCCCGAACCACAGTTCAAAGGTATCGTCGGTTTCTTGGCTTATGGAAACATCCGAAACGCAGAATGCCTGCTTTGCTTTTTCTGCAGTTGCTTCGACGTCCAGTACACTTGACAGCGTGATGTCTGCGTCAAAGGTTGCGTAGTTACTCATATGGTTTTCCTCCAAAAGAATCAGCGCCGCGTATACGGCGCTGATCGTTATCTTTCCTGTTCGGCTTTGTTCGTTACCGGCTGCTTCCTTGCTTGCGGCACGCAGCGCAGGCGGCGGAAATCGAAGCCGTAGACCTTGGCAACCTCGTCGCCGATCCGCCGGGTAATACGGGTAATGTCGGCGCGGTTGACGGTGCCGTTAAAGATCTTCTCTTTGAGTTTCTCGCGCTGCGTTTCCGTTACGCCGTCCTTATACGCCCGGTACAGATAGTGATTCGTACCGTCGTGGTGGATGGCATCGGCGCGCATATCGCCGTTGGCGTCTACATACCACTCGGTTATATCGGTATCCGAATACAGACAGTCGCGGATATTGCCGGATTCGATTTCCTTGTATCCCGAAAACCGTCCGTTCCAAAGGCCGAGATCGGCGATCACAAGGATCGGCTCGTTCAGCTGAACGTTGAGGTTGATCCGTTCGTCGGTAAGGTAGTCCGCATTGATTTCATACATAAGGTCGATGCGTTCATTCTCGGACAGATCAGGATATTCGATTTCGAGATCGGCGCGCCAGTTCTCGTAATCGAGACTGACATTACTCCAGATCACATGACGGTCGGGATGGCTATCGCTCATATGGATCATCCTCCTTGCCTATATCCTCCGGCTCCGAAAACAGGGAAGGTCGTTCTGTTTCTTCCAGCAAACGGATTTCTTCCAACGCGCGCTCAGCTAGATCTTTTTGCGCTTTCACTAGATCGTTGTGATAGTGTCCCCAATAGTAATCGCTGCCTCTGTCGCATTTCCATGTCACGAAGGTGTCGGGCTTTTCGGAATGCACGCCGAGGACAAACTCGCTGTCCCCGGCGTGGATCGAATCGACGATGATATAGTTGGCGTTGATTCGCATTTGCATCAGCTGTCAGCCCCATCCATTACGCCTTTCTGTGCTTACGGCTGCGCTTTTTGCGAAACGCCGCTACGATTACGCCGATCACAGCAGAGATCAGCAGTACAATGCCGCCGATCAGCGCAGGGAATTCCCACCAATCGGAATCCATGCCGAGCTTCACAAACTTGCTGTTCTTGATTGTCAGGGTGTACGGCTCGGTGGAACTCATTTCTTTGGTGACGGAGAGCTTCTGTGCCGAAATCGGGAAGTAGCCGTCCGGCGTGGTGGTTTCCTCGACCCAGATGTCGCCGAGCGGGAGACCGTACATGGTGATCTCGCCCATACCGTCTACCATGAGTTCGGTCACTTTACCGTCCGGATCGCAGAAATACGAACCATCTCCCAGCGCGCGGAAGGTCAGCGTTTCAAAGTCGTTAGCTCCCTTGACCTTGATCGCAAAGCCTGCGCCCATCAGGGGATTACCGGATGCCGCATCTACCTTCTTGATCTTTACGCCGGTAGGCTTGTTCTCCACGGTTACGATCTTTGGATTGCTTGTGCTATCGTGATCGGTCAGTGTGAACGATACTTCATCCTCGGCAATATATCCGCTCGGCGTCACCTCGACCAGACGGTAGGTTCCAACCGGCAGATACCGAAACTCCATATGACCGTTTTCATCCACGGCGAACGTGTCCTGGCCATCCTTTGCCCAGACGCGGTAGCTGTTGTTGTCCGAGATGACAATGCTTCGACCTG
>CAMHJE010000168.1:0-4897 GCA_946185305.1 uncultured Clostridia bacterium | reverse complement strand
CATGACAGGTTTTCCCGCGGCACACCGGACATTCCGCTTAGTGCTGCTTCCGTCAGGACCTGACACGGTTCACAGCGTCCGATTGCACAGGACCCGTCTTTCAACGCTCCGTGCCGGGATCGACCTTACAACAGTTTGCCTCTGAACAGGGATTCGGCCTCGCTGCAGCGGATTGCGAGTACAGGGTGCCGCTACCTCCCCGCTTAGTGCGATTACCGTTATTGTACCATATTTTGCTCAAATTGCAAGACCGAAATTGCGTAATTGAGCTCTGTTTCCAAAGTGCCGTCATCTTTTTCCTTCCATGCAAGAAGATACGGCAGAGCCTCCGTCCTTTTTCGGTTGGCGCACAGCACGATGGCTTGCCGCAGAAGCGGCTTTTTGCGATTCTTTCCAAGCAGCGCCAATGCAGCCTTGCTGTTACCCTTTACGATTTCCACAGGATCAAGCGCCAAGCGAATCTCATCCGGCACAGGAATGCGCTCAATCGGATTTTGGGGGCAGGCGAACTGACAGCGTTCACACCCGGAGAAAGCGGAGAGCTTAGGAAGATATTCGTTCGGCAGAGGCTGATTATCCATATAGGCGCGAATACAATGCCTCCAATCAAACGTTCCTTCGTGCAGCGCACCGAAGCAAACCTTTTCGCATCTGCCGCAATGATCGCATACCGGTTCGTTGTTATGCGGCGGCGTGTAGGAAACCGGCTCCGGCAGCGCAAGCATTGCGCCCCACAGCACGGTAAATGTACCGTAAGGAGCATAATACCAAAGCTGATTATCCATGCGTGTGCCGATGCCCGCCTGCAGCAGCTGCGTCCGATACGGCGTTTCGGCACGCTCGGCGCGTATACCGTTTTTGTTCAGCTTATGCAGCAATGCTTTCATTGCATGATAAGCTCGGTTACTTTCGATATAATATGCAGGGACGACCGATGGGTCATCAAACGGCGTGTAGGCCCAAACGCAGATCAAGCAAGCATTCGCCCAAGGATAGGCCGCAGCCGGATCGTCGCGTATAAAATCCGCATTTGTATGAAACGCGCCATCGTTTCGATGACGCGTCCAATCCGTATAAGGGCTTACCGGCAGCACAAATGCCTCCGAAAAGCCAGCTTCTTTACACAGAACCGAAAGGTTCATTCGACCTCCTGGGCAAGCATTTCTTTGGTCTTCATCAGGCGGGACGTGTTGCCACGCTCGTTTTCCTCGAGCTTCATTTGAATGTCGTGAATCGCAGCATCGAACTGCGGGATCATGACGTATTCAAGCGCGTTGACGCGGCGGCGTGTTTTTTCGATCTCGTCGGCAAGGCGGCTTGTCGCTTTCTCTACCTCGGCAAGCTCCAGCATCAGAGGCAGAATCTCTGCCAAATCCTGTACGGCTGTATCGAGATCCGCACCGGTCGTTGCAAAGCCGTAAGGATAAACAAAGCCGTCCTGCTGCGTTTCGAGTGCCAATTTCGGTACCGGAATCGACAGTACATTCTGCACGGACTGATCTACGTCGATGGAGCGTGCCGGATAGAGCAGCGCCTCCTCTATCTCGTCGTTCGACATCATCGCGCGCGCCAAAACGAAGCTCTGCATTGCCTTCTGCAATTTTTCTTCCGTCTCCCGGCGAAGCTGCTGGTTCCGGCGGGCGTAGACGATGAAGCGGCGCACGAGCTCGTCGCGTTTATCCTTCATCATCTTGTGTCCGCGAACGGCGACCGTCCTCCGCTTTTTCAAGTTGGACAGCTCCATGCGGGTGGGCTTATATTGCAGCGCCACGGTTATGCCTCCTCAGGATAGTATTTTTCGATGTATTCGTCACGAATACGCTTCAGCTCGGACTTGGGCAGGATCGAAAGCAACTTCCAGCCGAGATCAAGCGTTTCTTCAATCGAACGGTTGGTATAGTAACCCTGCGAAACATACTGCTCCTCGAACGCATCGGCGAATTTCGCATACAGCTTGTCTGTATCGGACAATGCCGCGTCGCCCAAGATAACAGCCAGTTCCTTTGCATCCTTGCCGCGTGAATAGGCAGCAAACAGCTGATTCATCGTGTCGGCGTGATCCTCACGCGTCTTGCCCTTGCCGATGCCCTTGTCCTTCAGACGGGACAGCGACGGCAGAACGTTGATCGGCGGGGTCAGGCCCTTGCGGTACAGTTCACGGGACAGGATGATCTGTCCTTCGGTGATGTAGCCAGTGAGGTCCGGAATCGGGTGTGTCACGTCATCTTCCGGCATAGACAGAATCGGAATCATTGTGATCGAACCCTTGTTGCCGCGAATACGGCCCGCACGCTCGTACATCGTCGCAAGGTCGGTGTACATATAGCCCGGATAGCCGCGGCGTCCCGGCACCTCTTTACGCGCGGCGGAAACCTCGCGCAGCGCTTCGGCGTAGTTCGTTATATCGGTGATGATAACGAGCACGTGCATACCGAGATCATACGCCAGATATTCAGCAGCGGTGATGGCCATACGCGGCGTATTGATACGCTCGATGGCCGGGTCGTTTGCAAGGTTGATAAACGTGACGGTACGTTCGATTGCGCCGGTACGGCGGAAATCGTTGATGAAGAAATCGGCTTCCTCAAACGTGATACCGACAGCGGCGAAAACGACCGCGAACTTTTCGTCCGAACCGAGCACACGTGCCTGACGCGCAATCTGCGCCGCAAGGTTGGCGTGCGGCAAACCCGAGCCGGAGAACACCGGCAGCTTCTGACCGCGAACCAGCGTATTCAAGCCGTCGATTGCAGAAATGCCGGTTTGAATAAATTCGCTCGGATAATCTCGCGCAGCAGGATTCATAGCGACGCCGTTGATGTCCAAATGCTTTTCGGCAATCAACGCCGGACCGCCGTCCTTCGGCTCGCCCATGCCGTTGAAAATACGACCGAGCATGTCGGGCGCGACGGCAAGCTGGATCGAGTGGCCTAAGAAACGCGCTTTGCTGTCCGAAATGCGCAGGCCCTGCGAGCCTTCAAACAGCTGCACCATGGCCTTATCGCCGTTGATTTCGAGAACACGGCCGCGACGGATCGTACCGTCTGCCTGCTCGATCTCGACAAGCTCATCATACTTGACGCCTTCCACGTCCTTGACCATCATCAGAGGGCCGACGACTTCGGTGATCGTGCGATATTCCTTACGCATCAGATATTCCCCCCTTCGGTCAATGCTGCGGTTTGCTCGTTGATGGCTTTCAAAATGTCGTTATACTCGGCTTCAGCTTGTTCCTCCGGAACATACTTCAAACGACCGATCCGTTCCAAAACGGGCATCCGCATCAGCTTGGCAAATGAGGCGTCATGATCCAGCGCATCAAGGCTCTTTTCGTAGTTTTGCAGAATGACGTTCAGCATCATATACTGCTTCTTCGGGGACGTATACGTATCGACCTCATGGAATGCATTCTGATGCAGGTAGTCCTCACGAATACTCCGCGCAGCTTCAAGCGTCAAACGGTCCTTGAACGACAATGCGTCGATACCGACAAGACGAACGATCTCGTCGAGTTCACTTTCCACCTGCAAAAGGTGCATCGTTCTGGCAACAAGCGCCGACCAATCGGGATGCACATTCGAGTTGAACCAAGGCGCCAAGCGATCCTGATACAGTGAATAAGACTGCAGCCAGTCAATTGCCGGGAAATGGCGCGCGTAAGCGAGCTTTGCCGAAAGTCCCCAATACACCTTGACGATACGAAGCGTTGCCTGTGAAACCGGCTCGGAGATATCGCCGCCCGGCGGGGACACGGCGCCGATGGCAGTAACAGCGCCTGTGCGACCTTCGCTGCCGATCGTCTTAACAGCGCCGGCACGCTCATAGAACTCCGCCAAACGGGAAGACAGATACGCGGGGTAGCCTTCTTCGCCGGGCATTTCTTCCAGACGGCCGCTCATCTCGCGGAGCGCCTCCGCCCAACGGCTTGTGGAGTCCGCCATGATTGCCACCTTATATCCCATATCACGGAAATACTCTGCAATCGTGATGCCGGTATAGATAGAAGCCTCACGCGCCGCCACAGGCATATCGGAAGTGTTCGCAATCAATACGGTACGCTTCATCAGCGACAAGCCGGTGCGCGGATCCTTCAGTGCCGGAAACTCCATCAGAACGTCGGTCATTTCATTGCCGCGCTCACCGCAGCCGACATACACGATAATATCCGCATCCGCCCACTTAGCGAGCTGATGCTGTACAACCGTTTTGCCGCTGCCGAACGGACCCGGAACGGCGGCAACGCCGCCCTTGGAGACTGGGAACAGCGTGTCGATAACGCGCTGACCGGTGATCATCGGCTCATTCGGCGCTAACTTTTCCGCATACGGACGGCCTCTGCGAACCGGCCATTTTTGCAGCATCGGCAGTTCAAACACCTTTCCGTCCCTTTCGAGACGTGCAATCGGTGTGACGATGTTTGCTTCGCCCTCGTAAATCCAAGTCAGCGTGCCGGATACGTTCGGCGGAACCATGATCTTATGGAGAACAGCTTCGGTCTCCTGCACGGTGCCGAGCACGTCGCCGCCCTTCAGTTCATCGCCCACCTTTGCGGCAGGGACGAAATTCCAAAGCTTTTCATGATCGAGGGAATTGACCTCGATACCGCGCGTAATGCGGTCGCCCGCGACCTTGCGGATCTCGGACAGCGGACGCTGAATACCGTCATAAATGGATTCGATGAGGCCCGGGGCCAACTCGACGGACAGCGGCGCGCCGGTGGATACGACAGGCTCGCCGGGGCCGATGCCGCCCGTTTCCTCATATACCTGAATGGACGCCCTATCGCCGCGCAGCTCGATGACTTCGCCGATCAGATGCTTATCGGAGACGCGAACCACGTCAAACATCTGCACGTCGGCCATGCCGCTCGCTACGATCAAGGGACCCGAAACTTTTA
>CAMHJE010000167.1:0-4926 GCA_946185305.1 uncultured Clostridia bacterium | reverse complement strand
AAGGCATCGAAACAAGCGATGAGGGATTGGCCTACATGAACCGTCTGTTGCGCGCATCCGGCTTTACACGCGTCAATGCAAAAGAAAAGATTACCAAAAATTGAACAAAACGATCCGTTTGCATACTGTACAAACGGATCGTTTTTTGCTATAATACCATATTGAATAAGTTTGAGAACAAGAGAATGCTTGTGCGAATGGAGGAAACCCATGCCAACCATGCTGGAACGTATTGCCGAAGCCGAAAAGCAGGCAGATCGGATGATAGAAGAAGCAAACGCCGCGGCACGCGATCAGATCGCGAATGCAAAAGCCGAAGCGGAAGATGCGGTTGCCGAAGCTCTGAAGGCCGAGCGGCAAAAGACCGCAGACGCGATTGCCGCCGCCGAAGCCGAGGGAGAGTCGAACGCAAAGGCAATTTTGGCCTCGGTCGATGCGGATAAGGCGGCTGTTCGTGCCGCTGCGCTTGATCGTCTGCCGGAAGCGGTTTCATATCTTATGGAAAGGGTGAAAGCAACGGTATGATTGTTTCGATGAAGCGCCTGACGCTTGTGGCGCTGCAATCGGAAGAGGAACGGCTGCTCGAAGCCTTGCAGAAGGTCGGTTCGGTCGAGGTGATCGACGTGACCGAGGGCGATGCGCCAAGCGCAAAGCTCGACAAGGCCGAGGATCGCATGCAGCGATTGAACGATTCAATCGATGCGGTTAAGCCGTATGCGAAGAAGAAGAGCTTCTTTACGCCGCAGAAACGGGAGGAATCGCTTTCTTCGATTCGCGCCGATGCCGATAAAGCCGCCGCCGTGACCGATAAGGTCGAAGCGTTGTTGCACGAAAAAACAAGTTTGCTTGCCGAGCGCGACAAGCTGACAGCGCAAAAAGCCGACCTTGTGCCGTGGAGTGCACTGACCGCTCCGATGAGCAGTATTCACAGCACAAAGCGCGTATCGTACTTTGTCGGCTATTGTGCGCAAAAAGATCAGCAAAAGCTGTCCGAACAGGATTTCTTGGAGGTTCAATTCTTTGCGGCCTCCTCCAATGCGCCGACGATTGTCGCCTGCCGCACCGAGGATGCGCGTGTCACACAGAACTTCCTAAAGGGACTAGATTGGACCGATTATGCTTTCCCGAAAAGCAATCTATCGCCGTCCGAGGAAATTGCCCGCTATGATGCGCGCCTTGCCGAGATCGAAACGGCTGTTGCCGATATCGACGCGCAGATCACCACGCACAGCGAACAGCTTGACCTTTTGGAGAACGCAGCTGATGCCGCCGTGATCGACCGCGACCGTTATCAGGCGGAAAACGACCTTATGCACACCCGGAGCGCCTTTATACTGGAAGGATGGGTGCGCGAGGATCAGGTAGAGCAAACGGAAGCGGCCGTCAAGAGCGTTACGGAAGCGTACAGCTTTGAAGTACGTGACCCGAACGAGGACGAAGTACCGCCGTCGGTTGTGAAGAACAACGCGCTTGTTACGCCCTTTGAAGAGGTACAAACGCTGTATTCCCGTCCCGATCCCTACGGGATCGACGGTACACCGTACATGACACCGTTCTACATCCTGCTGTTCGGTTTGATGCTGTCCGACACTGGTTACGGCATTTTGCTGACGCTCGGTGCTTTGGCGTATATCAAGATCAAAAAGCCGACCGGCACAAGCGGCGGTATCGCCCGCGTGCTGGCATGGGGCGGCGTTTCTACGATGGTATGGGGCTTCTTTGTCGGATCGTTCTTCGGCATTTCGAGAACACCGGCGTCCGGCGCGATCTTCGATCAGATCTCCGCGTTCTTCGACCGGCTCGGCATCTTCCCGATTTGGCTCGATCCGATGACCGATTCGATGGGAATGCTGGCCTTGAGCCTCGGCCTCGGCATTCTGCATCTGGTGAGCGGCTACATCATCAATGCAATGAACTGCTTCAGCAAAGGCGATTGGCAAAGCGCCGTGTTCGATCAGCTGTCATGGGTGATGATCATTCTCGGCCTTGTGATCGGCTTCCTGCCGCCGATTGCGGATATGGCGGGTATGTCGGTTAGCTTGCCGGAGCCCGTAACGAATACGGCAATTGTGATTGCGGCTTTAGGCGCGGTTTTGATTCTGCTGTTCAAGGGCAGAAATGCGCCGAAGTTCTTCGGAAAGGTCACGGGCGGACTTGCGGAGCTGTACAACATCACGGGCGTTTTGTCGGATGTCCTATCCTATGCGCGTCTGTTTGCGCTCGGCATTGCGACCGGCGTTATCGGGCAGGTGTTCAATACGCTCTGCGCGATGCTGATGCAGGGCAAGAGCATTCCGATGCAGATTTTGGGCGGGCTGCTGGCAATCATTCTGCTGATCTTCCTGCACACGTTCAACCTTGCGATCAATACGCTCGGCGCGTTCGTGCATTGCGCGAGATTGCAGTACGTCGAGTTCTACGGCAAATTCTATAAAGCAGGCGGAAGGGCTTTCCAACCGCTTACCTATAACACAAAACACATTCAAGTCACAAAATAACAGGAGGACATTACAGTGGAATTGGGTACTATTTTAACAACGGCGGGTGTCGCAGTAGCGGTATTGTTTGCAGGCTTCGGCTCGGCAATCGGCGTCGGTATGGCGGGTCAGGCCGCGGCTGGCGTTGTGTCCGAGGATCCCGACCGTTTCGGCAATTGCCTTGTTATGCAGCTTCTGCCGGGCACGCAGGGCATCTACGGCCTGCTGATCGGTGTCGTTATCGCGATTAAGGCGGGCCTGATGAGCGCGGGCGGTGCTGCCATTTCGACCGAAACCGGTATCCGCTATCTGATCGCGGCTATGCCGATTGCGTTCGGCGGTCTTGTTTCGGCTATTTATCAGGCCAAGGTTGCATGCGCCGGCATCAACATGATCGCAAAGAAGCCGAATGAAAGCGGTAAAGGCATCGTCATGGCGATCATGGTCGAGACCTACGCGATCCTTGCGCTTCTGATCTCCTTCCTGCTCGTCATCGGTATCGCATAAGCGAGGGCGTTATGGGAAACGCAAGCGCAGACAATCTGATCGGCCGCATCCTGTCGGAAGCGCAAGAGAGCGCCGATAGGATCATTGCCGACGCCGATACCTTGTGCGGATCCATCCGTCAGGATCGGGATGCCCGTATCAGCGAGCAGGCTGCGGCTTTGAAAAAAACACGCGACATACAGGTGCGCGAGATTCTGGACGGCGCTTCGACGCGCGCCCGCCTCGATGGGCGAAAGGCGCTTCTTGCCGAGAAGCGGGTTATTTTGGATGAAACCTTCGCGGCAGCGTATAAAGCCGTCTGCGAATTGCCCGAAAGTGAATTGGCGCGGCTGTTTGCAGATGTGCTGAAGGCTGAGGCACAGACCGGCGATACCGTCGTATGTGCGAATGCAGATCGCGGCGCCGTGCAGAACGCCATTAACACAGCAGGTGTTTCAGTTCGTCTTGCCGAGTCTGCGGCATCGGTGGATCGCGGCTTTGTGTTGTACGGCAAGAGCTATGAAAAGGACTGCTCTTTGAAAGCTATCCTTTCCGAGCTTCGGGATCGCGAAGAAACCAAGGTCGCCGAGATTCTGTTTTCTTAAGGAGGGCGTATGCCGCAACCGAGTTATACATACGCAAGCGCGCGGCTGTCCGCTTTGTCCAAAAGACTTGTTGAACCGCAAACGGTTCGCCGCATGGCGGACGGAACGCTTTCGGACGCTCTTCGCACGCTGCAGGATATCCGCTATGGCGGTGGCATGGACATTCGCGAGACGAATGTAGAGCAAATGATTACCGCCGAAATGCGGGAGACGATGGCTGAAATTCGGGATATTTCCCCGAATCCGACTCTGACCGATCTGTTTCTGCTTCGGTCAGACGTACAGAATATCAAGGCTTTGCTGAAAGCTCGGATGCTCGGTTCGTCGGATGCGCCTTTTTCCGATGGCGGACTCTATTCCAAAGAGGATCTTGCCGCCATGGTAAAGGAGCAGCATTACGACGAGCTGCCGGACGAACTGAAAACGGCACTTTTACAGCTGGAAAAGCAGCTTTCCATCCGTGTCGATCCGCAGCATATTTCTGTTGTGCTGGACAGAGCATATCTTGCGTATGCCCTGCGCACAGCAAAAAAGGATGCCGTGCTGAGCCAGTTTTTTTCCGCGATGGCTGACTTTGACAATATTCTGACGTTTTTGCGCGTTCGCGCCATGGGCGGATCAAAAGAGATGCTTGACGATCTGCTGCTTCCGGAAACCGGTATCAAAAAGCAGCAGCTGATGGAAACGTTTGACTGGTCTTTCGAGCAGCTGAATAAGATCCTGGATGCGAGCGTATGCCGGGAAGCGTTGGTGAAGGGCTTGAACGCCATGCAGCGGACGGGCAATATCGGTGAAGTCGAAAAAGCGCGAGATAATTATCTGCTTTCATTGCTGTCGGTTCATAAGTATGAAACGAGCAGCATCTATCCGGTAATCGGGTATTATCTTGCCAAAGAGCGGGAGGGGAGAGCGATTCGGCTCATCATCACCGCTAAGCGCAATAAGCTGCCCGATTCTGTGATTTCGGAAAGGTTGGTGACGCTGTATGGCGAACGGTAAATGTGCCGTCATCGGCGACCGGGATTCGATTCTGCTGTTCAAAGCGGTCGGCATCGAGGTCTATCCGGAAACCGACGGCGAACGTGCCAACCAGATCATGCATCGCCTTGCCCGCACGGGTTACGCCGTCATTTACGTGACCGAATCGGTTTATCCGCTGTGTAAGGAAACAATTTCCGAGTTTGCCTCCGAGCCGTACCCCGCAATCATTCCGATTCCGGATGCGCTCGGCAGCCGCGGCACCGGCATGAAAGCATTGAAGGAAAATGTCGAAAAGGCCGTCGGCGTCGATATTTTGAGTAATTCTTGAGCAGGAGTATGATATGCAAGGAACAATCGTAAAAGTTTCGGGTCCCTTG
>CAMHJE010000166.1:0-4942 GCA_946185305.1 uncultured Clostridia bacterium | reverse complement strand
ATGGAAGTCTGGGCACTCGAAGCGTACGGCGCGGCGAACACCCTGCAGGAGATCCTGACCGTCAAGTCGGACGACGTCGTGGGACGTGTCAAGACGTACGAGAGCATCGTCAAGGGCGAGAATGTCAAGCCCTCCGGCGTGCCCGAATCGTTCAAGGTCCTGATCAAGGAACTGCAGTCGCTGGGTCTCGACATGCGCGTATTGAGCGAATCGCGTGAGGAGATCGAGATCGGCGAGGACGACGATGAAGAAACCCGCTTCACCGACAACATCAATATCGCAGGCCTCGAGGATACGCCGATCGCGCCGATGGCGGACGAAGGCGATGAGGACGACTTTGATGATATGGACGAGTTCGATGAGTTCGATGACGGCGACGATTCCGATATGGACGGCATGCTGATCGAAGACGATTTCGATCTCGAAGGCGATCTGGACCTCGATCTCGGAGATCCCGATTCGGATCCGGAATAATGTGCGAAAGGAGAACTGCAGGTAATGTTTGATTTAACGGAATTTGATGCACTGCAAATCGGTCTTGCTTCCCCGGAAAAGATCCTTGAGTGGTCTCACGGCGAGGTCAAAAAGCCCGAAACGATCAACTATCGCACCTTAAAGCCCGAAAAGGACGGTCTGTTCTGCGAACGCATTTTCGGACCGACAAAGGACTGGGAGTGCCACTGCGGACGCTATAAGCGCGGCAGATATAAGGGCATCGTCTGCGATAAGTGCGGCGTCGAGGTGACGCGCGCCAAGGTGCGCCGTGAGCGCATGGGCCATATCGAGCTGGCCGTGCCGGTGTCGCACATCTGGTACTTCAAGGGCATCCCCTGCCGCATGAAGATGCTGCTGGACATGAAGCCCAACGAGCTCGAACAGGTTCTGTACTTTGCGGCTTACGTCGTCATCGACCCCGGTGAAACGACGCTGAAAAAGAAGCAGGTGCTGTCCGAAAAGGATCTGCGCGATTATCAGGAGCAGTTCGGCGCCAAGTCGTTCCGTGCCGGTATGGGCGCGGAAGCGATCCGCGAGCTGCTGGCCGAAATCGACCTCGAACAGCTCGACAATGAGCTGCGCGAGGAGATCGCCCATTCCGGCGGTCAGAAGCGCGCCAACGCGGTGAAGCGCCTCGAAGTGGTCGAAGCGTTCTTAAAGAGCGGTAACCGCCCCGAATGGATCATCCTCACCGTGCTGCCCGTGCTCCCGCCCGAACTGCGCCCGATGGTGCAGCTCGACGGCGGCAGATTTGCCACGAGCGACCTCAACGACCTCTACCGCAGAGTCATTAACCGCAACAACCGCTTAAAGCGCCTTTTAGAGCTGCGCGCGCCGGATATCATCGTCCGCAACGAAAAGCGCATGCTGCAGGAAGCGGTGGACGCGCTGATCGACAACGGACGCCGTTCGCGTCCGGTCACCGGCCCCGGCAACCGCGCGCTAAAGTCGCTGTCCGACATGCTGCGCGGCAAGCAGGGACGTTTCCGTCAGAACCTCCTCGGCAAGCGCGTGGACTATTCCGGCCGTTCGGTTATCGTCGTCGGCCCGGACCTCAAGATGTACCAGTGCGGTCTGCCGAAGGAAATGGCGCTGGAGCTCTTTAAGCCGTTTGTGATGAAGGAGCTCGTCAAGGGCGGCCTTGCGCAGAACGTGAAGGGCGCCAAGCGCATGGTCGAGCGCAGCGCGACCGAGGTCTTCGGCGTGCTCGAAAAGGTCATCAAGGATCACCCGGTCATGCTGAACCGTGCGCCGACGCTGCACCGTCTCGGCATTCAGGCGTTTGAGCCGGTTCTCGTCGAGGGCCGCGCGATCCGTCTGCACCCCTTGGTCTGCACCGCGTTCAACGCGGACTTCGACGGCGACCAGATGGCCGTTCACGTGCCGCTGTCCGTCGAGGCGCAGGCCGAAGCGAGATTCCTGATGCTCGCCTCCAACAACATTTTGAAGCCGCAGGACGGCAAGCCCGTCGTTATCCCGACGCAGGACATGGTCATGGGCTGCTACTACCTCACGCAGCAGCGTGACGGCGTGAAGGGCGAGGGCAAGGCGTTCGCGTCCGAGGACGAAGCGATCATGGCGTACCAGACCGGCGAAGTCGCGCTGCACGCAAAGGTCAAGATCCGTCTGGAGCGCGAATGGCAGGGCAAGACGTACCGCAAGGTCGTCGATACCTCCGTCGGCCGTGTGATCTTCAACAACGCGATCCCGCAGGACCTCGGCTTTGTCAAGCGTGAGAACGCGGACGACGCGTTCCTGCTCGAAGTCGATCACCTCGTTAAGAAGAAGGATCTCGGCACCATCGTGGATGCGGTCTACCGCAAGCACGGCCCGACGATCACGAGCGAAGTGCTCGACCGCATCAAGTCGCTCGGTTATTCGTATTCCACCAAGGGCGGCATCACGGTCGGCTTCCAGGATATCCAGGTGCCGCCGGAAAAGAAGGTCTTGATCCACGAGGCCGAGCAGAAGGTCGTCGAGATCGACAACTGGTTCCGCATGGGTCTTTTGTCCAACGCCGAGCGCCGCAAGCGCGTGATCGAGATCTGGGAAAAGACGACGGACGACGTTGCCAAGGTGCTGATGGATTCCCTCGACGCCTACAACCCGATCTTCATGATGGCGGACTCCGGCGCCCGTGGTTCCACGGCGCAGATCCGTCAGCTCGCCGGTATGCGCGGCCTGATGGCCGACCCGTCCGGTCAGATCATCGAGGTGCCGATCCGCGCGAACTTCCGCGAGGGCCTCACCGTTCTGGAATTCTTCGTTTCTTCGCACGGTGCGCGTAAAGGTCTTGCCGATACCGCGCTTCGTACCGCGGACTCCGGTTACCTCACGCGCCGTCTGGTGGACGTTTCGCAGGAGGTTATCATCCGCGAGGAGGACTGCTTTGCCGAGCGCGGCGATACGCCGAAGGGCATGATGATCTCCGCGATCATGGAAGGCAACAAGATGATCGAGTCGCTGTCCGACCGTATCGAGGGCCGCTACACGATCGACCCGATCTTCCATCCCGAAACCGGCGAAGTCCTTGCCGAGGGCGATCACATGATCACGCACGACGAGGCCAAGGCCATTGAAAAGGCCGGCATCACCGAAGTGCTTTGCCGCTCGGTCTTCACCTGCCGCTGCGAGCACGGCGTGTGCTGCAAGTGCTACGGCGCGAACCAGGCGACCGGCGGGTTCGTCGATATCGGCGAAGCGGTGGGCATCATCGCGGCGCAGGCCATCGGCGAGCCGGGCACGCAGCTGACGATGCGTACGTTCCACACCGGCGGCGTCGCTTCCGCAGAGGATATCACACAAGGTTTGCCGCGTGTTGAGGAGCTGTTCGAAGCGAGAAAGCCGAAGGGCCTTGCGGTCATCACCGAGATCTCCGGCACCGTCCGCATGGACGAGGGCACGCGCAAGGCGATCGTTTCCGGCGAGGACGGCGAGAGCGAAAGCTATCTGATCCCGTTCGGCTCCAAGCTGAAGTGCAAGGACGGCGATCATGTCGAGGCCGGCGACGAGCTGACCGAAGGCTCCGTCAACCCGAACGATATCTTAAAGATCAAGGGCGTCAAGGGCGTGCAGGCTTACCTGCTGAAGGAAGTCCAGAGCGTCTACCGCCTGCAGGGCGTCGATATTTCCGACAAGCACATCGAGGTCATTATCCGTCAGATGCTGCGTAAGGTGCAGGTCGAGGACGCGGGCGATACGGACCTGCTGCCCGGCGAGCTTTGCGACATCTTCCGCTTCGAGGAGGAGAACGAAAAGCTGATCACCGCTTACGAGGCGGCGCTTGAAAAGGCGCAGGAGGAAGGCACGGAGGAGCCCGCCGAGCCGGTGCTCGCAAAGGCAAAGCGCAAGCTGCTCGGTATCACAAAGGCTGCATTGGCCACCGATTCGTTCCTGTCCGCCGCATCGTTCCAGGAGACCACGCGCGTGCTGACCGAAGCTGCCATCAAGGGCAAGATCGATCCGCTCGTCGGCCTCAAGGAGAACGTCATCATCGGCAAGCAGATCCCGGCCGGCATCGGCCTCAAACGCTACCGCAACGTCATCGTCACCGAGAACGGCGCGGAAGCCGCCGAAAAGTAAACGATGGCAGACACCCGAAAACCGTTTGATACCGCGTGCGCCCTGTACAACAGCAGGGCGTGTGCGGTATTGCATCTCCGTTCGTGCGAGGATTGCCCCGTGAAGCAGGCGCAAAAGGACGGCGCCGATGCAAGCGACACCGTGGCGGGCTATACCGCGCTGTTCGAGTCGCTTTTGCCCCCGGAGGGCGTCGCGCCGCTGTTCGAAAGCGAAACGTGCACGCTCTGCCGCACCGAGCAGAAGGGCGAAGCAAGCGCGTTCGCCGTCGCCGATTACGGCCACGAGGAGCCGAAGGAATTGCAGTCGCCGTCGCTGCTGCGCAGGAAAACGCCCGGCTTTCTGCTGCCGGTGCAGTTCGCCTGCTGCCAAAAGTGTCGTCTGAGGATCCTCACGCTCGGCTACCTGCCGACGCTGCTGACGCTGCTTTGCACCGCGCCCGCGGTCGTGTGCCTTGCCGATCCACATATCATGCAGCGGGTGAAGGCCCCCGGCATGTGGGCGCCGCTGCTGCTTGTGCTGCTGGCGGCGGGCGTCGGCTACCTGGCGGGCAAGGTGCTCCGAAACGTCCTGCGCCCGCGCTTTGCCGCGCTGACGTATCTGAATCCGAACGAGCATCCGACCGTGCAGGCGCTTGTCGAAAAGGGCTGGTTCCCGCTGGCCGAAAAGCCGGACGGCGCGTATGTGTTCACAAAAAAGCGCATCGCCTGCGGCCTCGGCACCGCGCCGAGCAAGGCTCTTCGGGCCTTTGACCCGGACGAAGCGGCGGACGAAGCCGAGCCGGAGAAAACGGCAGAAACGTCCAAGGCGGACGCGGCGGCGGACGACGATCCGTTCGCGCCGCTCGAAGCTTGACGCGCGCGGGCAT
>CAMHJE010000165.1:0-5214 GCA_946185305.1 uncultured Clostridia bacterium | reverse complement strand
GAACCGGTATCAGGACTCGACCGACTATATGCACACGGAAGCGACGCTGCTGACCCGTGCGGACTGGGCAAACACACAGCCGACCGAACCGGAAGCCGGCAAGACGATTTCGGCGGAACGGCTCGCAAAAGCAACGAACTTTGACATTGAAAACGACCCAGCACTCGGCAACAGCGCGACTGCCGCGAACTTCACCGCTCCCGCCGAAGGACAGGCAAACGGTCTGTCGGTCTCCGCGCTGCGCGGCCTTGACTATTACGATCCGACGTGGGATACGCTGCTTGATCAGCTCGTTTACGACGATACGCTGTATCAGGCGTTCAACTGGGCAACCTTTGAGATCAAAGCAGTCGACAGCATCGGTCTCCCGAACGTGGTCTGCCACGACGGTCCGCAGGGCTGGGGCATGACCGGTGCAGACGGCGGTCCCGACACGACGGCGTTTGCCAGCGAAGTGGTTGTTGCTTCCACCTTCAACACCGACCTTGCATATCTGTACGGCGACGCGATCAGTCAGGAATCGCTGGTCATCGGCTTTACCGGCTGGTACGGTCCCGCGATGAACATGCACCGCAGCGCCTTCAACGGCAGAAACTTTGAGTACTATTCCGAAGACCCCCTGCTGAACGGCAAGATGGGCGCGGCCTGCATCTCCGGCGCGTCGGACAACGGCGTCATCTGCTTCCTCAAGCACTTCTTCGCCAACGACTACGAAGGCCCGGCCTGCTCGATGGCAACATGGGCAGACGAACAGACGCTCCGTGAGATCTACGCCAAGGCGTTTGAGATCGCGGTGAAGGAATCCAAGATGCACGTGAAGTACATCTCCGACACCGAAGGCACCGTTTCCACCAAGGTCGTGCGCGGTCTGACCGGCATGATGATGGGCGCAAATCTGACCAACGGCGAATGGAACGCCGCCAGCACCGCTGTACAGGGAATGCTGCACGATGAATGGGGCTTCGAGGGGCTGACTTCGACGGATATGTGCCTCCAGTGCACGCCGAACATCATCGACAAAGTGCTGCGCTCTGGCACCGATCTCCGCATGGGTACATTCTGGATGCAGTATGTGCCGGGCTGGGTCGGTCAGACAAACCTGAACGATCCGGATTCCGTCGTCACCAAGGCGAACCTGCGCCGGGCGATGAAGAATACCGCGTATGCCGTGGCGAACTCCAACATCATGCAAGGCGTCGCCCCCGGCTCCATCACGAAGTATAAGACCTCGCCGTGGATGAAGCTGCTGGTCGCAGGCGATATTGCCGTCGGCGTACTCGTCGTTGCCGGTATCGTGTGGATCGCTCTTCGCCGCAAGAGCGCCAAGCTCCATCCCGAAAACTACAAGAAATAAAAAAAGGCGGATAAAGATTCTTTACCCATCTCCTCCAACGAACACAGCAGGACGAAAAGCCCTGCTGTGTTCTTCCATTTTCTGCAAAGCGAAATTACACGTTCTGTCCGAACAGATTCCGCATCAGCGCATCGCTAGCCTCTTTTTTGCTCTTATCCAGCACATGTGCATACTGCCGAAGCATAAAACCCGGGTCGGAGTGTCCGACAAATTCCTGTACCGTTCTCGGGTTCTCCCCTGCGTCCAACATATATGTTACAACAGTGTGTCGAAGATCATGCAGACGCATCCCCTGTAACCCGACCTCCTGCGCCGCCATGTGGAAATGATGCGAACAGGTGTTCGGTGTCAGCATATCCCCCGTCGGCGTGATGTTCAGATACGGAATTTCGATACCGATCATTTTACAGATCTTCTCATTTTTCTTTTTCAGTTTCAGCAATTCCGTCTTGAGCATTTCCGGCAGCGGAAGAATGCGGCGGCTGTTCTTTGTCTTCAGCTCGCCGATTTCATTCTTGTGCGTCAGCGCATTATAGATATACGCTCGCTTGATCGAGACCGTATTGTTCACAAAATCAATGTCCTGCCATTGCAGGCCCAGTGCTTCGCCGCGCCGACAGCCGAGTACCGCGCACGTTAGGATCGCATAATAGGTATCGTATTTCTCCAACGCTTTCAGCAGCGTGCCAAGCTGCTCCGGTGTCGGAATAACATAGTCAATGCTCTGTTTTTTCGGAAGCTGTACATAATCGCAAGGATTTTTCGAGATTAGATTCGTCCGAACTGCCTGATCGAGCGCCTGCTTCAATGCAGAATGCACATATGAAAAACTTCTTCCAAAATTGAAAGCCCGGCTTTTGGCTGACCGTCGCCGCCGCTTGCCTTGCGCTGATCGGCACAATCGCCTACCTGATCGCTTACGCGGCGATCGTGGATACGGCAACGGGAACATGGGACCGCGTGTTCCAATGGACGGTGTTCGCTCTGCTGCTCGGCGAAGCCTTCCACCTGCACGCTGCCCCGATTGCCGCGGCGGTGCTGTACGGCATCGGGCTTGCGCTGCACCTTGTCGAAGCGGCGTTCCCGCTGGCCGACCTGTTGACCGGCGTTCGGTTCTACGGCGGCAACGTGACGCTTGCGATCACCTTCTCCATCACGTTCCTTCTTGCGGTGCTGCTGCACATTGTCGGTGCTTTCCTTGCTCACCGAGCGACGCGTTGAGTGAATCCAACCATTCATAGAAATCAAAAGCAGGCGTTCGGAGTCATCCGGACGCCCTCTTTTGTGTTGTCGAACGGTTTGAGAAGTCGCTCTTATACAGAAAGCTGATGTCACAAACCGCTTTCCAAACCCTGTAGTTAATACGCGGTCATGGGAAGATTCATGGACATATGAAAAAAACAGCGTCTATTTAAATCTTGCGATCAAACGTAACAAGGCCCTTATGGTTCTTGCCCCCATCCCCGCCCTGAGTTCGTCCATACGAGCCACAGTCCGCCAGCAGCCATACATAGATTGCCCGATGTTCTCCATCGCCTTATGCCGCACGGAATGCAGATTCGACATGGTTTCTACGCCGAATTCAGCTAAGTCAACCGGTGTTTTGGGATGCTTGCGATGGAAGCGATTGAGCGTCCATTCTGTCCAGTAATACAGCGGAATGTAACAGCAGTTGCAGAAAACAGTCAACTTCTACTGATCCCCGCCACTATGGCGGGGTTTTCGGAGTGCAAGGAAAGCGGGCGCCAAATCCGGACGCCCGCTCTGTGGAAGAGATGAAGAATTTGTTGCTTTGAATGCCGCTTCGTGATCCTCCGCGGCAGAACAAGTTGCGAAACGGATCACAAAGCGGCGGTATCGTTCTTACGCGGCGGGATATTCGCCCTGGCCCTTGAAGGCTACGCCCCAAACGCTCGACGGCGCGGTGAAGTCGCGGTTTACGCGCTCGTCCACGGCGGCGACGAAATGCAGACGCATTTCATGCTCGGGGTTGTCCTTGTCCACCTCCATGACCTTGCCGTTCGCGTCGGTCAGGGTCAGCTTCCAGCCCGTGTATTCCCATGTACCTTCTTCGACAAGGCCGGCGGTCTTGAACGTGAAGGTGTAGGTCTTGTCGGTGTTGAGATCGAGCAGGTAGTTTTCGGAATCCGACGTAAAGGAGAACAGGACTTCCTTCTCGGCGGGCGCTTCCGAATCGGGTTCGGCGGCCGGTGCCTCCACGGTGGGTTCGGCGGCGGGCTTTGCAAGTCCGGCCGGCGGATCATAGTCCCTGTCCCTTGAACGCAACGCCCCATGCGCTCGACGGCGCAACAAAGTCGCGGTTCACGCGCTCATCCACAGCGGCGACGAAGTGCAGGCGCATTTCATGCTCGGGGTTGTCCTTATCGATCTCGGTAACCTTGCCGTTCTTGTCGGTCAGCGTCATCTTCCAGCCGTGGTAGTCCCAGGTGCCGGTCTCGGTAAGACCTGCGGTCTTGAACGTAAACACATAGGTGCAGTCGTTATAGATGTCGAGCAGGTAGTTTTCGGAATCCGACGTGAAGGAGAACAGGATCTCCGGCTCCGCGGCGGCTTCCCCGCCGGCAACCTTTTCGGGCATCTCATAGCCGAAGGAGGCGAACCAGTCCTTGATGGACGGATACTGCACGCTGCCGTCGCCGCTTGCCGGAATGTTGCGGACGAATACGCCGCCGTCCGCCAGTCCGAGCGCGACATTGACGGTAAATTCATCGAAGTGACCGGTCAGATCGTAGCCATAGTCGATCGTGCAGATCTGATCCATGCCGACGACCATGTAATCCATCACGCAGAACCAAAGGTTCTCGTCGTTCACGTTCGTCCAGTAGCCGAAGTACTGATAGGCGTTGCCGCGTCCGAACACGGACATGACCATTTCGCCGTCCTCATAGAGGTTGATCAGAGCATCGAACGGCACCGGACCACCCGCATCGACTTCGCCGTGACCGATCAGCTGATAGGCGATGGGCTTGCTGTCGTTGTCCTCTTTGTAATACTGCTCGCCGGTGTAGCCCTGCCACTTTTCTTCCGGCTCGGTCGGTGTCTTGTAGTTGGAGGTCGTTTCCGCCGCGGCGGGTTCGTCGCTCTTGGATGCGTTGCCGGCAGACTGCGCCTGCTGTGCGGGCGCGGCGGAGGAACCGGCTTCTGCCTTGTTCGCATTGGTGTTCAGACCGACGACGACCGCAAGGATCGCCACGACCGCGACCATCGGCAGCACGACCTTCCAGTCGGCAGCCGCAAACTTCGGACGCCCTCCCTTGTCTTCTTCAAAGATCACCGCAAACAGCGCGGCAAGCATGCCGCAAAGGAAGCAGACGAATGCGGCGATCATATAGGGCGAAAGGCCGGTATTCATCACGTCGCCCGCAAAGTAGAACGCAAGGTAGCTTGCTCTGCCTTCGAGCAGCGTAAAGAACGCGACCGTGGAAGCCGCGTAAGCGAGGATCGACGGCACCTTGCCGAAATCCTTGTAGGACGCGATCAAGCTGAACAGGATCGCGGCAAATGCGGCAAGGATCACAACGATCGGGCGCTCGGTGGTTTCAAACGACACGGCGGTCAGCATCCGGTAGAACACCAGACCGACGGCAAACAGCACGATGGATGCTGCGGAGCAGAAAAAGCCTTTTTCTTTCTTTGCTAAAAACTGTTTCATGGGTCAATCCTCCTTTTTCCGATTGGCTGCAATGAGATAGAGTATCGTGGAACCGGCGGCAAGGATGCCGAAGCCGAGCTTCATAGCGGTCAGCGCGGTCTGCCACCACGGGGTGATCAGCTCGATGCGCGCATCCTCGGCAATGCCGTTGACGGCGTTCGAGTGGATGAAGTTGTACAGGATGCGG
>CAMHJE010000164.1:0-5267 GCA_946185305.1 uncultured Clostridia bacterium | reverse complement strand
GCAACGGCGAAATGGCGGCTGTCGAAGTCGATGCAGGCGCCGAGTATACGCTCCCCGCATGCACGTTCACCGCGCCGGAGGGCAAGGAGTTCGACAAGTGGGACAAGGGCGCTGTCGATGCAAAGATCACCGTAACCGAGAACACCACTGTCAAGGCGGAGTGGAAGGATAAGCCCGCGCCTGCCCCCAAGCTCGTCGTTTCCGATTCCGTGTTTGATTACGACGGCAACGAGCACAGCGCGACGGCGGCAAAGGTCGAGAACGGCGAGGGCTATGAGATCGAGTATTCGACCGACAACGGCACAAGCTGGAGCAAGAACGTCCCGAAGATCAAGGACGCGGGCGAAGTTAAGGTGCAGGTGCGCGCGCTCAAATCCGGCGCGGAAACGCTGACCGCTTCGTTCACGCTCAAGGTCAATGCGCTGGCCAAGACTCCGAAGCTGACCGCCAAGGGCGGCACGTTCACTTACGACGGCAAGGCGCACAAGGTCGAAGCTGCGCTGGAAAACGCCGACGGCTACACGATTGAGTATTCCGTGGATGGCGGCAAGACGTGGACCAAGGATGCGCCGAGCCTCACCAATGCGGGCAAGGTCACCGTCAAGGTGCGCGCGACCAAGTCCGGCGCGGAGACGCTGACCTGCGACGATGTAACGCTGGAGGTCACCGGCAAGACGGTCAAGTCCGTCAAGATCATCAACTGCAAGAATGCGGTCAACGTGCGCGAAAAAGCCTCCTCGTCCTCCAAGAAGCTCGGCCTTGCCAAGAAGGGCGCGACCTACGAGCTGCTCGGCAAGGAGGGCAACTGGTACAAGGTGCAGTACACGAAGGACAAGGTCGGCTACATCTGGCACGAGTACATCGAAGAAGGCACGACGACGGTCGGCGGCGACGATACGACCGATACGACGACGGGCGGCACTACGACGGGCAGCCTTGTCAAGATCGTGAACTGCAATACGCGCGTGAACGTCCGCAAAAAGGCGTCCTCGTCCTCGACAAAGCTCGGCACGGCCGACAAGGGTACGACCTATAAGTATCTCGCCAAAGAGGGCAACTGGTACAAGATCCAGTACACCGACAAGACGGAGGGCTATGTATACAGCCGTTACGTCGAGGTGGTCGGCTCCTCCTCGACCGGCACCGACAAGGACAAGACCGATACGGACAAGACCGACACGACGACCACGACCGGCAAGATCGTCACCATCGTCAACTGCTCGACGAGCTGCAACGTCCGCAAGGAGGGCAAGCAATCGTCCAAGAAGATCGGCAACGCGCCGGTGGGCAAGAAGTATACGTATCTTGGCCTTGAGGGTGTGTACTACAAGATTCAGTACACCGACAAGACCGTGGGCTATGTCCATAAGAACTACGCGAAGATCTCCGACGGCACGGCCAAGACCGACACCGAGGGCGACAAGACCTCTACCGGCAAGACCGGCACGATCGTGAATGTCAAGGTCGCCTGCAACATCCGCAAGGGCCCGTCCACGTCGACGAAGCTGCTCGGCACGATGAAGAAGGGCGCGAAAGTCACGATCCTCGGCACCTCCGGCAGCTACACGAAGATCAAGTACAACGGCGGCGAAGCGTACATCTATTCGAAGTACGTCAAGGCGAACTGAACCGCATAACGGCATAGGAAAAGGACGCTCGAAAGGGCGTCCTTTTGCATACAAAAAACGGACTCCCGCAAGGGGAATCCGTTTGCATCGTGAAAGAGCTTATTTGATAAAGCCGAGCTGCTTGGCCTGCTCCATATATTTGGGAATATCGGTCAGAGAAATCTGCACGTCATGCTTCTTTGCAAACGCAAGAAATTCCTGCATCGAAACCTTGCCGTCCGCAAGGATCGCCGCGACCTCGTCCTGCAGGGCCTTATCGGTCTGGTATTGCTGTACAAGCTGTTCTACGGTTGCCATAAAAGTGCCTCCTGTTCTGTTTTGTAACAATAGTATATCATTTTTGCAGCTCCGCCGCAAGCGACCGCTTTCGCGTTTCACAAAAGGTTTGCAATCGGAAAACAGCTCGGACGGCGCCTAAACGGTGGGTACACGGTTGGTCGGCGCATGAAAAAGGATGTCCGCTTGGGACATCCTTGCTTCGTTTACAGCGCGGAAATGCCGTAGGTATTTACCATGGCGTCGAGCTTTCGTCCGGCCTTGCAGAGCGGACATTCGTAGGACGGATAGCTTTCGAAATCGGGCATCAGCTCCTGCGTGCGGTAGATCGACGTGACCTTATAGCCGAAGCACTCATCCGAACTGGCGAAGATCGAGCAGACGCCGACGACCATGCCGCCGTAATAGCGGACGGCCTCGATCGCGCCCTGCGCGGTGTAGCCGGTCGTGACCGACGCCGCCAGGATCACAACATGCTTGCCGACGATCATCGGGGCGACGTTGTCGCGGAAGATCAGCTGGCTGCCGGTGGTATGCTCCGGCGTGACCACATAGATCGCGCGGCCGGAGTTGACGGACGTAAAGCCCGGCTTGGTCAGCTCGCTCGCCATGCACGCGCCGATGACCTCGGTGCCGTCGAGACACAGGATCGTATCAATCATTGTCGAGCCCTTGAATTTGCTGGCGAGCTGAATGGCAGCCTCGCGCGCTTCGCTGAGCTTGTATTTCGTGTTGGTCAGGTCGATGTAATAGTTGATGTGGCTGTGGCTGGTCGCAAAATGACCGTGCGCAAACCGGACGGGCAGGTTGCCGTTGTTCGGATTCATCATTTCGGTAAACTGGATCGCCATATTTTCAGTCCTCCTTGTGCATACTTGGGCACGAAGGCCCTTTTACAAAAATATATTTTATCATTCCGGCCGCCGTATGTCAACAAAATGTAAAAAATAGTTTTGTATTTTTTCGTCGAAGCGTTGTAATCCGTTCCGATTATGGTATAATAAGGCTATCCCAAACGGAAGGAAAACGCTATGTTCTATTATCTCTTGGCGCCGATCATGTCCTACAATCTGATCCTGATTGCGGCGGCGGTGATCCCGGCGGTGTTTTTGATGCTCAAGGCCTACCGTTCCGACCGGCTCGAACCCGAAAGCCCGCGGCTTCTGTGGCAGCTTGTCAAGGCGGGCGTGTTCTCGTCGCTGATCGCGCTGGTGCTGGAGCGCGTGGGGAGCTTGCTCCTTGGCCTTTTCACCCCCGAAAACGGCACGCTGTACAATGTGCTTTTGTACTTTGTCGTCGTCGCGTGCAGCGAGGAAGGCGCAAAGTATTTTATGCTGAAGCGCAATACATGGAACAACCGCGAGTTCGACTGTCAGTATGACGGCGTCGTGTATGCGGTGTTCGTGTCGCTCGGCTTTGCGCTGTGGGAGAATATCAGCTACGTGCTGCAATACGGCTTCTCTACGGCCATTGTCCGCGCGGTGACGGCGATCCCCGGCCATGCGTGCTTCGGCGTGTTCATGGGCGTGTTCTATGGCATTGCGAAGAAGACCGACAACCGCGGCGCCGTCGCTGTGCCGTGGAAGGTACTTGCGGTCGCGGTGCCGGTGCTGCTGCACGGTGCGTATGACTATATCGCTTCAATGGAGGTCGAGGGCAACAGCTGGTACTTTGTCGCGTTCGTGGCGGTGCTGTTCGTTGTATCGTATCTGCTCGTCGGCGCAATGTCCAAAAAAGATCAATATATTTAAGGGGAGGGCTATCCGATGTCGCTTCGCAATATGACCCTGTACAGCATCTTTATCCGCAACTTCGGCGGCACGTTCGCGGGCGTCGAAAAGGAGCTGCCGCGGCTGACCGCGCTCGGTGTGGACGCGGTCTGGCTTATGCCGATCCACCCCATCGGCAAGGTCAAGCGCAAGGGCTCGCTCGGCTCGCCGTATGCGATTGCGGACTACCGCGCGGTCAATCCGGAGTTCGGCACGATGGAGGACTTCACACACCTCTGCGACGCCGCGCACGCGCAGGGCCTCAAGGTGCTGATCGACGTGGTCTATAACCATACCTCGCCGGATTCCGTGCTCGCCGCGACGCATCCCGAATGGTTCTATCATAAGCCGGACGGGTCGTTCGGCAACCGCATCGGGGACTGGACGGATATTATCGACCTCGACTACGGCAACCGCGATTTGTGGGATTATCAGATCGAAACGCTGTGCCTGTGGGCGAAGTATGTGGACGGCTTCCGCTGCGACGTGGCGCCGCTTGTGCCACTCGATTTCTGGCTTGCGGCAAGGGAAGCCGTGGAGAAGGTACGGCCGGGCTGCATCTGGCTGGCCGAGTCGGTCGAGGGCGGGTTTGTCCGCTATAACCGCGAGCACGGCATCCCGTCGCTGTCGGACGGCGAACTGTATCGCGCGTTCGATATCTGCTATGATTACGACGTGTATGATACCTATATCGCCTACGTGCGCGGCGAGGTATCGCTCGAAACGTATATTTCGGCGCTCGAAAAGCAGGAGTGCATCTATCCCGAAAACTACGTGAAGCTGCGGTTCACCGAGAACCACGACCGCGTCCGCACGGCGTTTTTGCTGCCGGACCGCACGATGCGCGAAAACCATTTGGCGTGGTGCTTCTTCCAAAAGGGCATGCCGATGCTGTACAGCGGCACCGAATGGGGCGTCACGCACCGCCCGACGCTGTTCGACGCCGACCCGGTGATCCGCTACGGCGCACCGATCCACGGCGAGCTGCTGCGCCGCCTGATCGCCATGAAAAAGGATCCGCTGTTTGACACGGGTCGCTATGCGATCAAGGCCTGTCCGCGCGATACCGTCGTGGCGGCGTGGACAAACGGACCGAAGCAGGCGGTCGGCGTATTCTCCCTGCGCGGACAGAAAACCGTTGTCGAAACACCGCTTACGGACGGCACGTATAAAAACCTGCTTGACGATACGCCGGTCACGGTCGAATACGGCATGGTCTCGACCGACGGCAGACCGATCATTGTGCAGACAAACGCATAAGGCGAAAAAAAGAGCGCCCGGCTTCGTGCCGGGCGTTGTTATGCCGTCTTATTTCGTTTTCCGGAACAGCTTGCCGTTCGTGCTGCCGCCGTCCACAAGAACATCGACGCCCGCGAGGTAGCCGTTGCGTTCATCGGCAACGGTCGCAATCGCATAGCCGAGCTCCTCGGGCTTGCCCATGCGGCGCTCCGCAGCGAGCGGGATCAGGGCGCCGCCCTCCTTGGCTTCGAGCTTGCCCATGTCGGTGTCGATCAGGCCGGGGGAGAGGGAGACGACGCGGATGCGCTTGTCGCCGAGCTCAAAGGCGCACTTTTGCGCAAACCATACGACGAAG
>CAMHJE010000163.1:0-5354 GCA_946185305.1 uncultured Clostridia bacterium | reverse complement strand
TTTATTCCTGTATCATTTATGATTTGACGACATTTCTGACGACACCGGTGTTCAAACATGAGACGGTATCAGACTTTTTCAGTCAAATTCGCCGTCGATAATCTGCTGTATCGAAGTTATTTCCGTCGTCTTAAAAAGATCGGAGAATGGCTCGGATGCGCCCAAAACAACGGCAATCTTCAAAAGGGATTGAAGTGAGATCTCCCCTGTTTGTTCGAACCGCTTCAACGATCCGTAACTTACGCCGGATTTCGCAGCAAGTTCCGTTTGCGACAGTTTTCTGCGCTTGCGCGTTTTTTTCAGATTATGTGCGATCTCCAAGCCAATTTCCCTTGGCGTTTTTAGAAGCAAAAAGAATTTTTCTTCAGGAATGTCAGATCTATTCATGCTCATATTTTAGCAATTTATAGTATGTTTGTCAATTATTTGCTAATATTTGAGCAGTTACCTACAGGCGGCAAACTCCATATCGACATCCTTGTTTTGACGACATTTTGACGACACGGGTTTTTCAATGGCATAAAAAATAGCGGCGCACCATAATGAATGCGCCGCCGTTTATGTCTTTGTGCTTTATACCCTTACGACGATCTTGCCGTTGACCTTGCCTTCATCCTGTGCGGCGACGGCTTCCCGAATTTGTGCGAAGTCAAACACATTGCCGACGGTCGGTGTAAGCTGCTTTTCCTTCAAAAAGGCAAAGATCTCGTCCATGATCTGCTGCGTTGGATAGTTGGAGAAAAAACCGGTCAGATACACGCCGTTCGGGATGTCTTTAATCGGATCAAATCCGTTCAGCACATAGACCCCGCCGAGCAAGCCAGTCTGACAAACGACCCCTCCCTTTTCCACGGCGGTCAGCGTGTCTTTGAGATTGCGCGGACCGACGAGATCGAGCGCCTTTGTCACGCCGTGTACGCGACCTGTCAGCTTGCCGTCATCGAGGATCGCTTCGTCAGCTTCGGCGATTAGCTGCAGTTTTTCTTCTCGATGCGTCGTTGCGAAGACCTTGCAACCGAGCGCCTTGGCAGTCTGAATCGCCGCATAACCGAGCGCACAAGTCGCGCCGCGAATCAAAAGCGTATCGGATGGTTGCAGACGCAGGCATTCAAACAGGCTGCCCCATGCCGTGAAATAGGTTTCCGGCACCGCACCAAGCGTCGCCCAATCGAGATCGCTTTCGATCGGGAATACGATCCGGCGCGGCAAAAGCACATATTCGGCATAGCTGCCCCAAAAGGAGCGTCCCATGCCGCCCATCAACGCAGCGACCTTTTGACCGATGGCAAGTCCGCTGTCGGACGGATCAGCGATCTCCCCGACGCACTCGATCCCCGGCACGATGGGCTTTTGGATATAGTCCGCGCGGATCTCATTGAGCCGCAGCAGCTTTTCGGAATGGTTCAGTCCGAACGCTTTCACCTTCACAAGCACCCAGCCCGGACGCGCCGATGGGATCGGCACTTCGCAAAGGTCGATGTCTTTCACTTCGGTTACTTGATTCAGTAAGACGGCTTGCATGGTGTTCATGTTCCATACCTCTCAATCGCTTCTACCGGACAGTTCTCAAAGCAGTTGCCGCATTGCAGGCAATGGTTTTCAAGAATGCGGAACGGACTGCCCTCTTCGATGCAGCTTTGCGGGCACACGCTCTGACAGGTGCCGCAGCCGATGCAATTGTCGCCGATATGGTAGCCCTTTTGGATCGGTTTTGCGCTGCCGACCGTGAAATATTCCCGCGTGATCGGGCGCGTGGAAAGGCAGAAATACTCGATCGTGTAATCTTTCAGGACAAACATCGTATCGATGTTCTTCGTTTCGCCGGGATAGACGTTTTCGAGATACGGTTGCTCGGCATACAGCACGTCGCGCCAATACCGCTGCTCGCTCTCCGGCACTTCCTCCGCGCGACCGGACAGCCGGATCGTCTCCTTGAATTTGGTATAGCCCAAAATCTGTACCCTGCCGTCACGTTTCAGCTGTCGCGCAAAGGACTTTCCGCGTGCGGTCAGAAAGTAAAGCGTTGTGCCCTCATAGTGGATCGCGCTGATGTTTCGCACCTGCGGCGCGCCGTTTTCTTCCACCGTGGCGAAATCCAGTACCCCGACATAACCCAGCTTTTTCAAACAGGTTTCAACGTCCATTATCCGATCTTCCTTTCTTCTTTCGGCGTCAGCATGCCGTTTTCTTCGCTCGCCCAGCATTGCGGATCGTCGCCGTAAAAATTTCCGGTATAGCCCTTTGCCACGGCGGGACAGCCGCGGCAGAACTGTTTCAGCTTGCAGCGGCAACACTTGGAAAACATTTCATAATTCCGGTACGATTCCATGCTTGTGATCCATACGTCCGCCAGCCGATCCTCAAAGACGTTGCCGACCTTGCTGTCCGCTGCTCTGCGGCAGGCGTAGATATCGCCGCTCGGCAGGATCGTGATATGACAGTTGCCGCAGTTGCAGCCGCCGTAGATCTTGCCGTCACAGGCATAGGACGGGATTTTGAAAGCGCCTGTTTCGTATTCATACAGCGTCCAGAGATGATCCTTTTTGTTGAAGTAGGTCTTGCAGCCCTCCGTCTCGTATTCTCTGAACTTTTTGTCACAGGCTTCCAGAAGACTTCGGTACTCTTGCGGGGTCATAGATGTGTCGAGCTCGCCGCCGGAGGGCACATAGCGCGAAAAGGCAAAGATGTCCGCGCCCGCTTTTACCACCGCATCAATGATACCGGGGACTTCCATGTAATTCTGTTTGGAAACCGTCGTCATGATGACACTTCGGATACCTGCACGGTTGATACAGCCGATCTTTTCCAAAGTGCAGTCAAAGCAGCCGGGCTTTCGGAACCAGTCGTGCGTTTCTTTGAGTCCGTCCAGCGAAAGCTGATATTTCCGGCAGCCGAAGAATTTCAGTTCCCGGCAGACCTGATCGTTCAGATGGAACGGATTGCCCATGATCGTAAACGGCACATCGTGTTCATGGAACAGTTCCAAAAGCCTCCAGAAGTCCGGATGCAGGATTGGATCGCCGCCCGTCAGATAGAAATACGGCAGACGGTCATAGACCTCGCAGAAGTCGAAACAGTTATAGAACGTCTCTTGCATCTGTTCCCATGTCATGCTGTCAAGCTTGCGGCACGGATCGCCGGAGAAAATATAGCAATGCTTGCACCGCTGATCGCATTCGTCCGTAATGTGCCATTGGAAAGAAAAATAGGATTTCATATCGTTACCTTGTCCTATCGGATTCTATGTCAACCGGTTGCCCGGATTCTTGCGGGAATCGGGCGAGCGAACCCGCCCGAAAAAGGGAGATTACTTGTCGCCTGCGCCGCACGCTGTTCCGCATGCTGCGGGCTTTTCTTCCGGCTTGTCTGCCGCGCCGCACGCTGTTCCGCACGCTGCGGGCTTCTCCTCCGGCTTGTCGGCAGCGCCGCAAGCAGCGGGAGTTTCGGCCGGCTTATCGCCTGCGCCGCAAGCTGCACCACACGCTGCGGTTGCCTTCTGGTTGTTCCATCCATAGAGATCGGAAAGTGCCATGGTTTGTTCCTCCTTATGATCGTCAGAGCTTTGTCTCTGCATTTTCATTCTATCGAATAAGGCGGATGCGAAACAAGTACGCACCTTTTTATGGGGTACTTACCTTTTTGTAACCAATTGACAGGGCAGCGTCCATACAGTATGATTTGTATATAACATTCAAAGCGAAAGTATTGGAGGCCTTTATGAAAACCAAAGAAGAACTGCCGGATTGCCCGGTTGCCACAACGGTGCAGCTGATCGGCAACAAATGGAAGCTGCTGATCATCCGTAATCTTTTGGTGCGTCCCTGGCGGTTCAACGAGCTGCATAAAAGTCTCGAAGGGATCAGCCAGAAGGTGTTGACCGATTCTCTGCGGCAGATGGAAGCAGATGGGATCATCACACGAACCGTTTATCCCGAGGTTCCGCCACGCGTGGAATATGCGCTCTCCCCTCTCGGCGAGTCCATGCGTCCGATCCTCGACAGCATGCAGGCTTGGGGCGAGGCCTATAAATCACAGATGAATGGCTGAAACGGCTATTTCAGGCAAATAAAGATGGCGGCGCTCCGCGTTGGATGCGCCGCCGTTCTGTTTCTGGTCAGCCCTCTTTCACTTTGTTTCTGATGCTGTCGCCGAGACATTTTGTGACGTGCTGATTCAGCTTTTCGATCCCCATGCTCTCCTTTTCTGCGGAAAGGTGCGTATAGATTTTCATCGTAACGCTGAAATCCGCATGGCCGAGCAGTTTCTGCGCCGTCTTGACGTCCACGTCCGCGTCGTACAGCATGGTCGCATAGGAATGCCGAAGCTGATGCGCCGTAAAAGGCTCCATCGCCTGAACAGCAGGGATGAAACACACTTTGCCGTTCTCATTCTTTGTCCGCACCTTGTCACGACCGCCCGCGCAGATGTTCAGGTAATGCATGTAACTCTTCCACGCTTCGCTGTACGCCTGTGCGCTCATGATGTCGCCGGTGTTGACCGCCGGGCAGACATACATGGAGATCGCCTCCCTTCTCGCCTTTTGCAGCGCCGGCAAAATCGCGTCCGGGATCGGAACGATGCGCGTACCCGCCTTGGTCTTCGGCTTCTTCACCGTGGTCGCATTGGTCGGCATATCCGCCGATTTGCTGACCGAGAGCGTTTTTGCCTTGAAGTCGATATCGCTCCAAAGCAGGGCGAGCAGTTCGCCGCGGCGCAATCCGCAGTACAGCATGATCAGCGCCGGAACGCCCATGCGGTTCCCCTCCCATGTTCGCAGAATCAGTTCGCGCTGTTCCTCCGTGATCGGCTGCCGTTCTTCCGCATCGACATGCGGGACTTTGATCTTCTCGAACACGTTCCGATAAACGAGATCGTTTTGCATGGCGAGGTCGAGAACCTGCGACGCCGTCTGTTTCACCATCTGCATGGATTTTTGCGCGTATCCCTCCTTTGCCATTTCGTTGATGATGACCTGCAAGTGCATCGGGCGCAGATCCCGCACCTTCATTTCCGCAAGCGGCTGCAGTTTTCCCCGGATGATGCCCTTGTACCGAAGGCGCATCTTTTCGCTGATCGTCGGCTTGAAATGCTCGACCCAGTTTTCGGCAATCTTCCCGAACAGTGCCGTATCCGAACTTAGAAATATGCCTTGTTCGATCTGCACCTGAATCTCTGCGGCCTTGCGTTCCAGTTCCTTTTGCGTTGCGGCATAGACGCTGATCCGATTAAGTGAGCCGTCCAGATTTCTCCCTACGGTGATTTTCTTTTCATACCGTTTGTCCTCGCGTTTCTTTGTTCGTGCCATATCACACCTCGATCAATTCCGCACGCACGATCTCATCGGCGCGGTTGCG
>CAMHJE010000162.1:0-5359 GCA_946185305.1 uncultured Clostridia bacterium | reverse complement strand
TCTCGCTCGGCAGCAGTTTTTCCCTCTGCCGATTCGCATCCACCATGGCAAGCGTCGCCTGATCGTCGTCGAGATTGCGAACGATTGCCGGGATGGTCTCAATGCCGAGTTCCTTGCAAACCGCCATTCGACGGTGCCCGGAGAGCATTTCAAAGCCGTCTCCCTTCGGGCGAAGCAGCACCGGTTCGAGCACACCGTTCAATGCAACGCTTTCTTTGAGTTCAGTCATTGCTGCATCCGCTTCGACACGGAATGGATGATTCTCGAACGGCTGGATCTGATCAAGCCGGATCGCTGTTACGGTTTCCTTTACCGGCTTGTCCTTGTTGGGTTTGCTCGACTTAGCTGCCGGTGACGTATCCTGTTTCTTTTCCGTTGGGATCGTTGTAATAGGTTCTTCTGCCGTTGTAAGTGCTGTCTGTTCTCTCGCCGGAGTTGTTTCCTTAATCTTGACCGGTTCGACAACAGTATTATTTTTCTGTTGCTTACTCATGCTTCGCTCACCTCCGGTAGGTCTTTCAGCCAGGCAAGGAACGCATCCCGCGGGATCAAGATTCGTTTCCCGATCCGCTTGGAGGGGAATCCCTTACTGTGGCTCAGGTTGTAAGCGCCGACCCGGGAGATCCCCAGGAACGCCGCCATTTCTTCTACACTCAACGTGTAGGGTAGCTCTTGTGTATTTGTGTATGTAGGTTTCATGCGATTCGATTTCCTTTCATGGTCCGTGTAATGAGTGCTTATCACCTCGGCGTCCCGAAGCGGCTGCGGTCTCGTTTCCTTGATCACGGGAAACGGTATATCTGCACCGGCGGTCTCTCTTGCCGGTTGCATTTAATCCCTCCTACTTATTAGTTGGGAACTTTTGGAAGAAAAATTAAAAAATCCGATTGTGAACTTTTTTGAATCGCCGTCTTTCGCATCTGTGTTCTCACTGTTCCATGCGGATTTTTTTATCGATTTTGCCTGGAAAGTTTGTAAGCAATTTTGTTGTACCGTCTATCCGTTGCGGGACTGATTTCGGTTCGCAACGCCCTCTCACTGTACATTGCTGAATTTTTTTTGCAAATTGCCGGAAGTTTTTAAAATATATTTTTTTAACATTCACGGGACACCGTGTCCCGCGGTCATATTTCCGTTCTCATGACCGCCGTTGTTCCTGTGCTGCTACGCACCACGTTGTCGCAGCGGGCTGTGCCCGCGACCATGCATTGTTGCCCGGTTGGTTGCCATATGCTCGGCAGTAGAACGGTATTCAGTTGTCAAGGTGCTTGCGTAAAATGTCTCTCTACTTTCTTTGGGGAGAATTTTCGCGTTTTTGATTCATGAACTTTCTATTACGATTTAATTCTCCTTCGCCCCCTCACTGTACATTGGGTAATTTTTTTTGAAATTGTTTAACGTTTTTGAAAATATATTTTTTCTGTGTCTCGCGTCCTGCGATGCTGTCACTTGCAACACCCTCTCACTGTACATTGGGTAATTTTTTTGCGAATTGCCGGAACTTTTTTCATATATTTTCTTGGCAGGCATCTTGTTGGCGATTTTTCCAATTACATTGCCTTTCACTGTACATTGCTGAATTTTTTCGCGAATTGCCCGTTGTTTTTGAAACTATATTTTCTATGCGGGACATCTTGTCCCGCGGGATATGCTTCCGTTCTCATGACCGTCCGTGTCCTGTGCTCCGCGATGCAGACCACGTTGTCGCAGCGAGCTGTGCCCGCGACCTTGCTAATTAGCCCGGTTGTTTGCCGTATTTATGGCGGTAGAACGGTATGCAGTTTTCAAGGTGCTTCATTTATCCTTCTATATATGTACAGGGGGGCTGGAACTCCAAAAAACGACATCTATTGAAAAATATATTTTTGATTCCGCTGTTGCGAAGAAAAGAAAAAGCGCCGCACAAAATCGAACCAGGACAACACATTGTCCTAACTCGGTTTCGTACGGCGCTTGGAAGATTTTCAGTCCTTACGGATCCTGCTCTGCTTGCACGATTAGAAATCGTTGAACCTCGATATTCAATTATCACTCACTACGGAAACACGGTTTCCTGCGAAACTGCGGATGCGCTCTTAACATCCTTTGACTTTTGACCGCATCATTTTTCCGATAAGTATTTATCGGGATAAGGTCATTATAGTGTTCCGTTCCAAGTTTGTCAACGGAAAATTTCACTCGTTAAAATTTAATTCACAATATGTTTCTTTAAGAAGGCATGCGTATTTTTTTGAAAAGAAAGGAAAGCGGGCGCCGGAATGGTTCCGTGCGCCCGTTTTGGGAGGAGTTAGGAGATAATGATTTGATGAGGATCGTCTTTCGGACGAGTATCTCGCGCCGTTACATATCGTGCAACGCGATTTCTTTTTTTCCTGCGGTTTTGCGTTCGGCGTTAAATTCAGCAAGGATCTTTTCGGAAATCTTTTCCTTCTTCTGTTCTTCGGTCGGTTCCTTACCTTGGTCTATGCGGATCGCAATATGGTCGATCGGAGAATACTTTTCGACCTTCATGAACAGGAACAGCGCAAAGATCGCCGCAAAGCCGATCGTTTCGCCACCAATGAAAATCCACGGCATTGCTGCCCGGATTGCAGGCGAGGAAATGTTCGAGACGGAGTATTGCTTTATGTATATTGTTTCGTGTTTTCGACTGTTTATTTGCCGAGTTTCCTGTGTGCGGAGCAAAAAAGAATCCATTTGCATTGACGTATTCTTTACGTTTCTTTTATAATAGAGGCAGAAAAAGTCAATCGGTCGGACCCAATGCACTCCACTTCATGCATCGGCGACGGCTGAACATAAAGGAGGAAACTCACCCGCTCCCGTTGCGGAGCGGTCCCCTCGGCTTGGGGTGCGGCACTGTGGAGACGTGCTGCAATGCGTGTCCGATCAAGCACGGAACGCGAGACGGTTCGTTGGAGAAGTCCGGGATCGTTAAAGTCAAAAGTTGTATGGCAAATCTGAGTCTCAGAAACATCAAGAAGGTCTACGACAACAAGGTCACCGCGGTCGATGATTTCAATCTCGAAATCGCCGACAAGGAATTTATCGTCTTCGTCGGTCCCTCCGGCTGCGGTAAATCCACCACATTGCGTATGGTCGCCGGTCTCGAAGAGATCACTGACGGTGAACTGTACATCGACGGAAAACTCGTCAACGATGTCGCGCCCAAGGACAGAGACATCGCGATGGTTTTCCAGAACTACGCCCTCTACCCGCACATGACCGTGTATGAGAACATGGCGTTCGCACTGAAGCTCCGCAAGGTCCCGAAGCGTGAGATCGACCAAAAGGTACGCGAAGCCGCCGAAATTCTCGGCATCACCGAATACCTCCAGAGAAAGCCCAAAGCGTTGTCCGGCGGCCAGAGGCAGCGTGTCGCGATCGGCCGCGCCATCGTGCGTGAGCCGAAGGTCATGCTGATGGACGAGCCGCTCAGCAACCTGGACGCAAAGCTGCGTAACGAAATGCGTGCGGAGATCATCAAGCTGCGCCACAGAATCAACACGACGTTTATCTATGTTACCCACGATCAGACCGAGGCCATGACGCTCGGCGATCGCATCGTCATTATGAAGGACGGCTTTATCCAGCAGATCGGCACGCCGCAGGAGGTGTTCGATCATCCGGCGAACCTGTTTGTCGCAGGGTTCATCGGCTCGCCGCAGATGAACCTGTTCGACGGCGAACTGCGGAAGGACAACGGCCGTTACAGCGTTACGATCAACGGCGTCACATTCCCGTTCAGCCCGGAAAAGCAGGCGGAGTTTGAAGCAGCAAACGTTGAGCCGCAGCCGATCAAACTCGGCATCCGTCCGGAGCACCTTTCGCTTTGCAGCGATGCGGAGAATCAGCCGCACATCAAAGCGACGGTGGACGTATCGGAAATGATGGGCTCCTCGATCCACCTGCACGTCACGGCGAACGAAAAGGATGTCGTGCTCGTGCTGCAGACCGTCGATCTGCCTGCGGATCACCGCAAGGGCTTCGAGTTCGGCGAGGGCATCTGCTTCACGTTCGACACGAACCTGATGCACCTGTTCGGTGCGGACGGGAAGAATCTGATCTGACCAAAATTGCAAAGCGCCTGTTCCGAACCGGAGCAGGCGTTTTTTGAAGCGTACAAAGCGGAGAACTGATCGGCTCTCCGCTTTGTTGTGTCGGATTCGATTATTCGGCAAACAGTTTTTCGTACAGGTCGGTGACCTTGTCCGGACCGTATTTTTTCAGCATCTTGCAATAGCTGTTCCAGTCTTCGTCGCTGTTGATGTCTAGCTTGCCGGTGATGAACTGTGGCAGTTGTGAGGACATGTAGGTGTCGAGATTCGCGTAGACCTTGTTATAGGTGTTCGATTCATCGACCGAGAAGCGCGCGCGGATCAGGCTGTCCGGGAAGCCGATGTTCTTATAGAAGTCCCAAACGCGGTGCGCGTCCTGCGCTTCGGGGGAATAGGATTCCTCCTTCGCCGCTACAACCTCGCTCGTCCAAAGGCCGGTCGAAAGGCGGGTCAATGCCGCTGCGTTGCCGAGCTGCGAATCGTCGAGCAGGGTCTTGGCAATATGGATCGTCTTGCTGCCGTCTGCGCCGGTCTCCACCGTGTAAGCGCCGTCGGTCAGGCCGAAGCGGGCATAGAAATCATCGTCGGTTGCCGCTGCCTGTTCGGCGTTCATGCCGATCGCCAGCAGGATGCCGCCTTCCTCGGCATAGAACGAATCGAGGAACGCCAGTACCGTGGGCAGCTCCTCGTCCGTGACCTTGTTCGTCACCGCGATCGGCTGCGACAGGCGCGACATCTGATACATGCTGTCCGGTTCCTTGTTCTTCTGCGCGTCGGAGCCGTAGAGGTCGTTGATCGGCGGTTTTGCACCGACGACCATGATCCCGCTCGTCCATTCGTCGCCCACATCCATCAGCGTGCCGACCTCGCCGGTTCTGCCGAGCCAAAGCCCGACCTTGCCGGTATGGACGCCTGCGGAGTTGATCGAATAAACCAAATCGGTCGTGCGCTCCGCGAACTGCTTGTCGAGCCAACCGTTCTCATACCAGGTGTTCATGCATTGGAGGTACGCGCGGAGGTTGTCGCTGCCGCCGCCGAACGCCGCATGGTTGTCTGCGGTACGGTACCACATCGGCGTGCCGCCGCCGAAGCCGGAGAAGAACAGACCGTCCTCGTTATATCCCTTGTAATACGGCGCGTAGCAATAGCCGTCCGTGATGCCGAGATCGTTGATCGCCGTTTGGAAAATATCGAACATCCATTCCCAGTCGCTGATATAGATCGGTTCGCTTCCGCCGCTCGGGAACACAACGTTATCCGTCCACGTCTGCGCGTTCTTCGCTTCGCCGAAGCCATAGGTG
>CAMHJE010000161.1:0-5458 GCA_946185305.1 uncultured Clostridia bacterium | reverse complement strand
CTTCGCCTCGAATTTCTTTGCCGTGCAGGGCATCAGCGCAACGTGATAATGGCGCGTTTTGCCTTCGGGCAGCTTATCCTTATAATATTCCTTGATGACCGCGGCAAACATGCCCATCGGCGAACGGCAGGTGGAGATGTTCGGCAGCAGTTCGGGGTAACGCTTCTCCGCAAGCTGGATCCACGCGGGGCAGCAGGAGGTGAACATCGGCAGCACGCCGCCGTTCTGCACGCGGTCGACAAACTCGTTCGCCTCTTCGATAACGGTCATGTCCGCGCCGGTCGCGGTATCGTAAACCTCGTCGAAGCCCATGCGGTGCAGCGCCGCCACGATGCGCCCCATCGCGTTTTCGTCGTCGCCGAGCCCCAGTTCCCGACCGATGCCGACGCGCACCGCCGGCGCGATCTCGCAGGTGACGAAGGTCTTGGGATCATCCAGCATCTTCCATACGGTGCGGGTATCGTCTCTGACGATGATCGCGCCCGTGGGACAGACCGCCGCGCACTGTCCGCAGTGCACGCACGCGGATTCCAGGATCGGCTGACCGAACGCGGTGGTGATGATCGCTTCCGAGCCGCGGTTTGCAAAGTCGATCGCGCCGATGTTCTGGATCTCGTTGCACTCACGCACGCAGTCGCCGCACAGAATACACTTGGACGGATCGCGTACAATGCTGTATGACGAGGTATCCGGCTCTGTCTTTTCCTTATTGTTTTCAAACCGGATCGTATGGATGCCGAACTGCGCCGCAAGGTCCTGCAGTGTGCAGTTTCCGCTCTTCTGGCAGGTCGTGCAGTCGCGGCAGTGATTGGCAAGCAGCAGCTCGAGGATGTTTCTTCTGTAGCGGAACAGGCGGTCCGTGTTGGTTTTGATCTTCATGCCCGCCTTCGGAACGGTGGAGCATGCCGCCATCAGCCGTCCGCGGTCGTCTTCGACCATGCACATCCGGCATGCGCCGTAAATGGACAGATCGGAATGATAGCAGAACACGGGCAGCTTGATGCCGGTCTTGCTGATCACTTCCAAAAGGTTTCTCTCGTTTTCGATCCGAACGGGAACGCCGTTGACTTCCATCATGTTTGTGATCTGCATGGCTCAATACTCCTCTCTGACGGCGCCGAACGAGCAGTTCGTTTTGCACGCGCCGCACTTGATGCACTTCGATGGATCGATCGTGTAGGGGGATTTCAAAACGCCGCTGATCGCATCGACCGGGCAGTTTCTCGCGCATTTCGAGCAGCCGCGGCACAGATCGGGATCGATCACGAACCGCTTCAGCTTGCTGCACACATGCGCGCGGCAGCGCTTGTCGCGAACGTGCTCGAGATATTCCTCGCGGAAGTTCTGTATCGTGGACACGACCGGCGAAGGCGCGGTCTTTCCGAGCCCGCACAGCGCGGTGTTCGAAACGGTGTCCGCAAGCTCGAGCAGCAGATCGATGTCCTCTTCGGTGCCGTTGCCCGCCGTGATCCGCTCGAGGATCTCCAGCATGCGGCGCGTGCCTTCGCGGCACGGCACGCACTTGCCGCAGGATTCGTTCTGCGTGAAGTTCATGAAGAAGCGCGCCACCTCCACCATGCACGTATGCTCGTCCATGACGACGAGACCGCCGGAGCCGATCATCGCGCCGACCTTTTTCAGCGAATCGAAGTCGAGCGGGATATCCAGATCCTTTTCGGTGAGGCATCCGCCGGAAGGTCCGCCGATCTGAACCGCTTTGAACGCGGCGCCGTCGCGCATGCCGCCGCCGATGTCGAAGATGACCTCGCGCAGCGTCGTGCCCATCGGAACCTCGATCAGACCCGTGTTGTTGATCTTGCCGGTCAGCGCAAACGCCTTCGTGCCCGGGCTGTTTTCCGGACCGACGGAACGATACCACGCCGCGCCGCGGTTGATGATCATCGGCACGTTTGCGTAGGTCTCGACGTTATTGAGATTGGTCGGCATGTCGAACAGACCGTGTTCGACCGTGCGCGGCGGCTTGACGCGCGGCATGCCGCGCTTGCCCTCGATGGACGCCGTCAGCGCCGAACCTTCGCCGCAGACGAATGCGCCTGCACCGCGGTTGATGTGGATCGAAAAGCGCTTGTCCGTGCCGAGAATGTTTTCGCCGAGGATGCCGTATTCCTCCGCCTGCGCGATCGCCGTCTGAAGGCGTTCGACCGCCAGCGGGTACTCTGCGCGCACGTAGATGTAACCTTCGGACGAACCGATCGCGAGACCCGCGATGATCATGCCCTCGATCAGACGGTGCGGATCGCCCTCCATGATGGAGCGGTCCATGAACGCGCCGGGATCGCCCTCGTCGCCGTTGCACACGATGTACTTCGGGTTCGCCTTCTGCCTTGCGCAGGACGCCCACTTCTCGCCGGTATGGAATCCGCCGCCGCCTCTGCCGCGCAGGTTCGATTCGGAAACCTCGCGGATGATGTCGTCCGGGCTCAGCTCGAACAGGCATTTTTCCAGCGCGCTGTAGCCGTCCAGCGCGAGATATTCGCGGATGGAGCCGGCGTTGATGTGACCGCACGATTCGAGCACCATGCGGGTCTGCTTTTTATAGAAGGGGATGTCCTCCTGCTTTTTGATGACTTCGCCCTCTTTTTTATAGCCGAGACGCTCGATGAAGCGACCGTTTTCGATCGTTTCGCCGACGATCTCCTCGCAGTCGGACAGCTTGACCTTCGTGTACAGCCATCCGTTCGGCTCGATGCGCACGAGCGGACCCATTTCGCAGAAACCGTGGCAGCCGCTCTTTTTGATGCCGACGACGTCGCCGTGCGGCTCTTCCGCAAGCTCGACCTCCGCCGGAATGCCTCTCTCGTTCAGAAGCTCCTGCAGTCTTGCATAAATGTCGAGAGAACCGCCCGCAACACAGCCCGTGCCGCCGCAGACGAGGATCTTTGTTTTTTCCGCGGCAAACGCCTGCTTGCACGCATTGCGCAGCGCGGCGAGTTCGCTTCTCGATTGCAGCTTATGCGTCATGTCCGGATCCCTCCTTTTCGATTTCCGATTTCAGCTCGGAAAGCAGTTCATCCGCCTTTTCGGGCGTCATGGCGGGATAGACCTTGCCGTTGACGGTCATGACGGGCGCCAGTCCGCATGCGCCGAGGCAGGAGACCGTTTCCACGGTGAAGTTCAGATCGTCCGTGGTCTTCTTCTCTTCGGACAGCCCGAGCGTTTCGCGCAGGCGGTTTAAGATCGGAAGCGAGTTGCGCACGTGACATGCCGTCCCGTCGCAGCAGCGGATGACGTACTTTCCCTTCGGCTCCAGAGAGAAATTTTCATAGAACGTCGCAACGCCGTACAGGCGCGCTTCGCCGACGCCGATCGCGCTTGCCACATACGGAAATACCTCGCGCGGCAGATAGTGAAACACTTCCTGAATGTCCTGCAGGATCGCGATGGTCGAACGTTCGTCCCGCGGGCGGCGGGAGAGGATCTCGTCGATCACCTTGAAATCGATGGTGTTGGCCATGGTTCCTCCTTGTTATCCTTTTGTATGATCTGAATCTTTCGGTTCCGCGGCAATGAAACGCGCCGGAAACGATCAAGAAAGCATTCCGTCCGGGATGAAGGTCAAAACAGCGGAACGTTCTTGAAATAACTGTAACAGTATATCAGAATCGATCGTCATTGGCAATAACGGCGGAAAAACACGTCCCGGATTCCCTGTTGAAACCTTCCGTCGGCAGGGCACATATCGCGTTTTTTTGAAAAACGGATCGATTGTTGGACATTTGTTGGACACGATGCCGCAAACTGTAGATTTGCAGCGATGCGCTGCCACTTATACAAAGGAATCAGGTGGATCATCATGAAAAAATGGATTGCTTTCGGTATCGCGCTTTTGCTGGTACTGTCCCTTTTGACTGCCTGCACGGGCGGCGAGCCGATCCCGTCCGGGCCGGATTCGCAGCCCACGGAGGACGCCGCGGTTACGCCCGCGCCCGCAGAGGACGAGGAGGACGCGGAGATCGACGTCGATCCCTCCGAGTGGGAAACGGCGGACACGCCCGCGCTGACCGAAGAAGCGCTCGCGCTCTTTCAAAAGGCGTTCACGGGTCTTTTGGGCGTGAACTACGTTCCCGTCGCGTACCTCGGCAGACAGGTCGTGACCGGAACCGTGCACACGTTCCTGACGAGAGCGACCGTGGTTTACCCCGGCGCGCGCGAAACCTTCGCGCTGGTTTTCCTGTATGAAGAACGCGACGGCGACGTCCGCATCATCGACATCTGCCGTTCCGCCGTTCAGACCGGCATGGACGAAGCCGACGGTTATGAGCAGGCGGATGATCCCGTTCTCACCGAGGAACTTAAAAAAGGGTTCAACGAAGCGGTTTCGGGACTGCTCGGCGTGACGTATACGCCGGTCGCACTGTGCGGAACAAAGGTATCTTCGGGACTTTCCTTCCTCATCGCCGCAGAATCGACGCCCGTCGTTCCCGATCCGGAAACCGGGTATTCGTTCGTCTGGCTGGATATGAACGCGCAGGGCGAGTTCTCTGTGCGGCAGGTCGTTGAGTTCGACGCCGAGCTGAACCCGCCGGGCGAACCGATCGAAACACCGACGCCGAAACCCACGGACACCCCGGCGCCGACCGCAACCCCGGTCCCGACCGCAACCCCGGTTCCGACCGCGACCCCGGTTCCGACCGCAACGCCGAAGCCGACCGAAGCGCCGACTGCGGCGCCGACTGCGGCACCGACCGCGGAACCGACTGCGGCACCGACTGCGGAACCGACCGAGGAACCGACTGCGGAGCCGACGGAAGAACCGACCGAGGAACCGACCGAGGAGCCGACTGCGGAGCCGACCGAGGAACCGACTGCGGAGCCGACCGAAGAGCCGACCGCGGAACCGACCGAGGAACCGACCGAGGAGCCGACCGCCGCGCCCACAGAGGAAGCGACAGGCGCATGGGTCAGACCCAAGACCCCGGAGATCGCCTCGAAGCTGCAGAAGCTGTTCAAAAAGATTTCGGACACGACCGTCGGCGTCAAATACACGCCGGTCGCCTATATCGGCAGTCAGAAGGTCAACGGAACGAATCACGCGTTCCTGTGCGAAACCTCGATCGCGGCGCCCGATTCGCAGGATCTGTATGCGATCGTTCTGCTTCACGAGGATCTTGATAAAAAGGTGACGCTTACCGACGTCATCATGTCCGGCGTGCGCACCTATACCGATCTGCCGATGGGCGGATGGTCCCGGGCGGAATCGCCTGTCGTAACGAAGGAGCTCTCCGCCGAACTCGATGCGGCGCTTTCGGAGGTCCTCGGGGCAAGCTTTGCGCCGGTCGCGCTGCTTTCGACGCAGTCCGCATCGGGCATGCAGTACTGCATCTTCTGCGAATCAGGTACGGTCACCGCGGATCCGCAGGCGGGCTATGCGTTCGTCTATCTGTATGAGGATACGGACGGCGCGGCGCATATCAGCAGCATCCTCGATTTTGCGGGA
>CAMHJE010000160.1:0-5479 GCA_946185305.1 uncultured Clostridia bacterium | reverse complement strand
ATTTCTTCTCAGCAACGGAGACATATTATTATCGAAACGAGGAGAACTTTGTTTTGTTAAACGAAATCTAAAATGGTTAAATGTTAGCTTTACCGCATTTAATAATTCGGTTAAAGAACATATTATGAATAAAACTCTGATTGAGAGTATCTATTCCACTGTTCTTGATGTTTCATTTGCTCATACTGGAGGTATAGTGTCTGTAGTTGATGATATCGAATTGTTAACAAGTAATAATACGGAAGATATTTTGGATGATGCGGATTATCTATTAAACGGTATAAGCATACCTGAATTAACTCAACGTAAACTTGCAAAAAACATGTCATCGGATGAGATAAATAGAATTTTGCTAAAACGTGCTGCAATATCCGCATTAATAATAGATGATAATTTTTCGATTATTGATCGAAAACTTAGAGCTGAACTTGTATCTATGGATGGAGCCTGCATACTGGATGCAGCAGGCAACATTTGTGCTGCTGGTGCAATAATCAAGAATGATAGTGGCTCATCCGAAGGAGGACGTGGAGCAGCTGCTAAAAAGCTATCAAATTATGGAATTGCTATTAAAATATCCACAGATGGCTATGTCGAAATATATAGAAAAGAAGAAATGTTATTCTCTATAAAATAGCACTTGACAAGTTGAAGACTTTGTGATAATATTCTATGCTATAAAAGATGATGTTGTGAGAGATCATACACATCAGATTGCAGTTTTGCAAGTGAGACAGGTGTTGAGCCTGTACGAAAAGTCCAGCACGAAAGTGCTGGACTTTTTTATTAAATGACAAAGGAGGCACAGAGAACAATTTCGTGCCTCCATGGCAGATTCAACACCTGCCTTCCTTGCATTTTACATGCAAGTTGATGCGTGCGATCTCTCGTAGCATCATTACAGACTAATATGCGATGAATCTCAAATAATATTCCCCTAATAGTCCAAAGCTTGATCTACCTACTGTTTCATAGATTACTATAGATTCCATACGTTTTCAATCTGTCGGTTTTCGGCAATTTTTTCGGATATATAAGTGAAGGGCAATTGTTTGTCCTGCCACCTCGACAACTGAATACCGTTCGTTGAAACGATTCTGTCGGTTGCTTTGCCATGACCCAAACGGTGAGCGAGGTATCGCAAAAGGATACATCTGCCCGGCCATAGCTTGAGCGTGATCAAACCGTCGCACGCTGTGGGGGCAGCTTCGAGGGATTCGGAGGGGTGTGATTCCCATGGGCGAGAGCCATAAACGGACGCAGATTTGCGCACGATGTGCAGGCACCGTGCTTTACATAACAATGAGGAGGTTGTTCCGATGGAAAACCAATTTCAACGCGGCGAAATCTATCTCGCCGACCTGTCCAATGCTGTCAGCTCTGAGCAGAGCGGCGTCCGCCCCGTGGTGATCGTTTCGAACGCATTTATCAATCAATACAGTCCAACTGTGACTGTGGCTGCGATCTCTTCCAAACAGAAGCGCTTGGAGCTTCCGACGCATGTTCCGGTCAAGCAGGACGCGGGCACGGGATTGCGTTATGAGTCTATTGTAATGTTGGAGCAGCTTCGTACAATTTCCAAATCAAGATTTTTCTCGCATAAGATTGGAAAAGTTGATGCTGTTACGCTGCAACTGATTGATCAAGCGCTTTTAGTCAGCATGGGAATCGGACTGTTCGGCAACATTGATATCCGTGTTCTTTGTTCGCGATGTTTGAAAGATTATCTTTCCACGGACGCCTTCTGGATTCAGCGTAGTGATCCGTTCGATTCGATCACGCATCCGTGCTGCATCTGCGGCAGCCCGCATGGCAGATCTTACAGTCTGCTTCGCAAGGTGAAACAATGATTGCATTCGTGTTTTCCGTGCTAAAAAACATCGGAAATTCATATGGATTACTGTCAATTCATAGGAAAGAGGTGTGCGGATGAAGCAAGAGACAGGAATCACAAACCAACCTTGCAGTGTGTTCAAAAGTCCGGATGATATCGGAATCAAAGAAGGTTTCAACAACGCAATTGTACGGTACATCAATCAGATGGAGAAAGCCAATGCGGCATGCGGTCGTCCGATTCGCATATTTTGATTCTCCGCTGACCTGTGCTACAATACGCAATGCGAGGTTGTCCTATCTTCGAAGGAGGCATTCATGAAAACAGCAATCTATTGCCGCCTATCCGAAGAAGATAGAAACAAACAATTTGAGACCGACGACAGCAACAGCATTCAGAATCAAAAGCTTATGCTGTCGCAGTATGCACAGGAACAGGGGTGGGAAATTTACAGGATTTACAGTGATGACGATTACACTGGGTCAGATCGAAGGCGTCCGGCATTTCAACAGCTTTTGAAAGACGCCGAAGCGAAAAAGTTTGATATTGTTCTCTGTAAAACACAATCGCGCTTTACCAGAGAACTGGAACTGGTTGAAAAGTACATCCACGGACTTTTCCCCATGTGGGGCATCCGATTTGTCAGCATCGTTGACAACGCAGACACCGCAAACAAGGGAAACAAAAAATCCCGACAGATCAATGGACTTGTCAACGAGTGGTATCTTGAGGACATGTCGGATAACATTCGCAGCGTTCTGACCAATCGCCGCGTAAACGGATATCACATCGGTGCTTTTGCGCTCTACGGTTACCGAAAGGATCCCGATCAAAAAGGCCATTTGTTGATCGATGAAGAAGCCGCGGCGGTCGTGCAGGAGGTATTCTCTCTGTTTGCACAGGGCTATGGTAAAACGGCGATTGCGCGGATTCTGAACGACCGCGGCATTCCGAACCCAACCGAGTACAAACGGCAGAAAGGATTGCGTTACAAGGGACCCAAGAGCAAAAACAGTACCTTCTGGAAGTATTTTGCAATCGCGGATATGCTGACCAACGAGATCTACATCGGCAATATGGTGCAGGGAAAATACGGCAGCGTGTCCTATAAGACGAAGCAAAACAAACCGCGTCCGAAGGACCAATGGTATGTGGTGGAAGGCACACATGAACCGATTATAGAACGCGAACTGTGGGATACCGTGCAATTGATGCTGAAAGCAAAAGCAAAGCCGTTTTCCAGCGGTCAGATCGGGCTGTTTGCAAAGAAGGCACGATGTGCATATTGCGGTTATACTCTACGATCTCATAAGTGTCATGGAATGTATTATTTGGAGTGCCCGAACCATCATGTTGCGCAGGATTCCTGTCCGGGAACCTTTGTCTCAGTCAAAAAGGTGGAGCAAGCCGTATTGGATGAGCTGCATCGCCTATCCGATGCCTATCTTGACAAGGATGAATTGCTGCAAAAGGTGGAATTTCAACAGGATCTGAAGCGGCAAAGAGAACGCCTGCAGGTCGATCTCGAGGCCTATCAAAAGCGCATTGAGGAATATGGCAAAGGTTTGCGCGATCTCTATATGGATAAGGTGCGTGGATACCTTTCCGATCCGGACTTTGCGGAATTGGCAAAAGGACTTTCTATCGATCGCAGTCGTGCAGAAAAGCAAATCCTTGAATTGCAGAATCAGCTTGATTTACTGGATCAGCAAGCGATCGAAGGCGATCATCGAAAAGAGCTGATCGACCGCTATACCGCGTTCGAGAGCCTCAACCGCCCGATTGTTGAAACGCTGATTGACTATGTTCGCATCGGTAGGCGCATTCCCCAAACATCCGAACAATTGATCGAAATCCACTGGAATTTCTGAAAAAGCGTGTCAAAAGCCCCAAAATGTAGCGCATCGCAAGGTGCAGCCGAGCAGAAGGCGCGGGCTACGTATGAGCACCTGATGAACATGACCGACAATGCGCAGCTGTTGGAGCCGCTGGCGTTTTTGCGCGAGCGCGAGATCGTGCACTATCAGCGGTTCGGCGAATGTCTGGAGATCGTGCAGGCGATCCAGAACGGTCGTCCGACCTCGTGCTGCCGCTGCCGGAACCGGTAAGGCGCCCCGCATAGAGGGCGGCTCCCGCTTAAAAAGCCGTTGCCGATGCCGATCAAGCGCCTCGCGTAGCAAAATGACTGTAAGAACAGAACCGGACGATTTCACAGTCCGGTTCTGTTTATGCTCCGAAAAGCGTCCTTTTGGGATGGCAACTTCCGGTTTATTGCATTTTATTCCTTATAGAGCTGTCGATTGTCGAGCGCCCAGATCCGTTCTGTGAACCCGCCCGAGGCGACGGTCTCGAGCGCGGCGTGCATTTCATAAAGCCGGCTGTCCAAAAGGTCGCAGACCGAAAGCACCTCGGCCTCCAGCACCATCGGAAGGCGCGGACTGCCGTATTCGGGATTGCCGTGGTGCGACAACAGCATGTGCTCAACAAGCATGACTTTTTCGGGCGGGACCATCGTGACCTCGGCGGCCTGCGCCACCATCGACATGCCGATGCTGATGTGGCCTAACAGCTGCCCCGCGGCCGTATACGCGCCCGCAAGGCCGAGCGTGCCGGTATCCAGCTCAACGAGCTTGCCGATATCGTGCAGCGTCGCGCCTGCCAGCAGCAGATCGCCGTTCAGCCACGGATAAAGCTGTAAGATGCTCTGCGCCATGTGCACAACCGAAAGCGTGTGGTGCAGGAGGCCGGAGCGCGTCGCGTGATGCAGCTTGACGCCTGCGGGGAACAGCAGCAGCTGTTCGCGGTTCTCCCGCAGCAGGTACTGCACAAGGCGGCGCAGATCATCGTCCTTGAAGTTCTGTGCGATGTCATACAGCTCGTCGTACATGGCGACCGGATCGAACGGCGCGCACGGGACAAGCTCGTTCATATCCACATCGTCCTCCGGCGTGACATGGCGAATGCGGTCGATCTTGAACTGCTCGTTGTCCTTCCAGATCTGCACCGAGCCGCGAACCTTGATGATATCGTCCGGCTCGAATACGCCGTGATACGCGCGGCTGTAATTCCACAGCTTTGCGACACACTCGCCCTCGCTGTCCGCCAAAACGAAATCCAGATACTCGCTGCCCTTCACATCCGTGCGGGCCGCGACCGACTTGACGAGGCAAAATCCCTCCGTCGTGCCGCCGATCTGCGCTGTCAACCGCATCTTTCCCATAGTGTCCTCCGCATCCCGGCGCCTAAGACGCCGTATTCCTTTTGTATTTGTTATTATACCATCCCGCTGCCGTTTTTTCCACCGCCCGGCCGTAAAATTCCTAAACTTGTCAAAATTCTGCCGGTTTCACAAAAGCCGCCCCGTAAGGACGGGACGGCTGCTTTGGTTACGGGTTCGGCTTCGGATCCGGCTGCTGCGCCGGCGTGGATTCGTTGTTCCCATTTTCACCCGGTATGGGATTATTGTTCTCGTTACCGGTTTCCGTGGGGTCGGTATTCTCATTGCCGCCCTCCGCGGGATCGGGGTTCTCATTGCCGCCCGGCGTGGGGTCGGTATTCTCATTGCCGCCCGGCGTGGGATCGGGGTTCTCATTGCCGCCCGGCGTGGGATCGGGATTTTCGTTGCCGCCCGGCGTGGGATCGGGG
>CAMHJE010000159.1:0-5653 GCA_946185305.1 uncultured Clostridia bacterium | reverse complement strand
TCATAGGCCTCTACCTTGACATAGTTGGGACGAACCACATATCCGCTTTTCCCGGGAAAACTGAGACAGCCCTCCATGCCGCCCTGTTCGCCGGAGCTTTCCAAAATCTTGGGATTGACCATTTCAATCGGACCGTCCCCTATATCAATGACAACGACGCGGCGCAGCACACCTACCTGCGGCGCGGCCAGCCCGACGCCGTCGGCATCGTGCATGGTTTCGATCATATCATCAATTAAGGTTGACAACCGCGCGTCAAATCGCTTGACCTCCCGGCAGGGGATATATAAGCAGGGATCATTTTCTTTTCGAATGGTTCTGAGCGCCATAAAAGCCTCCGTTCATGCTGTCAATTGGGTACAATATTTACAGTCATTATACTAAAAAGATTGACCTTTGTAAACAAAAAGGCTAAAATAAATTCATACAACCGATAGTGGAGAGAAGAAAATTGCCGATCAACCAGTGCGGTTGCGTGATTCAACCGATAGGTTGTGGAATAAGCGGTTTGAATTAGCTACAATCATTTCATTCGAAAGAGGGAGGAAAAGATAATGGAACAGCAAATGACGCTCGGCAAACGGATTGCGATGCTGCGTAAAAACCAAGGCTGGACACAGGAACAGCTGGGGGAAAAGGTCGGCGTTTCTGCGCAGGCTGTCAGCAAATGGGAAAATGATTTGGCATGTCCGGATATTACAACGCTGCCGATATTGGCAGATCTATTCGGCATCACCACGGATGAGCTTCTCGGTATCAAGCCGATAGAACCGCATGTGGTTGTTCTGGACAAGGAACCGGAAAACGAAGAAGACGGAAAGTCTAGATTTGAACTGCATCTGGATCATCATGACCGGTGGCACAGCGTATGCGTCTGTATCATGGCGATTCTGATTTGCGTGATGCTGATTGTTCGATCAACGACACCGCTTTTCAATCGAGACGGCATCAACGTCTGGAATTATATATGGCCGATTGCCGTATTCTCCTTGGGCTTGATGCGTGTTCGTAAAAATATCATTTTCGGTATCGCCTGCATGGTCGTCGGCATTTATGAATTTATTTGGTTCGGATGGGGCGTGCCGTTTGAAATCAAATGGTATGTGATCTTGCTTGTACTTGCTATTGCGTATCTTGTTCGGATCTTGCTCGAAAAGCTCGGTGTGATCAATTCCGAATCGAAAAGCTATGTCACGATCAACGGCAAACCGGCGCATCGTGTCAGCGAATACAGCGATACGGATAATTTTCTTAAAGCAGAGTTGGATTTCGGCAGCAGCAGTATCGTTTATCCGTATGACATTCTGCGTGGCATGGATGTAGAGACAAATTTCGGCGATCATCGAATTGATCTACGAAATGTCCAAACCTTTGAAAACAATCCCGTTCTGAACATCGAAGTCAATTTCGGCAACGTCATTGTACTGATGCCGGAGAATGTCCGTCTGTATAAGGATTCTGACACAGCGTTTGCCGCACTTCGCGTAAAAGGCGAACCCCGAACAGATGCGAGTCAAATTGCATACCTGAAGGGCGATATCAATTTCGGCAACCTTGAAATTTTGTATCCGAACGGATCAAATCCTGCCAACTGAACATGACAAAGCGTCGGGCCTCCGGCGCTTTTTTACTTTACGCTTGCAATTTCCATAATATGGTGGTACGCTGTTGACAGAGCAAAGGGGAGAGGAAGAGAATGAAGAAGATCACCAAAATCGTAATGACCGGCGGCCCCGCCGGCGGAAAAACGACATTGACGACCCGGCTTGTCAAGGAATTGACCGCACGTGGCTATCGTGTGCTAATCGCGCCGGAGGCAGCGACGGAGCTGATTTCCGGCTTTGGTATCAAGCCGTTCGGAAATTGTCTGTCCATGTACGATTTTCAGTTCTTTGTAGTGGATTCTCAGCTCCAAAAGGAACGCATGGCGGCTAAGGCTGCACAGCTTGTTCCGGAGGATAAGGTGCTGATTATCTGCGACAGGGGCGTGCTCGACAATAAAGCCTACGTTTCACAAGCTGAATTCGATACGATTGTAAACAGCTTTTCATTGACAGAGCAAGAAATATTGGATTCTTACGATGCGGTGATCCATTTGGTATCTTCTGCAAACGGCGCCGAGTATGCGTACAGCTACAACAACGCTGCTCGGTATGAAACGTTGGAGCAGGCCAGGGAGAAGGAGGAACAGGCTCTTTTAAGCTGGCAGAAGCATCCGAATCGTGTCATTATCGGTAATTCCTACAATTTCGATAATAAGATCCGGAAAGCTATGAATGAGATCTATAAGGTGCTGGGCGAAACACCGCCTACACAGAGCGAGCGGAAGTTTTTAATTCGTCGCGCAGATCCCCAAAACCTTTCCGCCTATTCGCCGGTAGAGCAGCTGATCACGCAATCCTATCTGCTCAGCAAATCCTATGGCACGGAGCGTCGTGCAAGGAAAGTGCAGAGTCAGGGCAGCACCGCCTATTACTACATTGAAAAACAACAGATATCTGCTGTGGAGCGCATTGAGCGAGAGCGCATGCTGTCTCAAAAAGAATATGTGAAGCTGATTTCAGAGGTGGATCCTTTGTTCGGATCAATCACAAAACGGCGATATTGCATGAAATATGACGGGCAATATATGACAATCGATACCTATGCCGGTTCTCCCACGCTTGCAATCTTAGATGTGCAGCTGACGGAAGACCATCCAAACGTGCAGTTTCCGCCGGAATTGCAGGTCGTTCGGGATGTAACGGAGGAAAAGGCATATCGAGGCAACATGATTGCACAAAAGATGGGGCAGTTAACCGAATAATTGTTTCGCATATGAAAGGGGAGAGCGGCGTTGTCGCTCTCCCTTAACTGTATATTTATAGACGATTATTCGGCTTCCTTCACATCTTCGACAATTTCGGAGAACGCATCCTTTGCATCTTCGACAATTTGTTCCGGCGTTTCGGGAAGCGATTCTTCAGAAGTAAAGGTTTCCACTGCATCCTCAATGGCTTCGGAGGATTCGCTGATCGTTTCGGCAGCTTGTGCGGCACATTCGCACGCGCTTTCCTTTGCTTCTTCAACGGCTTCACACGCAGATTCCGTGGATTCTTCTGCAGATTCCCAAACGGGCTCGAAAGCAGCGACCGCTTCTTCAAGGGGCGTCGGTTCAGCGGGCTCAATAGTCTGTTCCGTTATTGCAGGGACAGGCTCGGCGGGAACCGGTTCAGCAACAGGCTCCGGCTCTGCGGGCTGTTCTTCCGTTTCGGGCAGATCGTCGGTAACAGGTGCCTGTACGCCAAGTGCCGCTTCCGTTTCTTTGCGGGCCCGTTCTGCCTGTTCATGCGCCAAGGCAGCTTCCCGTTCTGCCTTTTCACGGGCGACCCTTGCACGCTCTTCGGCACGCTCGGCTTTGCGAGCGGCATCGGCGCGTTCCTTTTCGGCTTTTTCAAGCTGACGGATACGGTCCTTGATACCTTCGTACTCGTGGACATAATCCGTGATCGCACTTGCAAGCGCCTGCGCCTTTTCCTTATAGGATTTGCGCAGGAACAGGAGCAACGCTGTTCCGCCTGCGATCAGTACGAGCGCAACCATGCCGTTCCAGATCCAATTGTATGCGTACGGGAGAACAAGACTGATGACGACGTAGGCAATGATCAGCAACGCCACCCATACGCCGATTCCGATCAACGACCGTTTTTCACCGGCCTTGGCCTGCTCATACAGCTTCAGCAGACGTCGCTGATCGTTGGGCAAAGCCTTTACAAACCCCTTTTTCCGTTCCTTTGTCTGTTTGATTTGCTCTTTGATTTCCATGTTCGTTTCTCCTTTATTGTACGGTTTTTAAGTACTGTTCCAATGCGGTGAATCGCAAGCAGAGGCAGAGAACGGATACGGCTTCCTTCAACTCGTCCAAAGACGGCACACTCGGCGCAATACGAATGTTGCTGTCAAACGGGTCCTGGCCGTATGGGTAAGTAGCACCGGCATTCGTCATCGTTACGCCGAGCTCCTTTGCAAGAGACAGTGTTTGTTTTGCGGTTCCGGGCATAGCAAACAAACTGATGAAATACCCGCCCTTGGGCTTTGTCCAGTTGGCAATAGAAAGCGGCTTGATTTCCTTATCGAGCGCATCAAGCACCGCATCAAAGCGCGGCTTCAGCAGCGATGCATGCTGTTTCATCAAGGCAAGCGTATTCGCCTTATCCTTCAGAAAACGAACATGCCGAATCTGATTCAGTTTATCATAACTGATAATCTGCGCGCCGATCAGCTTTGTCAGATACGCAAGATTGTCCTTGGAGGTAGCCATGCAGGAAATACCTGCGCCGGGGAAGGTGATCTTTGAGGTGGAGGCAAACTCATATACCATGTCCGGATTACCGGCCTTTTCGCAAAGTGACAGAATATCCGGGAAAGGCACGTAGTCACCGTCAAATTCATGGATGCAGTAGGCATTATCCCATATGACCGTAAAATCCGGCGCAGCCGGATGAAGCGCAGCAATGCGACGCACGGTTTCTTCGCTGTATATAATGCCATCCGGGTTGGAATACTTGGGACAGCACCACATACCGAGCACGTTGGGATCCTTGACCCATTGCTCGACAACGTCCATATCCGGCCCATCCGGCGTCATGGCAACCGGGATCATCTCCATGCCGAATGTTTCGGAAATACGGAAATGCCGGTCATAGCCGGGGGCAGGGCAGAGAAACCGTACCGTACTGCGACGGCTCCAAGGCGAGGGACTGTGGAGCAGACCGTGGGTATAGGCCTTTGCAATCAGGTCATACATCAGCTGCAGACTCGCGTTTCCGCCGACAAAGATATGATCCGGCGTCGTGTCGAGAATATCGGCAAAAAGCGCCTTTGCAGAAGGCAACCCGGTCAAGCATCCGTAATTTCTGGCGTCGGTATTATCGTCGAAACAATCTTCAACAGATTGCAAGTCGGAAAGCATATCCATCGACAATGCCAACTGCTCCTTGCCGGGCTTTCCACGGGACATATCCAACTGTAAATGCAGACTGCGTTTTTGTTCTATCTGCCGGCAAACGATCTCTTTTTCTGCGATCAGCTCTTCGCGATTCATTTCTTGATACGGTTTCAAGATCAATTTCCTCCTTCCGGGCAGTCAAAAGGCTTACAGCTTGGTAATCTTTTCTGATAACGTAGCAAGCCAATCTCCTTCGTAAAACTCGATCAATCCGGCGTCACACGCTTCGGCCAGCTTCGGCTGGATCGGAATGCGGCATACGGTGTCGATTCCATATTGCGAAACGATCTGATCAAGATGACTGTCACCGAACAGTTTATGACGTTTTCCGCAATCCGGGCACTCGAAGTAAGAATAGTTTTCTACAACGCCTAATATAGGCAGATGCAGCATTTCGGCCATCTTGACGGCCTTTTGTACGATCATGCCGACAAGCTCCTGCGGAGAAGTGACGATCACGATGCCGTCAATGGGAAGGGACTGGAATACGGTCAGCGGCACGTCGCCGGTTCCCGGCGGCATATCTACATACATAAAATCAACATCCGACCAAATCACTTCGGTCCAGAATTGCTTAACGGCGCCCGCAATGATCGGGCCTCGCCATACGACCGGGTCCGTTTCGTTTTCCAAAAGCAGATTGATCGACATCAGGTCAATACCGGT
>CAMHJE010000158.1:0-5695 GCA_946185305.1 uncultured Clostridia bacterium | reverse complement strand
TTCTTGATGCCGGACACAACCGTGCGCTCCTCATTGCCGAGCGAAACGGTCAGCTTCAATAGCTTCTTGGAACGCTTGACCTCCTCACATGCGGTGATCTTCGCAAGGCGCAGGTCGAGCTTTTCAAAATCCGCAAACTCGATTTCGGGCTTATACGGGGCGAACTTCGGCTCCTCCTTCGGGGCCGCCGCCGCGCGCTGCGCTTCCTCGATCGCTTCGATCTTCGGCTGCAGCACCTTCGGGTCGATACGCGCAAACAGGATTTCCGGCTTGTCCGTCACCTTTGTGCCGGATTCGTACAGCCCGAACGCGTTCAGTTTGTCCAAGGCCCGCGGCGCGGTGTTGAGCTGCTCCAGTACCTTATCCGCCGTCGTCGGCAGGAACGAGCGCAGAAGGCTTGCGCCGATGGCGATGCTTTCGACAAGGTTGTAGAGGACTTCCGAGAGGCGATCCGCCTTTTCGGGATCCTTTGCCAGCGCCCACGGCGCGGTTTCGTCGATGTATTTATTGCAGCGGCGGAACAGGCCGAACACCTCGGTCAGCGCGTCCGCTACGCGCAGCTCATCCATGTCGGCGTTGACCTTGGCGGCACAGCCGGTCGCCACGGCCTTTAATTCGTCGTCTACCGGCTCGGTGACGCCGGTCTTTTTGACTTCGCCGCCGAAGTATTTATTCGACATAGCGACCGTGCGGTTCACAAGGTTGCCGAGCGTGTTCGCAAGGTCGGCGTTCAGCCGCTCGATCAAAAGGTCCCACGTGATCACGCCGTCGTTCTCAAACGGCATCTCATGCAGCACAAAATAGCGCACCGCGTCCACGCCGAACAGGTCGCAAAGATCGTCGGCATACAGCACGTTGCCCTTGGACTTACTCATCTTGCCGCCGCCCTGCAAAAGCCACGGATGGCCGAACACCTGCTTCGGCAGCGGAAGATCGAGCGCCATCAAAAAGATCGGCCAGTAGATCGTATGGAAGCGGATGATATCCTTGCCGATCAGATGCAGGTCGGCAGGCCAAAGCGCCTTGAACTGCTCGGTCGAGTTGCCGTCGCAGTCATAGCCGATGCCGGTGATGTAGTTCACAAGCGCGTCGAGCCAAACATAGACCACGTGCTTCGGATCGAAATCGACCGGGATGCCCCACTTGAACGACGTGCGGGACACGCAAAGATCCTGCAGGCCGGGCAGCAGGAAGTTGTTCATCATCTCGTTCTTCCGCGCGACGGGCTGAATGAATTCCGGATGCGTATTGATGTAGTCGATCAGCCGCGGCGCATACTTGCTCATTTTGAAAAAGTACGCTTCCTCCTTGGCAGGCTTGACCTCGCGGCCGCAGTCCGGGCACTTGCCGTCCACCAGCTGCGACATCGTGAAGAACGATTCGCACGGAACGCAGTACATGCCCTCGTAGTAGCCCTTATAGATATCGCCCTGCTCATAGAGGCGCTTGAAAATCTTCTGCACCTGCGCTTCGTGATCGGCGTCGGTCGTGCGGATGAACTTGTCGTAGCTTGTTCCCATCAGGTCCCAGATACGCTTGATCTCGCCCGCGGCGCGATCCACGTAGGCTTTCGGCGTAATGCCCTCGGCCTTGGCCTTGTCCTCGATCTTCTGGCCGTGCTCGTCCGTGCCGGTCTGGAGGAAGACATCATAGCCCTGATAGCGTTTATACCGTGCGATGGCGTCCGCCAATACCGCCTCATAGGTGTTGCCGATATGCGGCTTGCCGGAAGCGTAAGCGATTGCCGTGGTGATGTAATATTTCTGTCTCATCGTTCGTCCCCTTACTGAAATTATGAAAAACTCTCAAAAATTAAATGTATCAATTCTCCGCGCGTTTGTCAATCCGAAACCGGAAAGTTTTCACGGCAAATTCAATGCGACGTGCTGGCCGCCGCGCTGGCTGCCGCGCTGCTGGCAATGATCGCGCACATAGCCGCCTGCTGCGCCGCAATCGTGGCAATCGCCGTCTGCTGTGCCGCGATCGTGCCGATCGCCGCCTGCTGTGCCGCCGCGTGCGAAACAGCGTCGCCCTGTGCCGAAGCGTCCTTGCGCGCATGGTAGGTGGAAACGAGCATCGCCGCGTGCATCGAGCGCGTCCGCCGGTCAAGCCCGAAAACGCCGCGATAGCCCTTCTGCTCTTGGAAATACCGGTCGGTTTCGGCGATTTCTTCCGTCAGCGTTTCCACAGGCTCCGGCCGCGCCGAAAGCGCCGCCAGGATCGCCGGCTCGCGGTCCTTGCCGTACTTGCACCCTGCCGCAGTCAGCGCGTCAAACAGCGCCAGCACACGCGCCGCCTTCTCCTCGGGCTTCCCGTCCAGCATCGCCAGGATGTGCGACGCCGTCTGCATCCCGTCGCCCTTGGGGAAACGCTCGTCGAGCAGGCGGTAGCACGCCTCCATGTCCGCGATCAGCTCGTCGTCAGTGCGTTCGCTCTCGGCCAGCAGTACCGCAAACACGCTGTCCTCCTGCCCGGTCAAAAACGGATGCTCCTTCTTCATGCGGTTATACAGCGTCCGGCCGCGCTCGGCAAGCGCCGATACGTCCGCATCCTTGGCAGAATCGCATAAAAGCGCCGCCACAAGCGCCAGATATTCCGAGCCGAAAAAGTGCTCCTTCAAGATCTGATAGTTGGCCTGCGTCCGTTCCCAGCGGCCCTGCGGGTCGTCATCGAGAGCGAGCATCGAAAGCAGCGGCAGCTGCACGATGCCCCGGAAGTTCGAGAAGATACCGACCGAGCTCTTCACCATGCGCTTACAGTCGTCGAGCCGTTCCTCGTCCACAGGCTTGCCCGCGCCGACATACAACCCCGCGCAAACCGGATACGTATATTCGCTCTCCATCTTAAAGATCCTTTGGATCGCGTCGCGCGCCGCAAAGAATTCTTCCCATATCGTCTGCAAGGTTGTTTCCATATTTCATCCTCCCAAAGCTGTTATTCTGTCGGCTTGATCTGCCGTTTTTTGACGATAAATATCCACGGCTGCAGCCCGCCCGCCTCGGTGCGCAGCGTTTCGATGCGCTCCACGCTCTTTTCGTTCTGCAAAAGCCGTTCCATCAGCTTGCCGTCCGCCGTGTACAAAAGCGCCGTGCCGCCGTCTGCCACAAGGTAGCGGAGCTTATGCACAAACGCTGCATAGAGCCGCTCGTTATCCCGATGCGAGCCCACGCGGTTGCCGAACGGCAGGTTGGAAATTACCACATCCGCGCCCTGCTTGGCGGTAAAGCGCAGAATATCCCGGCACACGAACCGCGCCTTGCTTTCGCCTGCCCGGGCGTTTTTCCGCGCGATCTCCACGGCCTTGCCGCTTTGATCGACGCCCAATAGACTTTTGATCGCGCAGACCCTTTCCATGCAGAACAGCAGCGTGCCGCTGCCGCAGAACGGATCCATGACCGATACGCGCTTGCCGTTCAAAAGGCCCTTCAAACGCCACGCGAGCGCCGACGCCGTCGCCGGGTGCATCGACGCGGGGATCGTCCCCGCCCGCCACGGATAGCGTTCATCCGGCACGTTCCACAGCTTCCAAAATAGATCCGCCGTCGTGTTGCGGCACTCGATCCGAAGCTCGCAGTCGTAATTCGACGGGCTGTTGATCCCGTCGAGCCGCGTTTTCAGCCGTTCGATGAATTTGGCGCGATCCTTCAAGTAGCCGCGCAGCTCGATGCGGTAACGCGAACCGATGCACTTGCCCGCCGCCTTCGCAATCGAAACGGGGTCGAGCGGCACCTCCGCCGCAATCGGCAGCAGCGCCTCCACAAGACAGTCCGCCTTCATGACCCGCGCGATGTCGGCCGTGATGATGCGCACCGCGCCGCTTTGGATCGTGCCGGTAAAGCCGAGCGCGTCCAGCTCGGCCAGCAATTCCTTTTCAAAGCCCCGCGGCGCATAGCAGCGAATCTCCCGCGCGGCGGCAAGGCGCGACACGGTCTCGCGCGGGGCGGTCATAAACTGCTCCGTCGCCTTCTGATACGCCGCCGTGATCGCTGCGATATGCTTGTCCGTCTCCGGCCCGGTCGAGGCCGGAACCGTGTACCCGAACAGCGCGTCCTTTTGCCCGAGCGCGCCGAGCGCCAGAAGGAGGCTCGGTACGGCAAACAGCGTCGTTTCCGTTTCGAGCGCACGGCAAAGCAGCGCCGCATCGACCGGGTTTTGCAGCGCGCCGAGCAGGCGATAGGTGTTCTTGCGCACCTTTGGGGATTCCTGCAAAAGCAGCGTATGCAGCAGCGCGTGATCGCCGAGGGCCGCCTCGATCTGCTCGCGTCCCGCCTTGGTTTTCGCCAACGGACACAAAGCGGACAGGGCTTCCCCTGCCGCTTCGGTCGATAACGCTTGTATGAGATTGTCGAAAACCGGATCCGTCATGCGTTCGCCGCCTGCTTGATGATCGCGGTGATCGCCTGTGTGCCGTCCACGCCCGCCGCGTTTTCCATCGCCTTGCGGTAGGCGTCGCGCTCACGATAGAGCTTGTGCAGCGATTCGGACAGCGTCACGGCTGTCATCTCGCTTTGCGGCAGCACCATCGCATAGCCGTTCTTTTCAAAATAGCCGGCGTTCAAAATCTGATCCCCGCGCGAGGACTTGCTCGTCAGCGGCACCAGCAGCATCGGCTTGTGCAGCGCCAAGAGCTCGAACACCGCGTTCGCGCCCGCGCGCGAAAGCACGATATCCGCCATTGCCAAAAGATCCGCCATCTGCTCGTTGATGTAGGCGTACTGGAGGTAGCCGTCGGCCTGTAAGCCCTCCTCCACCTTGCCCTCGCCGCAAAGATGCACGATGTCAAAGTCCGGCAGCAGCAGCGGCAGCGCCTTTCGCAGCGCCTCGTTGACCGCCTGCGCGCCGAGGCTTCCGCCGACCATCAAAAGGATCGGCTTTTTGCCGGAAAGCCCGGTGAACGCAAGGCCCCTTTCACGGCTGCCCTGATACAGCTCCGGCCGGATCGGCGTGCCGGTATGCACGCCCTTCGGCTTCACGAACTTGAGCGTGTCCGAAAACGTGACGCAGATCGTCGTCGCAAACGGCTTGGCAAGCTTGTTCGCAAGGCCGGGCGTATAGTCCGATTCATGCGCGACGACCGGGCACTTTCCCTTCGCCGCCGCCACGACCGGCACCGATACATAGCCGCCCTTCGAAAACAGCACGGCAGGCTTTAAATCCTTGATCAGCTTTTTCGACTGCCGATAGCCCTTGATCACGCGGAACGGATCGGAAAAATTCTTCCAGTCAAAGTAGCGGCGCAGCTTGCCCCATGCGATCTCGTGATAGGTCACGTCGTCCCGATTGCCGATCAGCTTCTTTTCCACGCCGTCGGTGCCGATATAATGCACGTCCCATTCGTTCCGGTCGAACTGCTCCATCAGCGCCAGATTCGGCGTCACATGCCCCGCTGTGCCGCCGCCGGTAAAAATGATGACCTTCTTTTCCATACTCCTATACCCCCTCCGTGTATCGTATGCGATGCAGAGAAATCCGTGTTACTGCGGCCGCTTCGTCGCCGACCTCAGCCGTTTATAATGCTCGTTTCCGTCAAGCCCGGCTTGGTCAGATCGTCGTCCTTCAAAAGCTCGCGGGCAATCTTGAACTTCATCAGCGTATATTCGTCCGGCGGCTCCTTGATATTGATTTCCAGCATGACGAGCACAAGCCGCTCATCCTCCGGCGCAACGGGCGTGTCGCCCTTCACGGCGGAGCGGAA
>CAMHJE010000157.1:0-5770 GCA_946185305.1 uncultured Clostridia bacterium | reverse complement strand
CCATCAGGTAATAGAACCCGTTGCCGCTCGTCTTGCGCGCGGAATCGAGGTCGATACCGGACAGCTTTTCCATAATATCGACGTGGTAGGGGATCTCAAAGTCCGGCACAACTGGTTCGCCGAAGCGTTCCAGCTCGACATTTTCGGAATCGTCCTTGCCGATCGGCACCGACGGGTCGATGATGTTCGGAATCACGAGCATGCGCTTTCTGATCTGCTCCTGCAGTTCGTTGCCCTGCGCTTCAAGCTGCGCCATTTCCTCGCCCATCGCGGAGACTTCGGCCTTGGTTTCGTTCGCCTTGTCGAATTCCTTGCGGGCCATCATACCGCCGATCTGCTTGGAGAGCGCGTTGCGGCGGCTGCGCAGAAACTCCAGCCGCTGATTGCCCTCACGGAACTTGGCGTCGAGCTCGATGACCTCGTCCACAAGCACTAACTTTTCATCCTGAAACTTCTTCTTGATGTTCTCCTTGACCGCGTCGGGGTTGGCACGGACAAATTTGATATCCAGCATATTACATCCTTTCCGGGGCAACGATGCCCAAAAGATTTAATCCGTTGCAAAGCACCTGCTTCGTGGCCTGCGTCAAGGCAAGCCGCGCCGCTTTCACGGCGGGATCGTCCGCCATGATGCGCTGTTCATAGTAGAATTTATTGAACGCCGACGCAATGGCCACGACCGCGCGGGACACCACATACGGCTCATACTTGTCTGCAGCGCTCAAAACCGCTTCGGGGAACGCCGCAAGCGCCTTCAACAGCGCCTGACTGTATGGATCGTCGAGCAGCGAGGCATCGGGATGGCTGTAATCGAACCCTTCGGCCTTGCGCAGCACGGAACAGGCGCGCGCGTGCGTGTACTGTACGTACGGTGCAGTCTCGCCGTCGAAGTTCAGAATCTTATCCCACGTAAACGATACGTCCTTGATCCGGTTGTTGTACAGCACCGACCACAGAATCGCACCGACGCCGACGGCCTCCGCCGCGCTCTGCTTGTCCTCCAAGTCCGCGGAGCGTTCGCAGATGATCTGGTACGTCTTATCGACCGCCGCCTGCAGAATGTCGTCGAGGTAGAGGATGTTGCCGCTGCGCGTGGAGAAGCTCGCGTCCTCCATACTGACCATGCCGAAGTTCACGTGCACGCAATCCTTAACCCAGTCCTTGCCCATCAGCTCCAGCACCTTAAAGAACTGCCGAAAATGCAGGTCCTGCTGATACGCCACAACGTAAAGCGACTTTGCAAAGTCATACGTTTCTTTCCGGTAGCACGCCGCGGCGATGTCACGCGTCGCGTAGATCGTGCTGCCGTCGGACTTGACGATGATGCATGGCGGCATGTTCCATTTCGAAAGATCGACGATCTCCGCACCGTGATCGAGCTTGGAAATGCCCTTGTCGCGCAATTCTTGAATGATCGCGGGCATCTTGTCCTCATAGAACGATTCGCCCGCCCAGCTGTCAAAGTCAATGCCCATCCGCTTGTAGGTCACCTTGACTTCGCGGATTGTGCCGTCCTTCATCTTGCTCCAAAGCTCCAGCGCTTCGGGATCGCCGGTTTCGATCTTGTGGAACCATGCGCGCGCTTCGTCATTCAGCGAAGGATCCTTTTCGGCTTCCTCGTGGAAGCGCACGTAAAGCGCCACAAGCTCGCGGATCGTATAATCGTCAATCGGCTTTGTACCCCATTTTTTATACGCCGTGATCATCTTGCCGAACTGCGTGCCCCAGTCGCCGAGGTGGTTGATGCCGATCGTGCGGTAGCCGAGGAATTTATAGATACGATACAGTGCGTTGCCGATCGCGGTCGTCGGCAGATGGTGGAAGCCGAACGGCTTTGCAATGTTGATCGAGCTGTATTCGACACAGACAGTCTTGCCCTTGCCGATCTCGGACGAGCCGTAGGCCGCGCCTTCACGCAGCACCTTGTTCAACACGCTTGTCGCCTGCGACGCGGTATCGAAAAAGAAATTCAGATACCCGCCGACAGCCTCGGCCTTTGCGATTCCCTCCGGTAAAACGAGCTTGTCCTTCAGCTCTGCCGCAATCACAGGCGGGGCCTTGCGCAGCGTTTTGGAAAGCCGAAAGCACGGGAAAGCCAGATCGCCCATATCGGCCTTTTTGGGCACCTCAAACCAGTCGGAAACCGCAGCGGCATCCACGCCGCACAGCGGCGCGAGCGCATCGGCAAGCAGTATTTTCTGATCCATCATTCCTACTCCTCAAAATTATCAGTTTATTATAGCATTTCACCGTGCAAAAGGGAAGCGGGAATTTGTTTGAAATGGGTAAAATGGAAACGCACTTCGTAAAGGAATCGACCTGCGCAAAAGGGGGAAAGAGATCATTTGCATAGTCTCCGTGACATCTTTTGTCAAATCCTCGCGCGTCGCTTGCCAAATCCCTAAATTCATGGTATCATACAATATGTCTGTGTTTTCTGCATTCTTAACACAGGCAAGGAGAGACCCTATGCAATTCGATACCATGATCATCGGCGCAGGTCCCGGCGGCATCTTTACCGCCTACGAACTGCTGCAAAAATGCCCCGAACGGAAGATCGCCGTGCTCGAAATGGGCCATGCGCTTTCCGGCCGCAAATGCCCGATCGACGGCGAGAAAATCAAATCCTGCATCCATTGCAAGACCTGTTCGATCATGAGCGGCTTCGGCGGCGCAGGCGCGTTTTCCGACGGCAAATACAATATCACCAATGATTTCGGCGGCACGCTGTATGAATACATCGGCAAAAAGCAGGCGCTCGAGCTCATGCATTATGTGGATGATATCAATATGCGCTACGGCGGCGCGGGAACCAAGCTGTATTCCACGGCGGGCTCCGCGTTCAAGCGCATCTGTATTCAGCATAAACTGAACCTTTTGGACGCTTCCGTACGCCACCTCGGCACCGATATCAACTATGTCGTGCTCGAAAACCTGTATGCCTACCTGTCCGAAAAGGTTTCATTCTTCTTCAACACGCAGGTGACGGAGCTGTCTATGATGGAGGACGGCTCGTATTGCGCGACGACCGCCAAGGGTGAAACGTTCGAGGCCAAGACCTGCGTTGTCTCTGTCGGCCGCAGCGGATCGAAGTGGATGGAAAGCGTTTGCAAAAACCTCGGCATTGCGACCAAGTCGAACCGCGTTGACCTCGGTGTGCGCGTCGAGCTTCCCGCCGTCGTTTTTTCCGAGCTGACCGACGAGCTCTATGAGAGCAAGATCGTCTATCGCACCGAGAAGTTTGAGGACAATGTGCGCACCTTCTGCATGAACCCGCACGGCATCGTTGTCAACGAGAATACCAACGGCATCGTCACTGTCAACGGGCACAGCTATGAGGACCCGAAAAAGCAGACCGAGAACACCAACTTCGCGCTGCTCGTCTCGAAGCACTTCTCCGAGCCGTTCGAGGATTCCAACGGCTACGGCGAGAGCATCGCTCGCCTCAGCAACATGCTCGGCGGCGGCGTCATGGTGCAGCGGTTCGGCGATCTGATCCGCGGTCGGCGCAGCAACGCGCGCCGCATCGAGCGTTCGACCACGATCCCGACGCTGAACGCCACGCCCGGCGATCTGTCGTTGGTGCTGCCGAAGCGCATTCTCGACGGCATTATCGAAATGATCTATGCTCTCGACAAGATCGCGCCCGGCACGGCGAACGACGATACGCTGCTTTACGGCGTGGAGGTCAAGTTCTACAACATGGAAGTGGCATTGAACGAGCATCTGGAAACCGTTCACAAGGGGCTTTACATTATCGGCGACGGCAGCGGCATTACGCACTCGCTGTCCCATGCGTCCGCAAGCGGCGTTTACGTTGCGCGGAACATCGCCGGTCGGACAGACCTTTGAGAATGGACATGCGTTTGAATGCTATCTTAAAACAAATGCTTTTCAGCGCGGCCTTGCTTGCCGCGCTGCTTTTGTACGGCTGCGCGAAGGAAACAAGCGTCGCACTCCCGGAGCCGACCGCTTCGCCGACGCAGCAGGTCACACAGCGTCCCACGGCAGAGCCGACGGCCGCGCCGTCTCCGATTCCGCTGTCCGAGCGCATGGAGCCGCATAAAGGCACAGCGACGGAGCCTTTGGAGGCGCCTCCGTTTTATACCTTGCTTGCGGACGGCGACGTTCCGCTGTACGCGTTCACCAATGCGCGCGGCGTGGTGGAGTATCGCACCACCGGCGTATGGACGACGTTCTTGAACGGCAAACCATCGGGGGAGAGAAGCGCGATTTTCGCGGCGGACAGCGACGGCTCTCTGGCAAGCGCCAACCCGGTCGATCCGGCGGAGGATATTCCCGGCGTCTGCATGCCGCAAAGCGTGGACAGCCTAAGGATTCGCTCACGCTATGTCACGACGGACAAGCCCGGCCACTTGGCCCGCGCCGACCAAGCGCGTTCCGACCTTGCCCCGTATCTTGTCTACGGCGCGTTCGAGGGCTTCGCGCCCGCGTTCTACCCCGCAGATGCAGACGGCGCCATGCTGCCCGGTGCTCTGCCGGTCGATGCCGAAGCCGTCACGGTCAGCCCGTTTGCGCCGACACGTGCGCCCAAAGCGGGGGAGCGGCATATCACCGTTTTCATCGGCTCTGAATCGGTCGTCGTGTTCCGTGAGGACGACGGCGACTGGGCGATTGAGCATGTCTTTATCTGTTCGACCGGGAATAATGGCAAGTATACACCGCGCGGCGAGTTTAAGATTACGGCGCAGTATGCGTATAAGGCCATGTCGCGGCTGAACGGCGTGATGGTGTATGCGCAGTATGCCTCGCGCTTCCAAGGCCATTATCTGTTCCACACGATCCCATCGGCAGGGCAGTATAAGAACCGGCACGAAAACGGCAGACAGCAGATTTTGATTGCCGAATATGAAAAGCTGGGCACCGATGTATCGCACGGCTGCGTGCGGATGCTCGTCGGGGACTGTTATTGGATCTATAAAAACTGTCGTGTCGGCACACGCGTCACGGTCACGAACGACGAAGGCCCTACGCCGCCGCCCGCACCCGCGCTGATCTACGAGGAGCCGTACATGGATGTGAACCATGAGTACGGGTGGGACCCGACCGATCCGAGCCCGTATAACCCGTATCTGAAGATTCCCGCGTATGCAGAGGCTATGATCGTGCCGACGCTCGACCCCGCATCCACGCGCACCGCCCGCCCGACGCCGCCGGTCACACCGCGTCCGACGCCGACGCCAAGCCCCATCCCGACCGATACGCCGACCCCGGAACCGACCGAAACCCCGACCCCGGAACCGACAGATGCGCCGCAACCCGACGCACCATGAGGAATAGAGTATGCAATGGTTTTTCTGGATGATCATCGCGCTGCTGATTTTAATACAGGCCGTCGCCTATATCGTATGGCACATTGCGCTGCATTCGCCGAATAAGACGCAGAACGACGACCGGCACCTTTCGGGCGATGCACAAACCCAGTCGTTCAAAGAGCGCATCTACGCGATGATCGACGAACTGAACGCGCTTCCTTTTGAACGCGTCTCGATCACTTCGCGGGACGGTCTGCGCCTGTCCGGACGGTATTATCATCAAACAGACGGCGCGCCGCTTGCGATTCTTTGCCACGGCTATCGCGGCACGCCCTCGCGCGATTTTTCGGGTGGGACAAGGCTGTACCGCAGGCTTGGATTCAACCTGTTGATGATCGAGGAGCGTGCCCATCTCAAAAGCGAGGGACGCTCGATCACCATGAGATCGGGAAGAGCACACGTCTGAACTCCAGTCACCCATCCTCATCTCGTAT
>CAMHJE010000156.1:0-5809 GCA_946185305.1 uncultured Clostridia bacterium | reverse complement strand
CCTTTCTACCGTATCGTTGTTGCGGATTCCCGTGCACCGCGTGACGGCGCATTCGTCGAGGAAATCGGCTATTACAACCCGGCCACCGAACCCGCCGAGCTGAAGGTTGACAGCGACCGTGCGAAGGAATGGATGAAGAACGGCGCACAGCCGACCGATACCGTTCGCGGTTTGCTCAAAAAGGCCGGCGCGATCGACTGATCGTGAGGCGGCTCCATGGATAAGCTGGTAGAATTTATCGCCAAGAGCCTTGTCGATCATCCCGAAGCCGTAAAGGTCGAAAAGCGGGAGGAATCCGACCGCGTCATTATCGAGCTGACGGTCGATCCTTCGGACACCGGCAAGGTCATCGGCAAGTCCGGCCGTATCGCAAAAGCGATCCGCACGGTTGTCAAGGCGGCTTCCATCAACGACAAAAAGAGAGTCGTAGTCGATATTCTGTGAGCAACTTCTATCGAATCGGCGAAATCGCCCGTCCGCACGGCGTACACGGCGCGGTCAAGGTCAATCCGACCACCGACGACAGCCGCCGTTTCCACGGCCTTACGGAAGCCTATTTGGAACTGCACGGGAACTATCTTCCCGTGCAGCTTATTGTGTCTGCCATCACCCCGTCCGCGGTCGTTTGCGAGATCGCGGGCTATGAAACACCGGAACAGGCAAGCGCCCTTCGCGGCGCATACTTGTGCGTCGATAAGGCGCACGCGGTCAAGCTGCCCGCGTATACCTACTTTGTTGCCGATCTGATCGGCTGCGAGGCGAGCGATACGGACGGCAATGCGTTCGGCAAGGTTACCAACGTCCTGGAGACCGGCGCAAACGACGTGTATGAGATCGAGGGCGGCAAGCTCTTGGTGCCCGCACTCAAAAAGGTGCTGCACGAAGTCGATACCGACGGCAAGCGCATCGTATTTGAAGCGGATGTATTGAGGGAGGTCGGTCTGTTTGCGGATTGATATATTGACCCTCTTTCCCGAAATGTTCGTCGGCGTGTTCGGCAACAGTATGCTCGGCCGCGCGCAAGCAAACGGTGTTTTGGATATTCACACCTACAATATCCGCGACTATGCCGACAACAAGCATCGCAAGACCGACGATTACCCGTTCGGCGGCGGCGCGGGCATGGTCATGATGCCGCAGCCGATCTTCGACTGTATGGCGGCGGTGCAGGGCGAGCGCAAGGCGCATCGCGTGCTCTTGACCCCGCGCGGCCATCTGCTGACGCCCGAACGCGCCAAAGCCCTTGCCGCGCATGAGAATCTGATCCTGCTTTGCGGCCATTACGAGGGCGTGGACGAGCGCGTGAATGCGATCATCGACGAGGAAATCTCCATCGGCGATTACGTGCTGACCGGTGGCGAGCTGCCTGCCATGGTCTTGGTCGATTGCGTTGCCCGGTTCGTGCCGGGTGTGCTCGGCAGCGAGGAGAGCGCGATGGACGAATCCCACATGGACGGCCTATTGGAATATCCCCAGTATACGCGTCCCGCGGATTTTCGCGGCATGCTCGTGCCGGATATTCTCCAAAACGGCCATCATGCCAAGATCGTGGAATGGCGCAAGCAGCAGTCCCTGTTAAAGACCAAGGAAATGCGCCCCGAACTGCTCGGACGGTTTGGAAAATAAGGAAACTCTTATGCGTAGGAAAGATATAATATTGCCGACACCTTCTGTATCGGAGGTTGAACGTTATCTGTATAGCTGGCAACAAATGGAAAACTATCGTTTGCAGGAACAAGCGTTAGATCAATTGTTTTTTGAGTTATGTCCAAACAATACAGATATTTCGGAAATATTGTTAAAAGTTGCCGCGCTTAACGACTTCTACAGTACCAATATTTTCGATGTATTTACAGTTGCCAAACATATTCTTACACTAAAAATAGATGACCGCCTTAAAAGCGGAGATCCATTATTAGTCGAAGATATGCGGCTTATTACTATGAAGGATGGGAAGACACGCAATTTCTATTCTTTTGCATCGAAGTATTGTAGCCATCATAATCCCAATGATTTTCCAATCTATGACAGATATGTGGATACTATACTGCGTGTATATGGGATTCAAGATCAGTTCGCCGACTTTGTCAAAGATGATTTAAGAAATTATGATCGATATAAAAAAATCATGCTGTCATTTCGTTCATTCTATGGATTGGAGATGTACAGCTTGAAGCAGATTGATCAGTATCTATGGCAGCTTGGAAAACAGATGTTTCCCAAAACATATTATAAAAGGTGAATTTAATTCCAATATTGGAAAACACCATTTACAAGCTGTAAAAAATCCTAAAAACAACTGGAAAAACTTCTTTTTTTTCTTGCATTTCTCGGGAATCTGTGATAGAATGTCGCTTGCGACATCGGGCGGTCCGCCAAGCGTGACTTGTGAACGCCTGTGAAAGTAATTTCAAAAGGAGAAAATCAAATCATGTCCGACATTATTCGTGAACTCGAAAAAGAACAGCTTCGTACCGACCTGCCCGAGCTGCAAATCGGCGACACCGTCCGCGTTTTCGTGAAGGTCGTCGAAGGCAACCGTGAGCGTCTGCAGAACTTTGAAGGCATCGTCATTAAGATGCAGGGCGGCGGCATCCGCAAATCCTTCACCGTCCGTCGTATGTCCTACGGCATCGGCGTTGAGCGTACCTTCCCGTACCACAGCCCGCGCATCGGCCGTATCGAGGTCCTGCGTCACGGCGTCGTCCGCAGAGCGAAGCTCTATTACCTCCGTGATCTGTCCGGTAAGGCCGCCAAGATCCGCGAGCGCATCGAAACCAAATAAGCCAAAACCAAATCGGCGGCTCTCCGAATCGGGGAGCCGCTTTTGCACACTTTCAGTATCGGTGTACGTACATTCTCGACGGCTTTTCTTCACCGTCGCCGAGCGCGGGACAGAGGTATTCCCATCCGTACCGTTCATAAAAGCCGGTATGATCGGTCAGCAGGTAGAGCGTGTCCACGCCGTGTGCATGCATATCCTCGCATACGAGCGACAGCAGCCGCCCCGCAATGCCTTGCCCGCGATAGGCTTCCTCGACAAACACGGCGCAGACGTTCGGCGCAAGGTCGGGCCGGTTATGAAAATCGTTCTCGATCACGCCCAGCCCGCCGACAAACCGTGCACCGTCCATGCACACATACCACTGCGGCACGGGTGCGTCATGACGCATGGCGGCCATGCTTTCTTGATACGCTTCGAGCGGTATACCCCATTTTTCATGGAACCATACGGCTGCCTTTGACAGCAGCGCCGGATACTCCCGCAGCTTTTTGTATTCGTAGGACATTTTTTCGCTTTCCTCACGATCTTTATATTTCGTTTTTCTTTACCGGCACCAGTCCGGTCGGCGTCAGTCGGACGATGCGCGTTGCGACTTCATGCAAAAACATCCGGTCATGCGATACGGCAAGGATCGCGCCGCCGAAGGCGCGCAGCAGGTTTCGTACCGCGGGGTTGGACAGCGGACTGAAATTGCGTGTCGGCTCGTCGAGCAGCAGCACATTGTTCCCGTCCAATATCATCTTTAACAGCAGCAGCTTCGCCCGCTGCCCGCCCGAGAGCGCCGCGCAGGAATGTGTCATTTCGTCAGTCGTATACTTCATGCTGCCGAGATACAGCCGCGCCTTTGTCACCGTTTCCTTGTCCTCTTGCGGCGCCAAAAACGCAATCGGCGACGCCGAGGCGTCCAACAGATCGTCATAGTCCTGCGGCATATACCCGACCGAAAGATCCCGGCGGGGGAGCAGCGCGTCGGCTATCGTCTTTAGCAGAGTAGACTTGCCGCAGCCGTTCTGCCCGATGATGACGACGCGTTCCGGCCCTGCCATGTGCAGCCGAACATCTTCGGCAAGTATTCTGTCGCCTGCCGTCAGCTTCGGCAGCGCAAAATCCAAAACGGTCTTTCCGGCGGGCAGCGAAACGCCCTCGTCGAATTTCGGCAGGATTGCCCATTCGGCCTCCGGCGCTTCGGTCAGAGCGGCTTTCTCCTTTTCGAGCCGCGCGCCGATGGCCTGTACCGTGTGCATCTTCTTTTTCAGCAGCCGTCCGGTGCTCGGGTCTTGGCGTGAAACGGAGGCTTGCGCATGCTCGACCGCGTTGTAGATCGAAAGGTACCGTTCCTTCTTCTTGCGAAACGCGTCCTGTTCAAAGGCGGCTACCTGCGCCTGATGCGCCATTCTGCGTTCGCGCTCGTCCATATATTGCCGGTAGGGCAGCCTCGCCGCCGTCGCCCGCGGGATCGTCTTGCGCCGCACCTGCTCGATGTGCAGGATCATTTCGGCCGTGCGTTCGAGCAGCGTTTCATCGTGCGAAACATACAGCACCGTCTGCGGCGTGCGCTGTAAAAAGCCTTCGAGCCATGTGAGCGTTGCAAGGTCGAGATCGTTCGACGGTTCGTCGAGCAGCAGCACGTCGCATTCATGCAAAAGCAAAGCGCAAAGCCGCACCTTTACGCGCTCCCCGCCGGACAGCGACCTCATCGGGCGCGATTCCCAAAGCAGCGTTTCCGGAATGTCAAGCCGCCTGACGACTTGTGAAACCGTTCGCGGTGAACGCTCCGACAGCGCACAGATCCGTTCCAGATACTCCCACACCGGAAGACTTTGTTCTACGTCGGTCAGCTCCTGCCCGAGATAGCCGACGACGCCCGTGATGTGCTTTTGCCCGGACACTTCGGCATACGGCTCGACAAGCGCGGGATCATAGAGCCATTTCAGCAGCGTCGACTTGCCGTTGCCTTCCTCGCCGATCAGCGCCGCCTTTTCGCCGTCGTTCACGACGAACGAGAAATCCTCGATCAATACGCGGTTGTCCTTCTTCTGTGTGATCGTAATATGTTGTACCTGTACCATATATTCTCCTATGAAAAAATCCGTCTCTCCCTACGGAAAGACGGACGACGCCAAAAAAGAACCCAAGGGCGGGCTGCATGCGTTTATCCGAATTTCCATAGAGAAGCAAACCGCTGCTTGCGGCTTTGTCTTATCTTTGAAAATCACGGATTAAAAACGCATCTTCTCACTTCCTGTCCTCGGTATATGAATATGATACCAAACCGCATTGGCAATTGTCAAGTGTCAAATTGCCGTAAAACGGAACAGCCGTAAATGCCGAATCGGATCGGGCGACACGGCAACCGACAGCATTTGAGCAGAATTTCACTTTTTTTACGCAATTCTGTTCCAATTAGGGGCTTCCCTTTTGGGAAAAGTTCGTGCATAATATAGGAAGAAACCCCATGCGGGTTTGTTTGGCGTATCCAAACGAACGTTTTGCATGGCGACAGGAAAGCATTCGTCCTGCGCTTGCGGGAGGAAGGGGAAGAACCGTATGCATATCAACTGGTACCCGGGGCACATGGCAAAGGCGCGGCGGCAGCTGATCGAAAGCCTGCAGCTGATCGACGCGGTTGTGGAGATCGTGGACGCCCGTGCGCCGCTTGCCACGCGCAACCCGGACTTTGATGAATTGTTTGCGCGCAAAACGCGCATCGTGTTATTGAACAAGAGCGACCTTGCCGATTCCGTCGCAACAAAGGAATGGGTGAAGTATTACCAATCCCGCGGCATCCTTGCGGGGGAGATCGTCTCGACTGCAAACAACGGCAAAGCGACGGCGGTGCGGCTGATCGAGGCCGCGACCAAGGAGAGCGTCGAGCGCATGAAGGCAAAGGGCGTCCAAAAGACCGTGCGCGCGCTCGTCGTCGGGATACCGAACGTCGGCAAGTCCACGTTCATCAACCGCATTGCGGGCGAGGCACGCGCCAAGACCGGCGACAAGCCGGGCGTCACCAAGGGCAAGCAATGG
>CAMHJE010000155.1:0-5819 GCA_946185305.1 uncultured Clostridia bacterium | reverse complement strand
GCACTTCGAGATACCCGACAAACCGGTAACAGATACAGATGCGCTGCGTCCGGTTTTTGCCGGTACCTTCTGCTTCGTACACGTCAATGTGGTCGATCAGTTCCCACAGTAGTCGATATTAGCATCTTCCCGAACAACAGTGCAGAAAATGGCTGAAGAAATCTCGGACTTTTGTATAAAAATACTTAAAGCATTTACATATTCATCAATTTTTGCATATTTAATCCGAAAAGCATGAGTTTGAACTCATTTTTTCTGCTTTTTGGCCTTTTCAAGCCTCAAAAATCCGCCATTTTTTGGCGGATTTGCGAAAAATACGTTTTCTTTGTGCCCGCTTATATCACCTTAACGTCGTTTAGAAGCGACGAAACAACGCGTACCGATGCAATCTTTCCTTTTCTCACCAACCATCACAATTATCTTTACTTTTTTGCTCTATTCGCATATAATAAAGTAAAAAAAACGGAGGGCGTAGCAATGTTCTCATATGAAGGGTTATCTGCACAATTAAAGAAAAAGGGCATTACAAAGTCCGATCTGACAACGGAAATCGGGATTTCCTCCCGTACCGTTGCAAAGATTGCGAAGGGTGAAAAACTGTCGCGGCTGACGCTGGAGAAGATCGCAGCCTATTTGGAGTGTCCGGCAGATTCCCTGTGCCGGGAAATCAGCGACAATCCGATCTTGCAGCTTTTGCGCGATGAAAAAGAAGCAAAGATCTCCGGTGGGCTTTACCATGAGCTGCAGGTTCGGATGACCTACAACTCCAATCACATGGAGGGCAGCCGGCTCACCGAAGACCAAACCCGGCTGATCTTTGAAACCAATACGATCGACGCGGGCGACGGCGTACCGGTGGACGATATTCTGGAAACGGTGCATCACTTCCGCGCGATCGACTATGTGATTGACATAGCCGAAGCGGAACTGACAGAGGACATCATCAAACGGCTGCACTATATTCTAAAGCAGGACACACAGGATGCCTCTTTAAGCTGGTTTGCCGTAGGCGATTACAAGCGCCGCGCGAACATGGTCGGCGGGCACGAGACAACCAAGCCGAAGGATGTTCCTGCGCGCATGAAAGCCTTGCTGGGGGACTACAACGCCAAGCACGATGTCACCATCCATGATGTGATCGCGCTACACGCGGAATTTGAATATATCCATCCGTTTCAGGACGGAAACGGCAGAGCGGGACGGCTGATCGCCCTAAAGGAATGCCTGCGACACAAGATCATCCCCTTTCTCATCGAGGACGCGAAAAAGGCGTATTATTACCGTGGCCTGTCGAACTGGAGAGAGGAAAAGGGCTGGCTGACAGACACCTGTCTGGACGGGCAGGACGCCTTTAAAAGATTGTTGGATATGCTGGAGATTGCGCATGGGTGAGGGCGGGCGTTTCAGTCTGTGCTACTATGACTTGACTTAGCCAGACAAACCTTTTCATCGTAAGCCCTTGTAAAGATACCTTAAAAATTGTATAATAAAATGATAAATTGGAGAATTGTGGAGATAAAGCGATGACGGACAAAGAATTGAAGACCTTGAAGGAAAATTTGTGGCACGCGGCCGATATTCTGCGCGCGGGAGCGCACCTTGCCGCGAACAAATACGGTCAGCCGGTACTCGGGCTGATTTTCCTTCGCTATGCCGATATTCTGTATAAGCAGCACAAGAATGCAATCGATGCAGAGTATGCCCGGCGCAAAGGCACACGTACCGAAAAATCGCTGCGCGAAATCGCCATTGAAAAGTGCGGCTTCTTTCTCCCTGAGTGCGCCTATTATCAGGCGATCAACGATGCACCGGACACCGCGGAAAAAGCGACGCTTGTGAAGGACGCCATGATCGCCATCGAGGAGGCCAACCCCAATCTGGACGGCGTGCTGCCCAAGGACGTATATGCACAGCTTGTCCCCGAGGAGGAGCCGGAGCTGCTTTCCAAGATCATCCGCATCTTCATGGACATTCCGGAGCAATGCACGCTCGATATCTTCGGTGAAATTTACGAATATTTCCTCGGCAACTTTGCATTATCCGAGGGCAAGGACGGCGGAACCTTCTTCACGCCCGCAACGGTTGTCCGATATATGGTGGAAGTGCTGAATCCGCAGCCCGGCGACAAGAAAATCCTCGATCCCGCCTGCGGTTCCGGCGGTATGTTCGTGCAGGCGGCACGCTATATGCACCGGCACAATGCGGAAGCCTCGCAGCGCATGAATTTCCGCTGCTACGGCGTCGAAAAGGATCCCGATACCGTCAAGCTCGCCAAAATGAACCTAATGCTGAACAATGTGCGCGGCGAAATCACCGAAGCCAACTCCTACTATTCCGATCCCTACCACGCCGTCGGGCAGTTCGATTATGTCATGGCGAATCCGCCGTTTAACGTGGACGAGGTCGTCGTGGAAAAGGTCATCAACGACCCGCGTTTCAGTGTCTACGGCGTGCCGCGCAATTCTACCAAATCCGCCAAAAAAGCATCGGATAAAAAGGAGACCGTTCCGAACGCCAATTACCTTTGGATCGACTACTTTGCCACCGCGATGAACGAGCACGGCAAGGCCGCCTTGGTCATGGCGAATTCCGCGTCCGACGCCGGCAAGAGCGAGTATGAAATCCGCAGAAAAATGATCGAGGAGGGCATCATCAGTCAGATGGTGACCCTGCCGTCCAATATGTTCACATCCGTCACGCTGCCCGCTACCCTGTGGTTTTTCGATAAGCATAAGCCCGAAACCGAAAAGAAGAACGAGATCCTGTTCGTCGACGCGCGCAACGTGTTCACGCAGGTGGATCGCGCGCACCGCAAGTTTACGGATGAGCAGATCAAAAACCTCGGGATCATCACCCGCCTTTACAACGGCGAAACCGAAGCGTTCCAAGCCCTTTTGCAGGAGTATGCATCGGCAAAGGCGCTCGCGCCCGAAGCGTCCGAGGATAAGGAAGAAAAGACCAAGGCGTATTGGCAAGCGCAGATCGACTGGCTGACCGAACGCTTCCCGGACGGCGTCTATCGGGATGTGATCGGGCTTTGCAAGGCGGCCAAGGTGGGCGTTTCCCAAGATGCTGCAGGAAACGAGGTTGTCGAGGAGGACAGCATCGCCGATCAGGATTATTCGCTGAATGCCGGGCGCTATGTCGGCGTCGTGATCGAAGATGACGGCATGACCGAAGCGGAGTTCAAAGAAACTATGCGCGGTTTGCACGCAGAGTTTGAATCACTGAACGCGGAAGCAAAGGTGCTCGAAGCGCAGATTGCGGAGAATATGAAGGCGTTGTTTGGAGAGTGAGTATGGAGTTTTCATCCTGTAAATTGAGAGAGGTTTTACTTTCTATTCATAGCGGAGGAACGCCTTCTACTTCTGTTAAAGAATACTGGGGCGGCCCATATAAATGGCTTTCTTCTGGAGAAACCGGACAACGCTTTATTCATGATACGATAGATACAATAACGGAACGAGGGATTGTTGAATCTTCAACGAAACTTGCGAAGAAGAATAGTATCGTAATGGCTTGTGCAGGGCAGGGAAAAACAAGAGGACAAACATCGTATCTTATGGACGATATGTATGTGAATCAATCTGTCATTGTGCTAAATCCCGATCCTAAGAAAGTTTTGCCGCTGTATCTGTTTTATGACTTAAGTAGAAGATACGAAGAACTGCGCGGTGGTTCAGATGCCAGCAGCACACGAGGTAGCATCACTACGGCTTCTCTAAAGTCGCTTCCTTTTCAATATCCTTCTTTAGATAAGCAAAGAACAATTATATCCTCTCTTTACGCCTATGATCGGTTAATCGAAGTCAATAATAAGCGGATCAAGGTGTTGGAGCAGATGGCGGAGAATCTGTATAAAGAGTGGTTTGTCCGTTTCCGCTTCCCCGGTCACAAAACCGCCACGTTTGAAAACGGTATCCCGAAGGGATGGGCATTTACAAGAGCGGATGAAGTCATTGACTTTAATCCAACGCTGAAAACAGGAAATCAAGCATCGTTTACGATCATCCCTATGGAAGCGCTCAGCACAAACTCTATGGTAATAGATTCGAGTTGCTTTGTACAGCAGGATTGCATTTCAGGTCGACGCTCACAGAATGGCGATACTCTACTGGCAAAAATCACGCCCTGTCTTGAAAACGGAAAAACAGGATTTGTAATGGGTATGCCAGAAAATGAAGTGCTTGGAGGTTCAACCGAGTTTGTTGTGATGCGGTCAAAGGCATTAACGCCCCACTACGTATATTGCCTTGCCAGAAGCTACTATTTTCGGCAAACAGCTATTTTGAGTATGAATGGCGCTGATGGACGTCAGAGAGTTGATGAAGACAAACTGAAATCCACAAAGATTCTTAAACCGGAAAAGTCTGTACTGAATCATTTTGAATCTATCATTACGACGTTTTTCGATGGCGTTTATCAGATGGTGCAGGAAAACAAAAATCTTATTATGCAGCGCAATCTGCTTCTGCCGCGCCTGATGAGCGGAAAACTGGAGGTGTAAATGGGATTGGAGTCTATAAATGGCGTTAAAATGTATGGAGACGGAGATGATAAGCCGTATGAAGCAGAGGCTGCATACTATTTGAATTTCCATATTATCAGCGCCTTAGATTCGTTGGACCATCTAACTAACCCCAGTAATGATGACGGCGCATGGGAAAACAGATGTCAGTATTATCACTATTATTCGGATCATCTTCTGTTTTCGATGGGGCAGATTGCAAACCGTTTCTTGATTGTTGATGAAAGCAATATCAAAGGTAACGAAAAAAAGAGAAAGCAAGTTCTTGCACGCAATAAACAAAATGGAAAAAACCGGGCTAACTTCGAGTTTTCTGAAGAGTCTTTTCCAATCCTTTCAGAAAAACATGCCCGAAATGTGATAGAACACATTGATGAGTATAATCGTTTCATCATCGATGAAAACCATGGCGTTGGCGGATTTAACCTGATTGATGAAAAAGAAGATGAAAAATTGATAATGGATTTGCGTACAAAAAGAGCTACACATCCATATACATTGGATCTTTTAGCCGGGAAGCTCTTGGTTAGATACAAAAGAAGAAACATTGATGTTGAACTTGAAAAACTGCGTGCGGAATTGCTGGCTTTGCAGAAAAACGTGAAATGGCTTATGGAGATGATTCGTAAACCAAATGATTTTGTGAATTATAAGCCCCTGCCAGAAGGCGTGACAATTCGTTAGAAGAGTGGAAAGGTGGAGAAATGAGTATGGATAATACTGCGGTGGCATTGATATCTTCGGCGATTGGTGTATTTGGCGCTTTATTGGGTGTTATCATCACGCAGTGTGTTGAGACTGGCCGTCATAAAAAAGAAATGATCGGTAATGCAATGCCTGTTTTAATCAATTATACGCCAAAGAATACAGTCGCATCGGAGGCTCTCACTGAATATGATTTCAAAGCGGATGACGATGATTTGTCTATAGAAACAGCGCTGCTTAAGAATGTCGGCAACGGGATTCTCTTTTTCGATTATATTGAAACGAAAAAACACCGATATTATCCGGAGCAAGCAGCAACGGTGGATAAAAACACTGTTTTCCAAATCAATCTATATTTATCTGCGGGAGAATCATTTGAAAAATGCGTGCTCTATGGGCGTGATATTTATGGCAATAAGTACAGCTATAATGCACACTTCAATTTCACCACAAGCAGAAAACATACGATCACTATTGATAATTCCTTGCCGAAAGCAGTAAAGTAATAGGCAGAAAGGCGGACAAATCATGCCTAACTTCATCACCGAAGACGATATTGAACAGGCGATCCTTGCAAAGCTGAAAG
>CAMHJE010000154.1:0-5857 GCA_946185305.1 uncultured Clostridia bacterium | reverse complement strand
TCGCGCGGGCGATGGCGACACGCTGCTGCTGACCGCCGGACAGCTCGTTCGGATAGCGGTTGCGGTATTCCTCGATCCGCATGGTTCTGAGCGAGCGCATAACGGTTTCTTCGATCTCGGCCTTGCTCATCTTTTTGATTTTCAGACCGAACGCGACGTTCTGGAACACGGTCATGTGCGGCCACAGGGCGTAGCTTTGGAACACAAGGTTCAGACCGCGGTTTTTCGGCTCCTCATAGAAGGCCTTGTCGGCGTCGATGATCGAACGGCCATCGATGGTCATGGTGCCATGCTGCGGCTTTTCAAGGCCGGAGACGACGCGCAGGGTGGTGGTTTTGCCGCAGCCGGACGGGCCGAGCAGCGTCATAAAATCGCCGTCCTCGATCGTGAGGTTGATATCGCGCAGAACATGGTTTTCACCGTAGAATTTATCAATGTGACTTAAAACGATTTTGCTCATAGTCGGAAATCCTTTCTGATATTCGGTCCAAGTTGGTTACATGCTCTTGCTCACGTTGCCGCCGAGCTTATCCGCAATGCGGTTGGTGACAAGGATGAACGCGATGATGATGATACAGATCGCGTCGGCCACCTGCGGCATCGCTTCCTTTGAGTAGTCAAAGGAGAGGAAGGACAGCGTGTAGTTATCCGGCGTCATCAAAATGGCGATCAGGTCGAGCTCTTTGGCAATACTGATGAAGGAGAGCAGGAAGCCCGAAAGGAAGCCGTTCTTGGCAAGCGGGATGACGATGCTGTAAATGCGCCGCCAGAACCCTGCGCCGTTGATCGTCGCCGCTTCCTCCAGCTCGACCGAAATCTGCAGCATGTTCGAGGAACCGGAGCGGCTTGCGAACGGGAAGTGCTTGACGATGGAGACGAGCAGGATCAGCAGGAACGTGCCGTACAGCGACGGGATCAGGCCGCCGAGCTGCGGCTTGCCGAACATGGCAAGGTAGATCGCAGAGAAGGCGACGCCCGGCATCAGATACGGAATGAAGATCAGCTGCTCGACCGCATTGCCGTACCACTTGCCGCGGCCGCGCGTGGTGATGTAGCCGAAGAACTGGCCGAACACGGCGGTGACGAGGGAGGCGATGAACGAGAGCTTCACGGTGTTCCACAGCGCGCCGTAGAACGTGGAGTTGCGGAACAGACCGTCCTGCTTGAACGCGGGATGCGGCGCGTTTTCAACCTCGCCGATCCATGCGTAGAGCGAGAGGTTGTTGGGCGCATAGCCGCCGCCCGGAATGATCTGGAAGGATTCCATGACGAGGAAGAACATCGGCATGACCATGGCGATGATCAGGAACACCGCCAAAATGACCAGCATCGGGTACTTTGCGCCGCCGAGCGGGATCAGGTTCGAGCGCGTGCCCTTGCCGCCGATGGTCGCGTAGGACTTACGGGTGCCGATGAGCTTTTGGTTGACGATGATCGTACCGGCGGCAAGCGCGATCATGATGATCGAGAACACATAGCCGATGGCCTCGGTGCTGCTCGCGCCGAGCAGGTCCTTCATCTTGGTCGCCATCACGTAATAGCCGATGGTGTTGCCGAGACGCGCCGCGACGCCGTAGGTGCCGATGGACTTGGAGATCGTCATGATCGTAGCGGACAGGATCGACGGGAGAACGAGCGGGAGCGTGATGCTCTTTAAGATCTGCGCCTTGCTCGCGCCCTGGATCTCGCCCATCTCCTCCAGCTCGGAGTTGATCGAGCGAAGCGCGCCGCTCACCATGATGTAGGAGAACGCGTAGTAGTGCATCGTCATAACGACGATGATGGCGAACGGGCCGTAGGCGAGCCAGTCGGGTATCGGGATGCCGAGACCGGTCAGCACGCCGGTGCTGCCGGAGAGCGAGTTGCGGAAGACGGTCAGCCACGAGAGCGCCTTGCACCAAGACGGGATCATGTACGGGATCAGGATCAGCGCGGACAAAAGACCCTTGCCGGGAATGTCGGTACGCACCATCAGCCACGCCATCAGCGCGCCGAGCGGAACCGAGATCACCGTGACGAAGAAGCCGATGATCAGCGAGTGGATCAGCGGGATGAACAGTGTGGAGTAGTTTGTGGTGTACTGGAACCCGCGGCCTGCGGAATCAAAGGCCTCCGGGCCGAACAGGTAGCGCCACGAATACAGCGTGTAATCGCCGACCTGCGCGTTCGGGTACAGCTTCTGCACGAACCGCAGCGAGCCTCTCGATACGACGAAGGTGTTCTGCACCATCGTTAACAGCGGGATAACGATGAATACGAACAGGATCAGCAGCGTTATCAGCACGATAACGTTAAACGGATTGCCGACGATGTTCAGAAACTGGTTCTTGAACCGCTCTTTGGTCATCGGCGGTCGTTTCCATCCTTTCTTTGCCATTATAAGTCCATCCTTTCCAGTTATATTTGCAGCTTTGCGGGATTAGTCCCGGCCCTCCTCGCGCTCCTTCTTCAGCAGCGTGTAGACATCGTAGATATCGGTGACCTGATAGTCCGGCGCAACGTCGAACTTGCCGATATCCTTCTGCGGCGTCAGGAACGAATTGATCTTAAAGACGCGGCCGAAGCCGAGCTTGCGCGGGCCGACCACATCGCGGGAAAGCGTGTCGCCGACAAAGGCGCACTCGCTCGGATCGAGGTTCGCCTGCGCGAGCGCGATCTTGAAGATGTTCGGATGCGGCTTGCGGTAGCCGACGATGGAGGACAGCGTGATTTCATCAAAATACTGGCGCACGCCGTACTTTTTGAGCGTGGAGAAGACCTGGAACAGGGAGCCCGTGTTGCTGACGACCGCAACGTGCATTCCAAGATCCTCCTTCAGCGCCTTCAACAGCTCCGCGCCATGCTCGCGCAGCTTTCTGTCGTAGAACGTGGTTTCCCACATGTGCGCGATCTCCTCGCTGATTTCGGCAATCTTCGCCTTGTCTACCGGAATGTCCTTAAAGCCCCAGTCGCACCAGATCTCCTCCGGCTTCAGCTCCATCAACGTGCGTTCGGATTCCTTTTTGTAATCCTGAATGCCCTTGCCGACGATGGCCCAAAGCGGCTCGGCCTCGTAAGGCACTTCAATCCCGTGCTTCTGCAAAATGTCGTACAGCGCGTAGGCGGTCGCCTTGTCGTTCTTTTCGTCCGAGTACAGATCCTCGAGCGTGCCGCCCATATCGAACATAACTGCTTTAATCATACGTTTTCATTCCTTTCCGCGTTTTTTCCGGCCTATCTGATAATAAAGAAAATGAACTACGAAAACGCAAACGTTTTCGTAATTTACAAGTAAATATTACAACGAAATAAAAGGTTTGTCAATCGGTTTTCTCAAAATGTATATGAAAAAATAAAACATTTTTGAGGAAGCAAAAAAATGTGTAGGAAAATGGGCGATTCCGTGATATACTGTCCGTAAACGAACGAAAAAAGGAGCGAACAAAAAGAATGGATACGATCCCTTATGCGCTGCGGGTGCGGCTCGGCGAGGATGTCCCTCTGGACGGACAGTTTCGCGTAATGAAGCGGACGACGGTGTTTGACCGCGCGGAAACGTTCAATCTGTTTCCGGCACCTAAGGAGAAGCCGAAGAGCATTCGCGCGGCGGTGTTCAATATGGAGCACGGCTACCGCATCCAGGAGATCGCGCCGTTTTTAACCGAGTGCCCGGCGCTGCAGAACGTGGATATCCTGTTCGGCAACGAAATGGACGACGGCACCGAGCGCAGCGGCAACATCGACACGGCGCGCGGCCTTGCGGAGCTGTTAGGCTATAACTACGCCTACGGCCTCGAATTTATCGAGCTCGTCAATCCGAACGACAAAAAGGGCTATGAGGGCAACGTGCTGTTTTCGCGCTGGCCCATCGTCCGCGCGGAGGCGTTCTATCCGCCGGAGGGCTACAACTGGTACTTCGACGAGCAGGTGCGCATCGGCGCGCGCGTTGCCGTCCTTGCAGAGCTGGATATCGCCGGCACGCACGTCGGCGCGGTGTGTATCCACCTCGAAAACCGCACGACGCCGGAGTTTCGCGCCGTGCAGACCAAGGCGATTCTGGACAGGGCGGACGAATATTTCGGCGATATCCCGATCCTTGTCGGCGGGGACTTCAATTCCAACGCGTTCGAGGACAGCTATGCGTCCGCCAAGGCCTACTATGATCTGCAAAAGGCGACCGGCCTGATGCGCGACGTGGAGCAATACGAACCGCTGCTGTCCACCGCCGAACGCACCGGCTACGACTATCGCTCCTTAAACGGCGTGCATATCCCGACGCGCCGCAAGCCGATGGACGGCGGCGACCTCGAGCTGCATCTCGACTGGATCTTCGGCAAGGGCGTGACATGTCTCGAGCATGGCTGGGTGTCCACGCTTCTGCGGGATTGCGGCTGGGCGGCGCCGGATTCCGCGCTGCGCCGTGTGACCGAAAAGCAGCTTTCCGACCATAACGCCGTCTGGGCGGAGATCGCGCTGCCCTGACGCGTACGGCATGAACTTTATATAATAGGAAACGGAATATCGGAAACGACCCCGGTATTCCGCTTTTTTATGCCCGCATACGCAATCTTTATTCCGAATCAGTTATCTCGGCCTTGCTTTTGGCAGGGACGGGGGATATAATACATATTTATAAATACGATGTTTTTTATAAACGAAATATACGTTTTTTTGAAAAGAGGGTAGGCGGATGTATCTGCTGTTGTTCGGACTGTGGCTTGTGCTGAACGGCGCGGTCACGGTGGAAATATGCCTGTTCGGGGCGGCGATCACGGCGGCGCTCGGCGTGCTCGCGTACGCCCTTTTCGGCTATACGCCGCGGCGGGATATCGCCTTTTTGCGGCGGCTCCCGCTGTTTTTGGCGTACGTGCCGGTGCTGATCTGGGAGATCATCCGCGCCAACGTGACCGTCATGCGCATCATTCTGAACCGGAAGCGCGAGGTGCGGCAAAGCCTTGTCGTGATCGAATCGGGACTGAAAACGCGCTTTGCCCGGTTCGTGCTCGCCAATTCGATCACCTTAACGCCCGGCACGATCACGGTGCGGGCCGAGGGAAGCCGTTTTACCGTGCATTGCCTCAGCCGCGAAATGATCGAAGGGATCGAGGACGGGACGCTGTGCCGCCTGCTGAAACGGATGGAGGCATAAGGATGGAGAACGCCTATCGCATCGTATTTGTCGCCGTGCTGCTGGCGCTCGGCGGGATGATCTTCTTTGCGCTGCTCCGCGCGATCAAGGGACCGCGCACCGCGGACCGCATCATGGGCATCAATATGATCGGCACGCTGTCGCTGCTGTGCCTTGCGGTGATCGCGCTGCTGCTGAAGGAGAGCTGGCTGATCGACGTGTGTCTGATCTACGGCATGATCAGCTTTCTGGCCGTCGCCGTGCTTGCCATGACGCAGATGGGGCAAAAGCCCGGCGAGACCGACGACGAGGATATGTCCGACGGCAAAGGAGGGAACGCGTAATGGAATGGGTTCGCTTCGGCATTTCGACGCTGCTGCTGATGCTCGGCGTCGTCACGATCGGCGTTTCGATCTTCGGCGTGTTTCGGTTCCGGTTCGTGCTGAACCGGATGCATTGCGCCGCGATCATCGACACGCTCGGCGCGCTGTTTCTGCTGGCGGGGCTGATGGTCGCCGCCCCCGCGCCGGTGTACTTTTGGAAGCTTGCGGTGATCATTCTGTTCCTGTGGATCGGCAGTCCGATTGCGTCGCATCTGGTGTGCCGCATGGAGCTGCGCACGGATCGGGAGGCGCTCAGGCACATGGAGCATTCTGCGGAAACGGAGGAGAATGCGGATGGAATACTTTGAACTGCTGCTCTTGGGGCTGCTCGTTATCTGCGGCGTTTCCACCTGCGTGACAAAGAATC
>CAMHJE010000153.1:0-5944 GCA_946185305.1 uncultured Clostridia bacterium | reverse complement strand
AAATCTTATATATAAAAAATAATTATAGATATAATGTATCAAAGATTTCTCCGGTATTTTTCACCATAAGGATACCGTCTTTTTCGACACTATCACGGAAAGGGACAGGCATACATCTTTTATGAATCGCTTTTTGACAGTTTGACAGTTTTGACAGTTTCTCATCCCTCAAAGAGATGGTTCTGTTCAAAAAGCAGATAGATTGTCTCTTTCCACGCCCGTATGATCGTTATACTCTCTTCCGAACTCCATCTTCACCCCCTTTTTCCCACAATCTGCCCTCGGCACAGGGACAGGAGGGCGTCCGCAAGGGAGCGCCATTGAAAATCCTTACAAAATCGAGACCGTTTCGAGACAGAATCGTGACAACTTTTTGGTATGCTGATGGCGAAAACCAAAGAGGAGGTAGAAACATGAAACAACTTTTTGCCCTGCTGCTGTCCGTGCTGCTGCTTGCGTGCGACGCGAGCGCGCCGGTGCCGACGCCCGAAACGCCGCTGCCGGTTGTGAAAACGACCGTCGAAATCGAACCGGAGCCGCTTGCGTCTTTCGATGCGGTCACGGAACCGTCCTCACCGGCGCCGACCGAAGTCCCGACCGCCGCGCCGACCGACACGCCCGCCCCGCGCGATACGGCGTCGCTCACAGAGCCGATCCGTGCTCCAAGGCCGAGCGAGCCGCTGCCGGTTTTTACTTCGCTTCGCACGTTCGACTGGGACAGCGTGAAGGACGACGGCGATTTTCCGACGACCTACCGCAGCGCGACGCTCGATTTTCAAGACCTCGGCCTGACGCTGATCGGCCTCGATGCGGACGAAGCGGGCACGACGCTGACACTTCGGGTACAGCATCCCGCTTCATGGAGCCTGACCGAGAGCCAATGCATGAACGCGTGGTTTTTGCGCTACGCCGTGCGGCTCGACGGGGAGGAAATCTCGTTCCCGGTGCGGGACATGTCCGTGCGCTACGGCAGAGCGACAAAGGACGACCGATGCGACGACTACACCGTGACGCTGTTCGCCCCGATCGACGCGCATACCTTGGCGGCGCACAAGATGCTTCGGATCGTGCCGTTCGTACACGCATACGATGGGTATGGGGATACGAAATTCACAAAGCGCGACGGCGACGCGATCACCTATATGACGCTGCAAGGGCATCCGCATTTCGGCGAGGTGATGCGCACGTACGTAGACGCGCTTGCGATCGACGTCGAGCTTGCACCGCTGTGCGAGGGTGTCGAACCCGTTGTGCTGCCCGAAAAAGCGCCGGTTCTGCACACGGTCACGCTCAGAGTCGAGGACATCGACCGCATGGTGGCCGAGGGCTTTTATGACAAGGACGGCCAATACCCATGGTACGGCTCGATGCGCAACGACGTGATGGACTTTTCGGACATGACGTTGACGCTCGAAACGTTCGAGGTCGGGGACGCGTGGATCTGGGCGCTGCTGCATCTGCACCTGCCCGAGGAATGGACGGGGGAGCAGCGACATTGCGGCGGCCGCGTTATGGAAATGACCTTGGACGGAAAACGGGTCACACGCAGCACCGGTGCGCCGCGGGACTTCAGTCTGCGCGGCGGTTCGGTACCGCGCGGACAGGGTCGTCCGTATTCCAACGAGGCTCTGCAAAACGTTCAAACCACCGACGTATACTTCGAGATTTTTGCAAGCCGCGCGTTTTTGCCGATGCTTATGCAGCACGACGAACTGGCGGTCACGATGTGGTATACCCATGTCAAAACCGTCCGCTTCCGGAACAAGCTGTGGCAGTTGGACGACGGCGAGATACCGAGCGGCGACATGAACAAGATGGATTATGTCGATTGGGAACAGGTATATATCACCGAGAAGGCGCTGCACATCGATCTGCATACATTTCTGAACGGGGAGGAATAAAAATGAAATCTGTAAATCGCCTTGTATGTCTCCTTCTGCCGCTGCTTCTTTTGGCGTGCGTGCCGACGCCGGATACCGAATATATCGTGAACAAAACGGACGGCGTACTGGAAAGCCGCATCCGGGAAACCGCCGCGCCGGAGGGCGAGACCGTGCCGACAGGCGGGCAGCCGTTTCCCGACCGATGGGAAACAGCGTTCGACACAAGCGGCGGCGGAATCGTGACCGTGAACGCCGCGATCATGCAGAAAGCGGACGGCGTATACCCGGTGTTCCGCACAAAGAGGGGCGAAATCACCAAGGACGACGCGGTGCGGCTCGCGTCCGCGCTGCTGCCCGCGCCGGAGGGCGTCACGACCGACGAGCCGACCAAGGCTGTGCTGACCGAGCAGTTTAAGGCGTACCTTGCCGCGGTGGATGCGCAGCGGGCGGGGACGTGGTACGACGATACCTATTGGACGGACGAGGAGGTGGAGGAGGCGTCGAACCGCTTTGTGACCGAGATCGCCGCCGCGCCGGATGAAACGCCGGTCACGCCCGCCAAGGACTATCGCGGTATCGAAACGGGCGCTTCGGTCTGGCTGCTGCCGGACGGTGGGCGGGCAACCGTGACATGGAGCGCGGACAGCTTTTCTCTCACGCGCGGCGGAACATGGGTCTATACCGAGCCGTGGCAGCAGGAGGATACGCGATTGGGCGAGCCGCTTGCCGCCGTGTGGCAGCCGGTGACATTGGATCGAAGCGCGGCGGAGCAAACGGCGGTCGAGACGGTCGAAAGGCTCGGCTATGCGAATTTTTCCGTGATCGCGGCGTATCCAGCGAACCTTTTGCAAAGCGGCCCGGTGCAGCAATGCGCGGCGACCGGGTGGCAGTTCACGCTGATGCGCACCTTCGGCGGCTATCCCGTGATGCCGAACCTGTCCCCATCCGCGATCTTCGACGACGGCACGGCTTACAGCGCCCGGATCGGCGCGGAGACGATAGAGCTGTTCGTCACGGAAGGCGGCGTATCTGCGTTCGGGTATTATGCCCCGAAGGTCGTTGCGGGCGTCGAGAACCCGAACGTTCCGCTGCTGCCGTTTGAGAAAATCACTGTTCGCGCCGAAAACACCCTGTCCGCGGCGCTCAGCGGCGAGGGGCGGGCGCACGCGGCCTCGGCGGAGGTCTACCGCATCGCGCTGACCGTGTACACCGTCCGCGAACGCAACGGCGAGGCGTATCTCGAAATCCCGTGCTGGGCGTTCTGGCTCGACACGCGCGGCCTTTCAGACGAGCTGCGGTATTCGGTCACGCTGGGGCATGACGTGCTGCTGCTCAGCGCCATCGACGGCAGCGTGATACACGGGGCATAGCGGCAGACCGCATTCGCCTGCGCAGGGATTTTGATAGCTCCGGTCCATATCGGGCTTGACAATGCCGCCGAAGCGTGTATAATTGTGTATATCAAATAAGCACAATTTAAGGAGGGCGGGAGATGCTCTTAAAGGTATGCGAACTGGAAAAGCGATACGAACGGTTCACGCTCGGGCCGGTGTCGTTCACGCTCGAGCCGGGGTATATTATGGGCTTCATCGGGCGCAACGGCGCGGGCAAGACCACGACGATGAAGGCGATGCTGAACCTGATCCGGCGCGACGGCGGCAAGGTGCTGCTGGACGGCGTGGAGTTTATGGACGATGAGGCAGGCTGCAAGCGGCGCATCGGGTTTGTGAACGGCGGGTTTGAATGCTATAAAAAGTCCAAGCTGTCCGTCGTGACCGACGTGACGCGGCGGTTCTATCCGGAATGGGACGAGGCGGCTTACCGGCGGTATCTCGACCGCTTTGCGCTCGACGAAAACAAAAAGGTCGGGGAGCTTTCGGCGGGCATGCGCGTAAAATACGCTTTGGCGCTGGCGCTGTCGCACAATGCGGAGCTGCTGATTCTGGACGAGCCGACAAGCGGGCTCGATCCCGTCTCGCGCGACGATCTATTGGATCTGTTCCGGGAGATCATCGAGGACGGGCAAGTGAGCATCCTGTTTTCGACGCACATCATTTCCGATCTTGAAAAGTGCGCGGACTACATCACCTACATCCACGACGGGCAGATCCTGGCAAGCACCGACGTCGATTCGTTCCGCGCGGCGTATCGGCTTGTGTCCGGCAGCGCGGCGGACCTGGAGCGCATGAAGCCGTACCTTGTCGGCTATAAGGCGCACGCGTTCGGGTTCACGGGGCTTGTGCGGGCAGAAAACCTTTCGCGGTGCGAAGGGCTGCAGACCGCGCCGGCCGATTTGGAATCCATTATGATCTACACGGAACAGGAGGGTCGCCATGAAGAATCTGCTGTATAAGGAGCTGCGGCTGTGCGTGCCGCCGTTCGTGTTCTTCTACCTCGGGTTTGCGTTTATGGTGCTGATCCCGAGCTATCCGTACCTTGTCGCGTTCTTCTTCATCTGCAACGCGACGATGTACATCTTCACGCAGGGACAGGCGAACGGGGACTTTGAGTTCTCGGCGCTGCTGCCGATCTCCAAACGCGACATCGTGCGCGCCAGGTATCTTTCGGTCGCGCTGCTGCAGATGCTGTTTTTGGTGCTCTGCACCGGGCTGATCTTCGTGCACGCCTTTCTGCCGCCCGCGGGCCTTGCGGGGAACCCGGCGGGCTTGGACGCAAGCCTGACGCTGCTTGGCGCGGGGCTGATCCTGATGGGACTGTATAACGCGACGACGGTTCCGGCGTTTTTCAAGAACGAGCCGAAATACAGCCGGGTTATCCTAACGAGCCTCATGATCAAGTTCGGTTATATCATCGTGGTCGAAGCGATTGCGATTGCGGCGGCCTCCGTGCGTGAGGCGCTCCCGCTGTTCGACTGGATCGAAACGAACCTCGACTGCTTCCCGTCCACACCCGGCGCATGGACGGCGCAGACCGCGGCGCTGCTGCTCGGCGCGGCCGGATACCTTGCGCTGACGCTGTTCGGCTATCGCCGCGCGGCGAACATATTCGACCGGGTGAACCTCTGATGCGGCTCTCGGTACTGCCGACGCTCGAAACGCCCGCATATAAGCAGATCGCGGGGCAGATCACGGCGCAGATCCTTTCGGGCGAGCTGCCCGCGGGCTTTGCCCTGCCGCCGATCCGCACGGTCGCCAAGGAGCTCGGCGTGTCGGTCATCACCGTGCGCGGCGCGTGGGACGCGCTCGAAGCCGACGGTCTGATCGAAACCCGCGCGGGCAGCGGGTGCTATGTCGCGGCGCTGTCCGCTGCCGAGCGCGACCGTCGCCGTATGGCCGCTCTTGCCGAACCTCTCGATGCCCTTGTTGCCACGGCCAGGGCAATGGGCTTTACCGCGGCAGAAACCGCGGGGATGGTGGAGGAGGAGTGGCGGTAAAGCCTTCGAAAGCAGCATCACAACAAAAGCCTCCGTCGCTGCATACGGAGGCTTTTTTCGATAAGCGGTCCGCCGGGAGGAAAGGCAAAGCCTCGGCAGACCGTGGTAGGCTTCGCGGGGAGATTGCTGCGCAGTAATATTTGCGCCTATGGTGCAAGTGTTTATTCTTCCAGCCTTGCCTTGGCTTTCTTTTCGAGCGCGAGGAGCGTCTTTTGCGGATCCTTGACCTTCGCAAGGAAGATCATTGCGGCGATGATGTAGGGCTTGAAGGAGGCCTGCTTATACAGCGGGTCGCGGTAGCGGTCGAACACGGACGCGGCGACCTCGCCGGCTTCGCAGGAAACGTCGGTGATGTCGGCAGGCAGGCAATGGAGATAGAGCGCCTTGCCGTCCTTGGTGAGCTGCATCATTTCCTCGGTGCATTCCCAGTCCTTATGCTCGGCGTTCTGCGCCAACAGCCGCTTTTCGAGCGCCTTGATGCCATCGAGGTCGCCGTTGCCGTACAGCTCCGTGCGCTCTTCCATGGCCTTAAAGGGCGCCCACGATTTCGGGTAGACGATATCGGCGTCCTTGAACGCTTCTTTCATGTCGTGCGTGATCGTAAAGTGCGCGCCGGACTTTTTGCAGTTCTCCTCCGCGACCTTCACGACATCGTCCATGATCTCAT
>CAMHJE010000152.1:0-5977 GCA_946185305.1 uncultured Clostridia bacterium | reverse complement strand
TATCAGGTGGCAGGTAAAAAGGAATAGATGAAAAACAACGATCCCGCGGGCATCCCGCGGGATCGCATTTTTTCGGATCGATCGCAGACAGCGTGCGCTTGGCTACGCCTGCAGAAACAGCGCGCGGATGGCTTCGGACACGTCGGAAACGCGCACGAGCTTCATGCCGACCTCGCCGACCTTGCTGCGCGCCGGGATCAGCGCGGTCGTATAGCCGAGCCGCACGGCTTCTTTGAGCCGCGTTTCGAGCTGCGAGGCGGGTCGGATCTCGCCGGTCAGTCCCACTTCGCCGATCAGAACGGTCTGTTCCGGGATCGGCTTTTCCAGCACGGAGGAGGCGAGACACATGGCGGTCGCAAGATCCGCGCCGCGGTCGAGCACGCGCAGACTCCCCGCGATGTCGCAGTATACATCCTGATCGGACAGCTTCAGCCGCGCTTTGCGCTCGAGCACGGCGAGCAGCACGTTGAGCCGGTTGTAATCGAGCCCGATCGCGGTCCTTCTGGGGCTTCCGAACGCCGTCGGGCACAGCAGCGACTGGATCTCGCACAGCAGCGGGCGCGAGCCCTCCAGCACGCAGGTGATCGCCGTGCCGGCCACATGCCGTCCCGAAACGAACAGCGCGCCCGGATCGCGCACCTCGCGCATGCCGGTCTCGCACATTTCGAACACGCCGAGCTCGTTGGTCGAGCCGAAGCGGTTTTTGACCGCGCGCAAAAGCCGCAGCCCCTCGTGCCGGTCGCCCTCAAAGTACAGCACCGTGTCGACGATGTGTTCGAGCACGCGCGGTCCCGCGATCGCACCGTCCTTGGTGACGTGTCCGACGATGAACACGACCGTGCCGGTATCCTTTGCAAACCGCGTAAAGAGCGCCGTCGACGCGCGCACCTGCGAAACGCTGCCCGCCGCGCTTTCCGCGGTTTCGGACTGCATCGTCTGGATCGAATCGACGATCATCATGACCGGACTGCATTCTTTGGCGCGTTCGATCGCATCCTCTGCGGAAGTTTCCGTATACAGCAGCAGGTTTTCGCCCTTCACGCCGAGCCGGTCGGCGCGCAGGCGGATCTGCGAATTGCTTTCCTCGCCCGATACGTACAGCACCGGACCCTGCACGGAAAGATTGTCCGCGGCTTCGAGCAGCAGCGTTGATTTTCCGATGCCGGGATCGCCGCCGAGCAGCACGACCATGCCCTTGACAAGTCCGCCGCCGAGCACGCGGTCGAGCTCCGAAATGCCCGTAGAGATGCGCGTTTGCGCCTCCGCCTTCACGCGGGAAAGCGGCACCGCCTTCGTCTGACCCGCCGCCGTCGGGCGCACGGATACGCGTTCCTCCTCGACGAGCGTGTTCCAGCTGCCGCACTGGGGACATTTTCCCATCCAGCGCGGCGTTTCGTATCCGCATTCTCCGCATACATACAGCGTTTTTTCTTTCATAGCGTCAATCTCCGACCGTCATAAATTCCATGATATCCTTGTCGCGCCACGTCACGTCCATCCACACGATCACGTCGCCGCCCGCCGCGAGCAGCATCGCCGTTTCATCGCTGCGGGTTGTGCAGAACGTCGTGCCGTCGCCGTAGTAATACACATAGTTTTTGTCGTAGCGCGAGTAGGCGATGAATCCGTCGCCCAGGAAAAAGTCGACCGCGCCGGTCGCGGCTTCGACCGTCTTTTCGCCGTCATAAAACAACACGCGCCCGTCTGCGGCGTGATCGGAATCCAGAAAAGCGATCCCGTCCGCATTCATCTGCGGGTCGTGCACATAGTCCGCGTCGACGGGAACGGTCTCGCTTTCGCCGCTTGCGGGGTCGAACGAAACGAGCGCGCCTTCGGGTGAAACGTAAACGAGCCTGCCGCCGTATGCGAACGGTTTCGACAGCGCGTAGGGCGAGCCGTCGTAGATCGCGAGCGTCGCGCTTTCGCCCGTTTCGAGATCGACCGCAAAGAGCTTATCGCGCGATTGTCCGGTGCGCTCGATCCAAAAAGCGGTATCGCCGATCACGACGGGACGTAAAAGTCCGGCATGCACGGTCTTGAGCGCACGGGCGCCGCCGCTCTGCCGGTCGTATGCCATCATGCGTCCGCCGCCGTTCGCCGCCGCGTCGAGATAGACGATCCAGCGCTCGTTCATCGCCGGGAACCGGATGCTCTTATACTGCAGCGGCAGCGCAAGGAAGGTGTGCGTGCCCGCTTTGGTGTCATAGAGGTATGCGCGCACGAACGCCGCCGTGCCGTCCGGCGTGTAGTTGCCGACCGCGCACAGGATCGTATCGCCGACGACGGAAACGTCCGAGGCATACTGATATTCGGGGATGACGATCTCGGTCTGCATCGTTTTGAGATCGGCGTTATACAGCTTGTGCCCAGGATACGGGTCGGGCGTGGGCTCCGGCGTCGGCTCCGGAGAGGGCGTCGGCGTCGCTTCCGGCTCGGCGCACGAATAGGCGTGCGAGGCAAGCCCTTTGAAAAACGGAACGACGTAGGTCCACGCCGCCCAGGCGAGCGCGGCAAGCAGCGCCAGCCCGAGCAGGATCTCGAGATAAGGCGCAAGCCGGAATCGTTTGAACCGGTTTTTGATCTTTTCGGTGGAGCGGTACCGCTTTTCGTGCTTCATGCCGCTATTTTACTATTTTTTTGAAGCGCGGTCAACCGCCGCGCCGCAAATGGGCATTGTGATTCCGAAAAGAATGTGTTATACTGCACTCTGTAGGATTGCGCGATCACGCGCATATCCGGAAAGGAACGATCGCTTTGGCACGGCGCGCATTGTATCGCGAATATCGTCCGGAGACCTTCCGGGAGGTCATCGGACAGGACCATATCACCACGATCCTGAAGAATCAGGTGCGGGAGGGCAAGCTTTCCCACGCGTATCTGTTCTGCGGCTCGCGCGGAACGGGCAAGACGACTTCGGCGAAGATCCTCGCCCGCGCGGTCAACTGTCTCACACCCGAAGACGGCGAACCGTGCATGAAGTGCGAGGCGTGCAGGCTTGCCATGGCGGGCAGCGCGGACGTCATCGAGATCGACGCGGCGTCGAACAACGGCGTCGACAACGTGCGTTCTTTGATCGAGCAGGCGCAGTTTGCGCCGCTTGAGCTCCGCTATCGCGTGTTCATCATCGACGAGGTGCACATGCTCTCGACGGCGGCGTTCAACGCGCTGCTGAAAACGCTCGAGGAGCCGCCCGCGCACGTGCTGTTCATTCTTGCGACGACCGAGCCGCAGAAGCTTCCGGCGACGATCGTTTCGCGCTGTCAGCGCTTCGATTTTCATCGGCTTTCGATCGCGCACATCATCGCAAACCTCACCGCGGTCCTGAAAAAAGCGGGCGCAAGCATCGACCCGAACGGACTGCGCCTCATCGCCCGAGCGGCGGACGGCGGCATGCGCGACGCGCTTTCGCTTGCCGATCAGTGCCTGTCGTTTGCGGGGAACAACGTCAGCGAACAGGACGTATACGACGCGCTCGGCACGGTTTCCGGCGCGATGCTCGAACAGACGGCGGACGCGCTTTTGACGGGCAACGCGCAGAACGCGGTGCGCGCGCTCGACACGGTGGTGAGCAGCGGACGCGACCTCGGCGTGTTTCTGGGCGACCTCGCGCGGCATTTCCGCGCGCTGCTGCTGGCGAAAACCTGCGGCGACTGCGCGGACCTTCTCGACTGCACCGACGATCAGATGCAGCGGTATCTGAAGGCGGCGAAGGGTGCGGACGAAGCGCGCATCCTCTATGCGCTGGAACAGATCTTAAAGGTGCAGAGCACGCTGAAGCTGTTTTCCGCACCGCGCATCCCGATCGAGGCGGCGTTCATCCGCATCACGAAACCGGTCGACGACAGGAGCTTTGCGGCGCTTGAATCGCGCGTTGCGGCGCTCGAACAGCGTCCCGCGGCGCCTGCGGCGGAAAAACGTGCGGAAGCGGCGAAGGAACCGGAATACGACGAGCCGCCGATGCTCGAGGCGCCGCCGGAACAGGCGCCGATCGATCTTCCGTGGGACGAACCGGAGCCGGAACGGGCGTCCGCGCCCGCGGCAAAGCCGAAGAGCGCGGCAGCCCCGCAGCCCGAAGCCGAGCCGGCAAGCGCGCCCGAACGCGTGCAAAAACCGGCTGAACATGCGGCGCCGGGCGACGCCGAGGCGATCTGGGCAAAGGCGAAGGCGAAGATCATGGAGATGAATCCGATGGTCTATATGTATGCAAAGGATACGCGCGGCGCGGCGCTCAACGGCGACGTGCTCGTGGTGGAATTTAAAAAAGCGTCCTATGACAGCGAACTCAAAAACAAAATAGCTGAACGGGCTCAACGCGGCGCGGAACCTGAAGATCGCGAAGGACGCGATCGAGACGGTGCGTCCCGGCACGGAGCTGAGCTTCCGGCTCGCGGCGCTGCTCAACGAAAACGAAGAAAAACTGAAGGAGCTGTTCGGCAGCTCGCTTACGATCAAGTAACGGAGGTAACAACATGGCAAAAGGCGGATTCCCGAGAGGCGGCATGGGCGGCATGAACATGCAGCAGATGATGATGAAAGCGCAGAAGATGCAGCAGGACATCCAGAGAAAGCAGGATGAGCTCAACGCGGCCGAGTTCTCGGCAACGGCGGGCGGCGGCATGGTGACGGTCACCGTGCTCGGCGACAAGACCGTGCAGTCGATCAAGCTGGATCCCGCGTGCGTCGATCCGGACGATGTGGAAATGCTCGAGGATCTGATCGTGGCGGGCGTGAACGCGGCGCTGAAGGAGGCGTCCGATACCGTCGAACGCGAGATGGCGAAGATCACCGGCGGCATGGGTCTCGGCTTCTGATATGGCAATCGCATCGATCGAAAAACTGACGACGCAGCTTGCGCGGCTGCCCGGCGTCGGACACAAGACGGCGCAGCGGCTCGCGTATCATCTTCTGAGCGTGCCGAAAGAGCAGGCGCAGGAGCTGTCCGAGGCGATCAACGACGCGCGCGAAAAGGTGCATCCGTGCCCGATCTGCGGCGCGTTCACCGATCTGGATACGTGCGAGATCTGCGCGGATCCGCGGCGCACCGAGGAAACGGTGTGCGTGGTGAGCGACGCGCGCGACGTGCTTTCCATGGAAAAAACGCGCGAGTTCAGGGGGCATTATCATGTGCTGAACGGCTCGCTTTCGCCGATGAACGGCATCGGTCCCGGCGCGCTGCGCATCAACGCGCTGATCGAGCGGTGCAAATCGGGACAGGTCAAGGAGGTCATCCTTGCCACGAATCCCGATGTGGAAGGCGAAGCCACCGCGGCATATATCGCAAAGCTTTTGAAACCGATGGGGATCGTGACGTCGCGCATCGCGCACGGCATCCCGATCGGCGGCAATCTCGAATATACCGATGAAGTGACGCTGGCAAAGGCGTTGGAAGGGCGCAGGATCTTATAAAATGAAGCTTCGATGGACGATCGTTCTGCCGATCACGGCGCTGCTTTTCGGCTGCGCTCTTTTGGGTGCGCCCGAAGCCGAACGAACGCCCGAACCGACGGAGGTCCCCGCGACGCCGGTCGTTACGGCCGTACCGGAGGAAACGCCGGTTGCCGTCGCGATCGAAACGGCGACGCCCGCCGCAGCGCCGACGGTGCCGCCGCCTCCGACGCCGGAGCCGACGCCCACGCCCGAACCGCCGCTGTATGGGATCACGATCGCGATCGATCCGGGGCATCAGGCGAAACCGGATTACGGCATGATCCCGCTCGGACCGGACTCGACCGAGCAGACATATGCCTGCACGGCGGGCACGCGTGGAATCGCGTCGAACGTGTACGAATATCAGGTCAACCTCGACGTGGCGCAGAAGCTTAAAGCGCTGCTGGAGGCGAACGGCGCGACGGCGATCCTGACGCGCACGACGAACGATGTGAATCTGTCGCAAAGCGCGCGCGCCGCGATCATCAACGAGAGCGAAGCGGACCTTGCGATCCTGCTGCACTGCAACGGCACGGACGATACGTCGGAG
>CAMHJE010000151.1:0-5984 GCA_946185305.1 uncultured Clostridia bacterium | reverse complement strand
CTCGTAGTAGTGCACCGGGTCGAAGTGCGTACAGTTGTCGCGCAGGCGGATGATGCGTTCGCGGTTCTTGCGGCTCACGCGCACCGTGAGGCTGTGCCGCTTGCGATCTGCCGAAAAGCCGTGCCGCACGATGTTCGACGCCATCTCCCGCACGCAGGTGGCGACGGCGGCGCTGTCCCGCTGCGATTCGCCGCGGCGCAGGCAGAACAGCTCGGCCTGCTCGGAGACCTTGATCGCGTCCCACTCGGTCAGCACCGTCCATTCCTGCGTATCTTCCGGCGCGGTGCCCAAGGCGTCCGGGAGCATCGCGTAGGCCTTGGCGGACAGGCTGACGCGCCCATAGCGGCGCCATACAAGGATCGAGGTGATCAGCAGCGTCGCGCACTCGCCGCAGACAAAGCAGAGCCAAATCCCGGTCGTGCCGTAAAACGGACGCAGGGCAAGCGCAAACAGCGCGGGCATGGCGAAGTTCTGCAATACCGAGATCGTCTGCGTCAGCCGCACGCGGGAAATGCCCTGGTCATAGTTTTTCAGCGCGGAGTTGATCGCGCTCGGCACAAGGCACAGCACGAACAGCCGCACGCCGAGAACGGTCATGCTCTCCGCCGCCGACGTGTCGGTCAAAAACAGCTTGACAAGGTACGGTGCGCCGAAAAAAGCCGCGGCGGAAACCGGCAGCGTCAGCAGCACCGCATGGCGCAGCATCGTTTTGACGAGCGTGACAAGCCCGCCGCGATCCTCGTCCGCATACAGCGCCGCGGACAGCATCAGCGCGACCGCGCCGATGCCCGTGCCGAACGCAAAGCAGATATTGCCGATTGTGGACGTGACCGAATACGCCGCAACGGCGGGATTGCCGCCGGTCTCGCGCAGCAGCCGGTTCAGCAGCAGCGTCAACAGCACCATGCTGATCTGGTTGATGACCGTCGGGATGCCGTGGCGCAGGATCGTCCCGCACATGCGGATCGGACCTTTTTTGAAGCGCAGGCGGAACAGGCAGTCCTTTTTGAAAAAGTAGCCGATGCCGATGAGCAGCGCGAGGTAATAGCTGAGACTGGACGCCAGCCCCATGCCAAACGTGCCGCCGTGGAACACGAACACGTTGAGCCAGTCGAACAAAATATCGCTGACGGTCATGACCGCGACCGCGACGACAAGCCGCGTGCGCCGCGCCGCAAGCTGCATATACGGCACCATGAGCTGCGCGATGATGAATCCCGGCGCGCCGAGGATAAAGCCGATCAGATATTGCCGCGTCAGCTCGAAAACCGGATTGTCCGGCCCCGGCTCGCCCGCGCCGAGCAGCGTGGACAGCGGCCCCGCATAGGTCAAAACAAGCGCGAGCCCCGCCCCCGCGATCAACAGTCCCAGCAGCGCCGACGCCGTGAAGCACGTATTCGTTTTTTCGCGGTCCCCGCCGCCCATCGCCTTGCCGCAAACGACCTGCACGCCTGCCGAAAGCATACTTCCGAGCGCGGCAAACACAAGCAGGATCGGCATGGCAAAGCCGTAAGCTGCGATCGCGTCGTCGCCGAGGAACCGTCCGATCATCATGCTGTCCACCAGCATGCACAGCATGACCGTCATAGCGGACAGCACCTGCGGCCAAAGCATTTGTCGGAACAATCGTTGCAGCATCCTACACTCCGTGCGCCGCAAGGCCGTGGCCCGTGCAGCGCCAATCGCTCTCGGCCCGCGTCCGCATAACACAACGGAACGCGTCCGGTGACAAAATCAGTATACCATAAAAGCCGACCGCAGGCAACCGATATTTCACACGGCGCTTCGCGCAAAAAAGAGCGGCAGTAAACCGCTCTCCTATCGTTCTGATGATTCTATTCCCCTTTGACCGTCACGCGGATGCTGCCGCTCGTCGTTTCGATGGTACACGGCGCGTCGCCCGATGATGCGGGAATCGAAACGGAACCGGTCGTCGCATGCGCATCGAAGCGCATCGCATGCGCCAGCGAACCGGAAACGCTGCCGGTCGTCGCCTTGATCGTGAGCGAGGACGCATCCAGATTCTCAAAATGCACGCTGCCGCTTTGGGCATTCAGGTGCAGATCGCCTGCCGTCGTGTCGTTCACGCGGACGGAACCGCTTGTCGCATGGATCGCGGCGTCCCTGAACGTGCAGTCCTCGACCGTGACGCTGCCGGAGGTCGCTCCGATCTCCGTGGGATCGCTTGCCGCGCGGCTGCCGCGAACCCTGACCGAGCCGCTTGTGGCCGTCGCCGTGAGCGCACGGCACGCCGCGTCCTCGACCGTGATGCTGCCGCTTGCGCCCTTGACCTCGATCACGCCGTCCGCCTTCGCTTCGAACAACTTGAGGCTGCCGCTCGTTGCGCTCACCGTGATCGCTTCGGCCTGCACATTCTCCAGCGTGACCGAGCCGGAAACGCCGTTCGCCTCGACCTTCCCCGCCGTTTGGATATGATACAGCCGGATGCTGCCGCTCGTCGCCGTCGCGGTCAGCGAACCTGCCCGCAGCGTGTCGATGCGGATGCTTGCCGAGGTCGTTTTGACCGACGCCGCCCCGCGCACCGTCTGGTTTTCCGCGCGGACGGAACCGCTGCTTGTTTCCACGATCAGCGTATCGAGCGCGTCCGGCAGGTACACCGCCACGCCGTGCTGCTCGCCCGACAGCCATCCGAAATGGAGCCCGACCCGGTCGAGCCATGTCCGGTTGTCGACCTCGCGCACAGTCAGCGTCGTGCCGTCCGTCTCGACGGTAAACGTCAGCTTGTCGCTCTCCCATGCTTCCACACGGCAGGCGCCGTCCGACGCGGGCAGGATCCGCACATCCTCGTCCGCCGTCAAAACCGTCAGCGCCGTCATCGCGCTGTCGACGGTCGTCACCTTTTTGGTATACCGCGTGTCCGCGGTCGAAAGTCCGTTTGCCGTTGCAACTGCGCCGAGCACTAAGCCCGCCGTCACCAACACGCCCGCAATCACGAGCGCGATCACCGTTCCCTTGCTCATTTTGTTTGTCTCCTTCCGGTAAAGATTCGTTTGACGCCCCTTGCGAGCAGCCGCGACAGCTTCGCCGCGCCGACGGTCGCCCCCTTGCAGGCAAAGAACCAAAAGATCGCAAGTCCGCCCGAGAGGAGGCCCGCCGCCAGAAGCAGCAGCACCTGGCGCATAGGATCGCCCATACAGAGCTGCACGACCCCGACGAACAGGCACACGACGCCGGAAGCCGCGAGCGCGACGCCGACCGCGTACACGCACAAAACGAGCGCCCACAGCACCACATACGCGACAAACACGAGCGCAAACAGCACGATCAGCCCCGCGATCCACAGCGGACTGGTGAGGATCCACGCCACGGTCGCCCCGGCGCTGCGCTTGCGGGGCTGCGGCGCATCGGTCGAAACGAGCGCCTCCGGCGGCAGGCTTGCCAAAATCTGCGTCGCGATCTCCTCCGGCGTGCCGATGCCCGCCACGGCCTCGGCCTCCGTTAAGCCGTCCTCCATGCGGTCGGCGATCGCTTCTTCATAGAACGCCAGCGACGCCGCGCGGTCCGTTTCGGACAGCCGCGAAAGCCGCGCCGCAAGCGCCGACAGGAATCCTTCCTTTGTCATATCCTTTCCTCCCTTGTGATAAACCGATACATGGCCTCGACCTCCGCCCATTCCGCGCAGAACGTTTTCAATCGTTCCTTGCCCAAAGCCGTGATGTGATAATACTTTCGCAGCCGCCCGCCGTGCTCCACCGCGCGCACCGATAACAGCTGCTGCTGCTCGAGCCGCCGCAGGATCGGGTACAGCGTGGATTCCGAAATGTCCGTATAGGGCTTCATGTCCTTGATGATCTGATACCCGTAGGAATCCTCGTCCCGGATCGCCGCAAGCACGCAAACCTCCAAAAGCCCTCGCTTCAGTTGAATATCCATAGATACCTCCTGTTGCATAATACTATACATTGCATAGTATTGTTTGTCAAGGGGAATCCTATATTTTTTTCGGACTTGCCTCCGCGCCGCTTCTATGGTACGATACCGTCGAGACGGGGAGGGTGAAATGCGCGTACTGGACATGGATTTGGATTTCTTCTTGGCGGATTGCTGCCCGCTGGCGCCGCTTGGGGAGCGCCCCGCGCTCTTGGGGCATGAGCCGTGGAGCGCCGAGGCTGTGATCGATTTTTTGGAGCGGCAATGCGGTCTGTCCCCCGCCCGCCCGCTGCCCGGCGCGATCTTCCCCACGCACGACGGCGCGCTGCGCTTTTGGGCCGAGCGCATCCGGGACGGCGCTCTTGTCGCGCCGTTTCATGTGACGCATATCGACGCGCACAGCGATCTCGGGATCGGCAAGCCGGGGCCGGGGTTCGTGCTGAATACCGTGCTGTGCCAAAGTCCGGAACGCCGTGCAGACCTAATGCGGTGGTACGACATGAAGCAGCTTGACGAAGCGAACTATCTGCTCTTTGCGCTCGCGTTCCGGTGGGTGTCCGCGCTTGACAATGTGCGCAATCCCAAATCCCGGCCGGACATCCCGCGTGACATCCTGCTGCCCGGCCGCACCGACGCGATCCGGCTTTCCTCGTTTGCGTCGCGGCTGATGGAGGGACGCAACGGCCCGGAGCCGGTCGTGCCGTTTGCCGTGTACGACGATTACACCGCCTTCGAAGCCGATACGCCGTTCGACTTTGTCACCGTCGCCGTCTCGCCGCGCTATGCGCCGAAGGAGGCCGACGCGCTGCTGCCGGTGTTTGAACGATACATAGCTGCGCGGTGAACAGTACCGCACGGCTGATATAGGAAAGGAGTCTTGTATGAACCCCAACACTCTGCAATGGACCCGCGCGCCGAAAGCTTACGAAATCGGCAAGGACAGCGTTTCGATCACGACCGCGCCGCACACCGACCTATGGCAGCGCACCTATTACCATTTTCGCAACGACAACGCGCCCGTGCTGCAGGCCGAGACCGACGAACCGTATTTCAGCTTTGTCGTGAAAACCGACTTCTCCGAAAGCACGCACCGCTTCGATCAATGCGGCATCGTCGTGTATCTTGACGCCGAAAACTGGCTGAAAGCCTCGGTGGAATACGAAAATGAGCACTTCGCGCACCTCGGCAGCGTCGTTACCAACGGCGGCTGGTCGGACTGGGCGACGACCGAGATCCCCGTTGCAGTCAAGTCGATGTGGTATCGCCTGAGCCGCCGCGCCGACGACTACCGCATCGAATGTTCGGATGACGGCAGCACATGGAAGCAGATGCGCGTCTGCCATCTGCACGCGGGCGGCGGCAAGATCCGCTTCGGCATCTACGCCTGCTCGCCGGAGGATTCCTCCTTCACCGCGCACTTTACGAACCTCGCCGTCACCGACTGCGCATGGCTCCCGCACGACGGGCAGCAGCCGGACGAGGCGTAAAGCAAACTGAACGAAAGCTGCAAGCCGCCCCGCGCGAGGTCGTCGCCGCGGACGTGGCGGAGATCCTTGCCACCCTGCGGAACATTCACGCCCTCACAGAATAACGCTTATTCCCTTTCCCGTGTCGTGCCGCCCCTCCTTTTTCGGAGGGGCGGTTTTTTACGGACGGCGCGGCGGCAAAAGCGGGTTCTGCGGCCGTGCGGTGTGCGCGGCGTTTGCGATGTGCGGTATTTTACGGATTCTATGCCGAATGGAATGTTGACAATCGACAGGGTTTTCATTAAAATAGGAACTGATTTTATGTAGGAGGATACTATGCGTTCATTGACAAGCCGAGAGCTGAGACAGCTCTATTTAGATTATTTCAAGTCCAAGGGACACGTTGTGATTTCGTCCGCGTCCCTGATTCCCGAAAACGACCCGACCGTTCTGTTCACGACGGCCGGTATGCACCCCCTCGTTCCCTATCTGATGGGTGAAAAGCACCCGATGGGCACGCGGCTGTGCGACGTGCAGAAGTGCGTCCGCACCGGCGACATCGACGAGGTCGGCGACGCTTCGCTTTGCACGTTCTTTGAGATGCTCGGCAACTGGTCGCTCGGCGAC
>CAMHJE010000150.1:0-5994 GCA_946185305.1 uncultured Clostridia bacterium | reverse complement strand
GCCCGGCAAGGACGGCCTGCTGCACATTTCGCGCATGGCCAAGGAGCGGGTCAATAAGGTCGAGGACGTGATGAACCTCGGCGATCAGGTGCTTGTCCGCGTCATCGACATCGACGCCAAGACCGGCAAGATCAGCCTGACGCGCAAGGATCTTCTTCCGGAGGAGAAGAATAACTGACAGGAAGCAACCGGAGGGGCAGGGGTGGACTCTGCCCTTTTTCCGATATAAAGGATTGCGCTTTCGCGCAGCGATATTTTGCTGCCGCAAAGCGATATTCGCCTTGCGGCGAGCGATATTGCGGCAGAGCCGCAGCGATATTGCGCTGACGCGCAGTGATATTGTCCTGCGGACAGTGATATTGCGGCAGAGCCGCAGTGATATTTCGCCTGCGGCAAAGTGATATTGCGCTGACGCGCAGTGGATGACGGGTTTTGCCCTATAATAAAATGATTCTCCGTAAGGAGAATCCACGTAAACTCGCATCCTTGGATGCCGAATATCGTTGCGCCATTGGCGCAATATAACTGCGGAGCAATATCACTCGCGCCATCGGCGCGAATATAACTACGGCTGTGCCGCAATACTTTCGGGGTAAAACACCAACAAAGGAGACTCTATGACCCTTCGACAATTATCCTGCGGCATACGCGTGGCTTTGGAGCCGATGCCGCATCTGCATTCGATCTCGCTCGGCGTATGGGTGAACGCGGGCTCCGTCTTTGAAAACGGGACGACCTCCGGCGTGTCGCACTTCATCGAGCACATGGTGTTCAAGGGCACCGAACGCCGCAGCGCAACCGATATTGCGATGGAGATGGACGCCATCGGCGCGAACCTCAACGCGTTTACGGCCAAGGAATGTACCTGCTTCCACGTCAAGGCGCTCGACGAGGACATGCCGCTTTGCGTCGATATCCTGTCCGACCTTGTGCTGCACAATACGCTCGATCCGGAGGAGCTTGCGCGTGAAAAGGGCGTGGTCTTAGAGGAGATCGCCATGACGCAGGACAGCCCGGAGGATCTGGTGTTCGACAAGGCAAGCGAAGCCTTCTTTGCGGGCACGGCGCTGGAGCGCGAGATCCTCGGCACGGAGGACACGGTGTCCGCGATGTTCTCGGACGATCTTCGCGCCTACATGCACACGCACTACACCGCCGAAAACATCGTGATCGCGGCGGCGGGCAAGTTTGACGAGGCCGCGCTGCTGGGCGAGCTCGAAGCGCGCTTTGGCTGCGCCCCGCACGGCGAACGCCGTCAGGTGCCCGTTCATGAAACGCAGACCGGGCTTTCGGTGTCGCTGACCGAGAAGGACGTCGAGCAGATCAACACGGTGCTGATGTTTCCGGGCGCGCCGCTGGCGTCGAAGGAATCGTTTGCGCTGTCGGTGCTGTCCAACATCCTCGGCGGGAGCATGAGCTCGCGGCTGTTCCAAAAGCTGCGCGAGCAGCGCGGCCTTTGCTATTCGGTCTATTCCTATCCGATGACCTACCGCGGCGCGGGCGCGCTGTGCCTGTATGTGGGCAGCACGGCAAAGCAGGCCAAGGAAGCCCTGCGGCTGATGCTTTCGGAGCTGGATGATCTGTTGGAAAACGGCGTGACCGAGGAGGAGTTTGCGCGCTGCAAGCAGCAGCTCAAGGGCAGCTATGTGCTCGGCATGGAATCCGCGTCCGCGCACATGAACGCCATCGGCAAGAGCGCGCTTCTGATGGGCGAGGAATACGACATGGAAAAGACGCTGCGCCGGATCGAGGCGGTGTCCATCGAGGACGTGAACGCCATGATCCCGCACGTGTTCGCCGCGCCGCACATGACGCTTGCGGCGGTCGGGCGGCTCGGCAAAGGGGAAAAGGCGCTCGGCAGGGCGCTTGAAACGCAGGTGCGGGATTGGTACGCCAAGCACGGCGCATAATGCCGGATGAGGTAGGGCAATGGAACGGAGTGTGAAAATCGGGCGGCGGTTCTACTGGATCGTGCTGCTCGCCGTCGTTGTGGTGGCGGGCGGCGTGGTCGGCCTTGTGCTGCTGCTCCAGAATATGACGGGTCATGTGCGGCGCATGTCGATCAAGTCGCTGTATTCCGAGATCGAAACGAGCGCGGTCGTGATCCGCACCGAGCAGTCGATCACCGAAACCGCGAGCGACGCCAAGATCGTGTGCCCAAGCGGGGCGTATGTGCAGGAGGGCGACGAGATCGCCGTTCTTTACCCGTATGGCTATGAGGCCGCGCTGAGCACGATCTGCGCGCGCGAGGCCGAGCTGTATACCCGCATGGAGGATCAGCTCAAAACGCTCGGCGTCGGTTCGATCCCGGCGGATGTGCGCGCGCTGAACGAGGAGATCGCGTACCTCGGCCAGCGGATGCGCGCCGCCTCGCACGGGGAATCCGACGCAGCTTACAGCGAACTGGAAACCGAACTGCTGTCGCTGTTGCAGCGCCGGCGCAACGCGATGCTGCAGCAGCTGCCCGCCGCTTCGACCCTGGAGGGCGAGATCGCCGCGCTCGACGCGCAGTACAACGCGTTTGAAACGACGATGGCGACGCGGCTGACCTCCGGCTATAACGGCTATATCAGCTTCTACACCGACCAGAACGAGGAGCCGTTGAAGGACGTGCGGCAGCTGACCGCGTCGCAGGTGCGGCGCGTGCTGTCCTCGACCTCGCAGGAGGTGCCGGACGAGAACTTCTCCTACCGCATCGTGACCGACCGCAGCACGTTCTACGTCGCGTTCGTGGCGAGCACCACGACGGCCACGGACCGCTCGAAGCGCGTCATGCAGGGGCAGACGTACCCGTTCACGATCAAGGGCATCGACGGCGCGTTCATGGGCACGGTCATTTCCGAAAAGGACTCGGCCAACGGTATTCTCTACGTCATGCAGGTCAATGCCGACGTGCGCCCGCTTCTTGACGCGCGCGTGGTCGAGATTCAGATCCAGAACACCGCGACGGGCCTTTACGTGCCGGTCGAATACATCGAGTATTCCAACGGCGTGCCGTATGTCACGATCAAGTCGGATTACGGCTATACGCCGATAGCGGTCTACATTGCGGGCTCGGACGGCGAGGACGCGATCATCGCCGCGCGTGATGAAAAGCTGACGCTGTTTGCGGGCCTAAGGTATCGTATGCCGATTGAGGAGGACGACGATTGATGGAGCCAAGCATTGCCGAAAGGATCGACGCCGTGCGCGAGCAGATCGCCCAAAGCCTGCAAAGGGCCGGGCGAGGGCCTATGGATGTGCGCCTGATGGCGGTGACAAAGTTTGTCGAGATCGCAAGGATCGCTGAGGCCGCCGACGCCGGGATCACGCTGATCGGGGAAAACCGGGCGCAGGAGTTCTCCGAAAAGTTAACTTTTTATAAACAACGCAATTTAGAGGCCCATTTCATTGGACAATTGCAAACGAACAAAGTAAAATACATCTGTGGCGATGCCGACATGATTCAGTCGGTGGATCGAAGCCCGCTTCTGACGGCTGTGGAAAGCCGCGCGGCAAGGATGAACGTCACGCAAAACATACTGGTGCAGGTCAATATCGGAAACGAACCGCAAAAGGGCGGGATCGCCCCGGACGAGCTCGACGCGTTCTATGACGAGGTTTCCGCCTGCCCGCATGTACGGCTTTGCGGGCTGATGTGCGTCCCGCCCGCCGGGGAGCCGGAAAGCACGCGTCCGTATTTTCGGACGATGCGCGGCCTCTTTGAAGCGGCAAAGCAGCGGTTCCGGTCGGTCGATACGCTGTCCATGGGCATGAGCCACGATTATCCGGTTGCGATCGAGGAGGGTGCGACGCTGGTGCGCGTCGGCACGGCGATCTTCGGCGCACGAAGCCAACAGGGAGGAACGAAGGTATGTTGAATAAATTTTTAAGCCTGATCGGTCTTGAGGACACGGACGAGGAAGAAGAAATCCTCGAAGAGGACGAGGCAGAGGAGAAGAAGCCCGCAAAGGCCGCTTCCGCCGCGTCCGCCCGCAAGCCGCAGCCCCGCCGTGACGCGACCCGTCCCGCCACCGGCAGCGAAGCCCGCCGCCCGGAGGACATGGCCGACATGAAGATGGTCGTGTACCATCCCGTCTCCTACGACGACGCGCAGCAGATCGCGGACAACCTCAAGGGCCACCGTCCGATCATCGTCAATATGGAAGAGCTCGACGGCGCCACCGCGCAGCGCGTGCTCGACTTTTTGCTGGGCGCGGTCTATGCGCTCGACGGTACGATCAGCAAGATTTCCCGCGGGATTTTCCTCGTTGCGCCGCAGAACTGCGACGTGCAGGACAACAGCGACGCCGGATATACCGATCTGTAAGCCGCGCCGGGAGGGGGACGGTTTCCCATGATCAAAGCGGAGAACATCGCGCAGAAGGAATTTCATAAGGCCCTCTACGGGTACGACTGCGAAGAGGTCGATTCGTTTTTGGACGAGCTGATCCTCCAGATGCGGCAGATGGAGCAGGAACGGCTGGAAATGGCTACGACGATCGAATACCTCGTCGGGCAGCTGCAGCAGCGCCGCCATCCCGAGCCGGAGGGGGATCCGTTTGTCGCGCCCGCCGCCCGCAAGCAGCTTCTCAGCCGCACCGGCCGGATGCGTCTTGCCGAGGAAGCCCTGCGCAAGGCCGAGCCGAAGGCCAAGGCTAAGGCCGCGCCGAACCGCGAAACCGGCAGCCTCAAGGTGAAAAAGCCCAAGCCGCACGCCGCGGAGCCCAAAATGCCCTCGCCCGATCCGGTCGAGGAACCCGAACAGGCACCGGAAAAACCGGTCGAACCGGTCGAAACGCCTGCGTCCGAAACGATTGACGCGGAACCCGCCGAACCGGTCGAAACGCCTGCGTCCGAAACGATTGACGCGGAACCCGCTGAGCCGGTCGAAACGCCTGCATCCGAAACGCCGGAAGCCGAAGCAGCCGAAACGCCGGACGAGCCGGAGACGGAACCGGAAGAACCGGCGGCTGAACCGGACGAAAAGCGCGAGGACGAGCCCGTTGCCCCGCTGCCGGACGACAACGCCCATGAAGCGTAAACCCATCAACACCATCCCGCCGATGACGGCGGCGGAAGTGAAAGCCCGCGGTTTCGACGGGCTTGATTTTGTTTATATCAACGGCGACGCCTACATCGACCATCCGTCGTTCGGCGCGGCGATCATTGCAAGAACCCTGCAGGCGCACGGCTTTACGGTGGGCATTCTGGCACAGCCGGACTGGCACGATGTCGAGGCCTTCCGCGCGCTCGGCAAGCCGCGCTTAGGGTTCCTCGTTTCGTCGGGCAACATCGACTCGATGGTCAACCACTACACGGTCGCCAAGCGCCATAGATCCGACGACGCCTATACGCCCGGCGGCAAGGCCGGCGCCCGCCCCGACCGCGCGGTGATCGTGTACGGAAACATGTGCCGCAAGGCGTACCCGCACGTTCCCGTGCTGATCGGCGGCATCGAGGCGAGCCTCCGGCGCTTTGCGCATTACGATTACTGGGACGACAAGGTGCGCCATTCGATCCTGTACGATTCCGGCGCGGATATACTGATGTACGGCATGGGGGAGCGCAGCATTGTCGCGCTTGCCGAGGCGCTCGACGCAGGCGTTCCCGTGCGCGATATCCGCGACGTGCCGGGGACGTGCTTCCGCGTGAACGAGCTTTCTGAGTGTCCCGACGCGCTCGTGCTGCCGTCGTATACCGAGGTCGCCGCAAGCAAGGATGCCTATACGAAGGCGTTTCAGATCCAGTTTCAGGAGCAGGACCCGATCCGCGGGCACCGGCTCGCGCAGCCGCATGAAAAGGGGTATCTGATCCAGAACCCGCCGCAGATGCCCTTGACGACCGAGGAAATGGACGCCACCTATGCGCTGCCCTATACGCGCCTGCCGCATCCGATGTATAAGGAGCCGATCCCGGCCTTGCAGGAGGTCGAATTTTCGGTCACGTCCTGCCGCGGCTGCTTCGGCGGCTGCAATTTCTGCGCGCTGACGTTCCATCAGGGCCGCGTGATCT
>CAMHJE010000149.1:0-6072 GCA_946185305.1 uncultured Clostridia bacterium | reverse complement strand
GGCTTTGTATGCTGTCGGCTCCGAAGCGTGGCGCGGAAAGAAAGAGAAAGCCACCGATAAAATCGAATACGAAAATGCAATGGAAATGCATGATAAGCTGGAACAGAAGCTGTCCAACATATTGTCCTCAATCCGAGGCGCCGGAAACGTGCAGGTGTTAATTACATACGAAACCGGAACAGAAATCGTACCGGCGATGTCGGTGAACAGCGACGAGAGCATACGGGATTCGATCACGAACGGGGAAAATAATACACAGCGAAGCGTACACACCGTTACAGAGCCGGCAACAATTCAGGGCAGCGGCACGCAAGCCCCGATAATTCTGGTCGAAAAGGAACCGACGATCCGCGGCGTTGTGATCGTAGCGCAGGGCGCTGCGGATATCTCGGTACGATTGCAGCTGCAGCGAGCCGTGCGCGCTGTAACGGGCATATCGGAAGATAAAATTGAAGTGTTTGAAATGACGGGAGAACCCCTATATGAATAAAGCAAGGAGGAATACAATGAAAAAATTCTCTATGGAAGCGTACAAAAAGTATCTCAACAAGCGTGTCCTGACGGTGACAGGTATCAGTCTGCTGCTGGCGGCAGCTGTCGTGACAAATGTTCTGTTGAATCGCGACGCAACAGAGTCCAAAGTACAAACGGCATCGGTGAAGAAGACGGAAGCCCAAACCGTTTCAACGATCCATGGAACCGACATCGGCTTTTTTGATTCGTACCGAGAAGAACGCGACAATGTACGGACACAGGAGCTGGCCTACCTTGACGCCATCGTTGCGCAGGGTGCGGATGAAGCAACGCTCAGCGATGCGCAGCAGCAAAAGCTGGACCTGATCAACTGCATGGAAATGGAGCTGACCGTAGAAAATCTTGTTCGAGGAAAAGGCTTCGATGATGTAATCGTCTCCATGCATGCGGGAAGTGTGAACGTGATCGTCGGAGCAAAATCGCTGACGGATGAACAGGTAGCGCAAATCCTCGATATCGTTTTGCGGGAAACCGGCGAATCTGCCAAAAACGTAAAGGTGAGCACGGCGCTGTAACGGGAATTTGAATGCGTTTGCAGGAATTGGGTTGCGTTTTCGGCAAAAGGATGGTATACTTACTCTATCTATAGAAAAGCAAATACCCAAGGAGGATCACAGTATGGAATATAAGCCGGTCAATGACGTGAATGAAATGGGCGGCAAGGTCGTTTTCGCAGAGGATGTCGTTGCCACGATCGCTTCGCTTGCGGCGGCAGAGGTAGAGGGCGTATATGGCCTCAGCGGGTCTGCCTTTGAAGGACTTGGCGAAAAGCTCGGCAAAAAGAACTACACCAAGGGCATCAAGGTTGAAGTCGGAACCGTCGAGTGCGCCGTGGATATGACGCTCAGCGTGAAATACGGCTACCGGATTCAGGATGTTTGCCAGAATGTGCAGCAGGCCGTGAAGAACGCGATTGAGACGATGACAGGCTTGAAGGTCGTCGAGGTCAACATCTCCGTTACGTCCGTTGTGTTCATCGAGGAGAAGAAAGCGGAGGAACCGCCCAAGCCGGTTGAACAGCCGAACCGTGTTAAATAATCACCTTATGAAAAGGGCTTAGCGCCCTTTTCTCGCATGGACAAGCCGTGCGGGAGGATTAGGATGAAATGGTATGATAAGCTGATTACGATCGAGCTTGCTGTTTTAATACTGCTGTTCGGCACTTTTTTGGTCGGCGCGTCCATTGGCTTTCCGTGGAGTGTTGAATATCTGCAGGCGGAGGCGGCATTGCTGCATAACGGTGGGTACGCGGTCATCGTTTGCTTGGCCGGCTTGCTTCTGATCGGGCTTGCGATACGCGTTTTGTATGTCTGGCTGTTCAGGAAAGAAAAAAAGACCGGACATTTGTACATTGCCGAAACATCTCTCGGCAAGATCTGCATGACAGAGGATGCGCTGCAGACGCTTCTCACAAAGCGGGCAAAGCAGCACCGTGAAGTTGCGTCTTGCCGAACCGTTGTGAAGGGAAGCAATCAGTCCGTAAGTGTACAGCTGTTTATCACAGCGCGGGCAGACGGCAGCGATACAGCTTGGCTAAAGGAGCTGCAAAACGATATGGAAGCGTATGCCTTGGCATACAGCGGGGTTGCAGTTGCCAAAGTCGAAATTACGGTGGAAGATGCCGACAGCAAAACAGCATTGCCGCGCGTACAATAAGGGGGGAGTATATGCAGAATTTTCTTGCGTTCTTAGATCGCAATAAATGGGCGATCATCTTCTTGGCAGCCACGGTATTGGTGGTTCTTTTATTCGCGTGGCTGCGCTGGTGGGCTTTTTTAGTCATCATAGGTCTTGTAATGGCCGTCTTTTTCGGGCATCTGATGGATCAAGGCGGATTGGACGGCATCAAAGCCTTTTTCAGAAATTTGCTTTCAAAAGGAAACTGACAAAACATGAATCGTACTTTGGCAAGAGAAATTGCGATGAAACTGCTGTACGCTGACTCTGTCGGCGGCGAAGACACGATCCCCGAAGCTTTAGAGCAATCCGATGCGACAACGCTTCTTGATGCAGAGGGACAGGCCTTTGCGGAATCGCTGTATCAGGGCGCTGCAAAGCAGCTTGTCAACGTGGATGAGCAGATTGCCGCACATGCTACGGGATGGGCATTCGAGCGGATTGCAAAGGTGGACCTTGCAATCCTGCGGCTTGCTGCATTTGAGATCCTGTATCGGGACGATATTCCGGAGGGCGCTTCCATCAATGAAGCCGTAGAGCTCGGAAAGAAGTTCGGCGGGGAAAAATCGGCAAAGTTTATCAACGGTGTACTGGGCGCCATCGCAAAAGACCGGCTGCTATGATCGAACGGGATTGCTGTCTGGGAATTGATACCAGCTGCTATACGACATCGGTAGCGTGCGTAAATGCGAACGGCATCGTCTTTTCGAAAAGGACGATGCTTTCTGTCCCTTTTGGCGGCAGAGGATTACGACAGTCCGAAGGGCTTTTTCAGCATGTAAAGCAGCTTCCTCCGCTGATCGAGCATCTGTTTGAACAAGTAAACCGGGAACGAATCGGCGTCGTAGCTGTCAGCGCAAAGCCGGTTGATGAGGAAAACAGCTATATGCCGGTATTTTTGGCAGGTCTCGGCCTTGCCAGAAGCCTTGCCGCTGCGCTCGGCGTACCTTTGGTCGAAACGCATCATCAGGCTGGACATTTGCGGGCTGCGCTCGTCGGCAATGAGAGCTTGATCGGGCAACCGATTTACGGATTCCATATCAGCGGCGGGACAACCGACTTGATGACTGTGGAAACCTGTTTGGATCGTCCGTACATGATCCGGCAGGTCGGTACTTCGACCGATCTGCATGCAGGTCAGTTTGTGGATCGCGTCGGTGTGAAGCTCGGTTTGCCGTTCCCGGCCGGTAAGCATCTGGAACAGCTTGCTCAAAATGCCGTCGAACGGAATGTAAAGCTGGCTGCTGCCGTCAGAAACGGAAGCTGTTCTTTTTCGGGCGCAGAGGCCGCTGCGATGCGAATATACGGTACGGTTCCGGATACGGAACTGGCTTACGGCGTGTATGACTGCCTGGCAAGGACGATCACAAAGATGCTCCGTTTTGCAGTGGAACAAAACGGCAAACGTCCGGTATTGATTTGCGGCGGGGTTGCATCGAGTGCGTTGCTTCGCAAAATGCTGCAGGAACGGTATGGACAGGGAATTTACTGGGGAAAGCAAGAACTGTCGGCGGATAACGCGGTCGGCGTTGCCTATATCGGATGGGAACGGAGTGCTTTGTGGAACAGCTAAGCCCGGTTTTTTCAGTTCATGAACTGAATGAATATGTAGATCTGATGATCGGACATGATCCGAATCTGAGCCGCCTAACCGTGGAGGGGGAATTATCAGGCTGTAAACGGCATCCGAACGGACACTTATATTTCACGTTGAAAGACGAAACCGCTTCTGTGGCATGCGTCATGTGGCGGCAGTATACACAGGGTCTGCGCTTTTTGCCAAGAGACGGGATGCGCGTGCGCCTCGTCGGGTCGGCTTCGTTTTATACACGCGACGGTCGTTTTCAACTCTATGCGACTGCCTTGCAGCGGCAAGGTGAGGGTGATTTATTTGCTGCTTTCTGCCGCTATCGGGATGCTTTGAAGGAAAAAGGCTGGTTTGATGAAGATAGTAAAAAGCCGATTCCCAAGCTGCCCGTTTGTGTCGGGGTTGTGACAAGCGCCGCCGGTGCAGCGTTGCAGGATATTCGCAATGTAATCGGAAGAAGATTTCCTTCCATGCCGATTCAATTGTATCCTGCTTCCGTACAAGGCATGGGAGCCGCCGAAGAGATAGCAAAGGCGATTGATCGTGCCAATGCGGAAAATATTGCAGATGTGCTGATTGTCGGTCGCGGCGGCGGCAGCATGGAAGATCTTTGGGCATTCAACGAGCCGCCGGTAGCCGAAGCGGTACATAGGAGCATGATTCCTATTATATCGGCTGTCGGTCATGAAACGGATTTCTCGATTTGTGACTTTGTAGCCGATCTGCGAGCGCCGACGCCAAGCGCAGCGGCAGAGCTTGCCGTGCCGGAATATGCCGAGCTCACACGGAAAGTTTTCGATCTCGGAAAACGTCTGCAGCAATCGCTGCACGCCAGCCTGCAAATGAAACGGGATCGTTTGTCTGTACTTTGGTCGGACGGTATTGCTGTTCGTACGGAAAACAGACTTTCACAGGCAAGACAGCATATAGAGGATTTACAGCAAAATGCCGTGCGCTTGGTCGGTACAGCTGCAGAGCTGAAGCGAACCGCTTTGCTCCATCAAAGAGAACAGCTGCAGGCATACAGCCCGCAAAAAACATTGGAGCGCGGTTATGCGCTGATTTACCGGGACGGAAATGAACTGATCCAAACTGCAAAAGACGTAGCGACAGGGGATTCCGTTCGAATTCGGTTTGCGGATGGAGCGGCGGAGGCAAAGATCCTCGGAAAGGATTGCGTATGAACGAAGAAAAGACTTTCGAACAGAAGCAAAAAGAATTGGAAGAAATCGTTTCTCAACTGGAAAGCGGCAATGCACCGCTCGAAGAAATGATTTCGTTGTATGAGCAGGGAGAGGCGTTGTACCGTTCCTGCAATGAAATGCTGGATCGGTACGAGAAGCGTATTGCCGCATTATCGGAGGACAAACCGAAATGATGGAGCAATACCGGTCAATGATCGAGACAGCTTTAGAGCAGTACAGCGAAAATCGTGCCTTGGCGCCGCTTTTGGTGGAAAGTATGCGTTACGGCCTGCTGAACGGCGGAAAACGGATTCGTCCTTGCCTTTTGCTTTGCGTATGTGAAATGCTCGGCGGAAAGCTCGAAATCGCGTTGCCGTATGCCTGCGCACTCGAAATGATCCACAGTTATTCGCTGATCCACGACGATCTGCCGGCTATGGATAATGATGATTACAGGCGCGGCAAGCCGAGCAATCATAAAAAATTCGGAGAAGGCAATGCGATCCTCGCGGGCGATGGTCTATTGACCGCTGCAGCGCTGTTATTGACAAAGCAAAACGGTCATGATGAGGCGAAGCAAATCATACTGAGGGCAGCACTCGATATGGTGAGCGGGCAAAGCTATGATCTGAATGCGATTGCGAGAAACGAGGATACGCTGCACATTCTTCATGCGCAGAAGACCGGCGCTCTTTTCAAGGCGGCTGTGGCAGCGGGGGCTGTCCTTGCCGATGAAAACACGGATATAGACCGCTTCGCTGAGCTTGGCGAAAAGATCGGCCTGCTGTTTCAGATGACCGATGATCTTCTGGACGCCGAAAAGGATTCGGCGGAGGATAAGTTTACGTATCTGACTTTCTATGGCTCGGAAAAGACGAAACGATATATCCACCGGATCGAGCAGGAAATCTTATCCATCTTAGAGCCCTATCATAACGAACCGGCCCACGAGCTGAAAGCAGTCGTGCGGCACATGACAAATCGAACGGAGTAACATGGATTACATACTGTTGGACAAAATCAACAGCATACAGGACTTAAAAAACATGAAGGAATAATTATTACTGACTTGCCGGGTATTTATTCACT
>CAMHJE010000148.1:0-6138 GCA_946185305.1 uncultured Clostridia bacterium | reverse complement strand
ATACAACCATGATCGGCATGACCAGTTTGTTCAGCGTTTTCGACCAGGCAATTACCAGTGAGATCGCGACGCCGATCGCTACGACAAGGACGAAACTCAGCAGAATCTCTCCTGCCGTCGTGCCGATATTGACCCACCAATCGTTTTTCGCGGCCATCTTCGGGTCAAAGATTGCTTTCAAAACATTGATCGGTTCCGGCAGCACATATTTTTTGATATGGAACAGTTTGATCGCGCCTTCCCATACGCCCAGCAGCGCAGCAACGGCGCCGAGTTTCCACAGAAGGCTTTTGATCCGTTCCCGGTTCAGTTTCTTTTTCATGTTTGTGCCTCCGCGGCGGACAGGATCTCCTGCACCCGATACCCGAATCCGGCGTTTCCGAGCGTTTCCAGAGAAACGCAACCTTCCCGTCTGCGATACAGCCCCGGATGAATTCTGGCGGCATCGGTCGACGCATCCGGACAGAACTGCATGGAGTTGACTTCTACGCCCATGATCGTTCCGACGTTTGCCGCAAGAAGGACATGCGGGATTATTGCGAGCCGCGGATTGGTCAGATCCTGTACCATGATCGCCATGCCGTGTTCCCGTGCCCAGCACAGAGAAAGCAATGCGCCGGTCAGCGTTTTGCAGGTTTTCAATGCAACACCCGTCCAGCCGAGCCGATACCCCATTTCCACGAACCGCCAGTCATGCGCGCTCTCATCCATCAAAAGCAGTTTGCGCTTGCTGCACGAATGGACGTCGATCCGGTTGTTTTCCAGATCATACGGGAACGGCTGTTCCACATACAGGATCCGCCGATAGATTTCCGGTTCGTTTGCCGCCAGTTTGTCGAGCATGGCGACCACATAAGCCGGATCCGTGACCGTACAGTTGAAATCCGTTGTCAGATTCTGCACATTCTTTTCCAGCGCAATCTTCCCGACGTGAACGATCCTGTCGTAATCCCAGTCGAACTGGTTACCGGTCAGTTTGATTTTCAGATTGAACAGGCCGTCGCGGTCGATCCAGTCCCGCAGCAGAACAGGGTATGCATCCTGCGGTTCCGCGCCGGTTCGCTCTTCCTCTTCCAACAGATCCTTGCCGCCGACCAAATGACACGCCGGCAGTTTCACCGGAACACGATTCCGGTCTGTCAGATAGTCTTCCGGAAATTTACCCGAAAACAGGCTCGCATACGGTTCCGAATAATAGGACGCCAGATCGCGGTTCATGTACCGTGCATTCAGACAGTCGAACGCGCGCACGCCATGCAGCATACCGTAAGCGTCATACACCGCAAGGTCGAAGGCCGAACAGCACACCAGCGCCGCCAGATAGGGCATCGGCTCCTCGTCTGGATAGAACGCATTCGCTTCGTTCAGACAGCGATGCAGCCGATGATCCAAAAAATCCTGTCCGATTTCCATCGGATGCCCGATCGTCTTTTCCGCGTTCCATGCCTTTTGCAGCAATTCGCAAAATGCGCGCATCCGTTCTATCCGACGCGATTTGGAAAGCTCTGACGGCCAGCTCCATGCTGCGCCAAGCGGCGTTTCGCCATATCCCGTCTGCAGCTTGCCGTCGCGCCCGCGTACCGTCATCTTTACGCAAACCGTTTCGCCGCCCGTCGATACTTCATGTCCGAATTTCAGCGGCACGCGATTCTGGTATTCGTAAAACGAAATGGCAACCTGTTCTATAGAAATATCATAGGCTTTCATACGTTCACCGTCCGTCTTTGCATGGTTTACTTTTTTATTACATTGAGTATATTACAGTCCGCATATTTTGTCAACCATCTTTACAAAATATTATTTGGGAGAAGTTATTGTTTTTTTGAATTACATTTATTATAATAAAACAGATGGAAACGAGTTACAATTCCAAGCAGATCGAACTGCATAATCAGAATCATATTATTTCCTGTCTGAATACAGGATCGGTTTCGCGCGCCGAAATTGCCAAGCGCACGGGACTGAGCCGCACGACGGTTTCTTCGGCCGTGAGCCATTTGATCGAATTGCAATTGCTGAAGGAATGTTCGTCCGAAGATCCAAGCGGCCGCGGGCGCCCGGGCATTCCGCTTTCCTTGACGGAAGATCTTTGGTATGCGGCTGGCGCGACCCTGATTGATCGGGAAGTCATTTTTGCGGTATTGAATCTGCGCGGCGATATCGTTTCTCACTTTTCCCTGCCGCTGATCAACGGAAGTTCTCAGGCCTTTTTAAGCACATTGTCCGACGGTTTTTCCGCCATTCTTCGAACATACGGTTCCCGTCTGCTTCCGATGCTCGGCATCGGTTCACCCGGCATGATCAATGACGGAAGAATTCTATACGCATCCGATATGGGATGGACGCAAGTCGATATCGCAGGATATTTGCAAACGCAGATCGGACTGCCGTCGGAGGTCATCAACCGCCATTGGGCGAGCAGCCTCAGCGAGTTTCGTTCCAATCATGTCTCCAACATGATCTACGTCGGTATCTCTACCGGTATCGCAGCGGCTATCATTGTCAACGGAAAACTGTTCACCGGCGCGTACCACAGCGCAGGTGAAATCGGGCATACCGTCGTAAGACCGAACGGTCCGAAATGTATCTGCGGCAGACGCGGCTGTCTGCATGCCATCGCCTCCGAAGTTTCCATTTTGGAACATGTTCGCGCCTATTACCGCAGCAACCCGCATCCGCTCGTTTCCTCGGATTTCCTGTGGGAATCTTTGCACGCTGGCAGATCCATCACAATTGATGACGTCTGTCAGGCCGCGAAGGCGAATCATCCGCTTGCGCTGAACGAATTGAAGGAAGCAGCCCTGTACCTCGGCCTTTCGATCAGCAATCTGACCGGCATGTTCAACCCGGAATGCGTTGTACTCGGCGGTTCTTTTATTGAACACGGCGGTACGGATTTCACGAATTGGATCATCGACAGCGTTCGTATGCACAGCGGTGCAGATACGCTCCGTTCCGTCCGCATCTATCCATGGACGCAGGGACGCATCTCCGGCGCCGTCGGCGCGGCGCTGCAGGTTTTGGATCGGAAGATCGAACTTGCGGGAAGAGTTCACAGAGCCGAGAAAGCATAGATTCGTCGACGCACCCGGCACACAAAGGGAGACATCAATAAAGCATGATCGATGTGCGCTTTCCGCGTGTATCGGTCATGCTCAAAAGACGAAGCCGTTATCACGGTCATAGTCGTATAAAAGCCATATATTCGAAAACGGAACATACAGATCGGAAGGCGTGCGGTCACGAATCGGACGCTGCGTTGACTTTGGCTTCTGCCATCAGCGCGTTCCACTCGGCATCGGAAAGGCCGAATTCTTTGCAGATTTGCATTTGAATATAAAGAGTGCGCGAGAGACAAGCTCGTTGACCGCACGACAGCTTGCCGTCATGGTAAGGTGCCAAAAGCTTGACCGATGGGTTTGGACAACTATTGAGAGCCTGAATTCCACATATCGGCGCTTGAATGCTCAGCGCAGCGTGTTCCCCAGTGAAACAGCTCTGCTGAAAGCTCTGTACCTGTCCACCTTTGAGGCGACGAAAAAATGGACGATGCCGGTCCACAATTGGGGCAAGGTCTATGGTGAACTGGCAATCATGTACGAGGGGCGACTGCCGGACTAATACCGGATCCGTTCAGTTCTGTCAAGGGTAAACTGCACGCCCGCAAAGCAGGCGCCCTTAACAGACCCGCCTGTTTCCGGTATAACTAAACCAAGAACCGAATGACAGTATCTGCCATTCGGCCCACCCAATCAACGGTCATATCACAGAAGACCGCCATTTACAGAAAAGATTTCACACCGCCTTTGGGTGCTGCAGGAAGCGCCGAAGCGCTTTACCACCGATAGAGCTTGGACGATATCCTTGCTGCCACAGTTCGCACCGGACGTCTGCACGGCTCATCCGGCAGAGACACCGACAAACAACTGAATACATGCTGAACACCGACAGGGCTGCGAAAACGGCCCTGTTTTTCTATGCCCGTTTGACGCTTATGCATCATCTCCTTTTTGCTGAATTTTGGGCAAAAGAAAAAGCCGATCAGATTTGATCGGCTAAATTCTCGTGAGGATCGTTAGTAATTGACAATTTTCTTCTTGCTTCTAAGCTTAAGAGCATCGTCTAGATTTGTTAAAGAATACTTATATTCAAAATGATTTTTAGTCAAATTGTAGTCAAACGCTAAAAATCGAGAAAACCGAGGATGAATGATTATGCAATCGATAAATGGTATTATGAATTTGCAAAAAATGGAAGAGTAGTTGAATCTAAAAAATTCAAGCCCCGAAAACACAGTGTTTTCGGGGCTTTTTGGCGTACCCGGGAGGATTCGAACCTCTGGCCTACAGAGTCGGAGTGGCACAGAACGGATATGAAAAAAGCCCAAAAATACTGAAAAAACCAGTAATTTAGGGAAAAATCGCTTTCCGAATGAGTCCGCAGTTCCATAGCAAAAATGGAGGAATTTGCTCATTTATGTAGTCAAATTGTAGTCACCGTGATAGATGCTTCTTTGCCTCCCGCAAGCAGATCTGCATCCGTTAAATAAGACTATCAGCAGGCTTTTCAGACATCATGGCAAAAAACATCCATGCCCATCTCATTCTGGTTGGCCTGCTTAAGCATTCTGCAAGCTAGGACAAAACAGCACGGCAACCCAATGTTTGAGCCGGAAAATGCCTGTTCTCCTATAATTGTGATGAAGCAACAACTTATGCTGTCCTGTACAAAGGTTATGCTGTTTACATGGATTTTTCTTTGCAACGATATATGATATAAAGTGAAAGCATGCATGTTCTGCTTGTTAATGGAACGATCATGCAGACTTTCAATCATCATACGGAAAGGAAACCGGTGGCACTATGAAAAGGATGAAAAAATGGATAGGCTTGCTTCTCGCTCTTTGCGTCTTGGCAACAGCATGGGCAGCTTCGCCTGTCGCTTTTGCAGAAGGCAATGACGGCGCGGATCATACGCATCAATGGGAGGAAGGCGTTTGTACAGTTTGCGGGCAGCGATGTGCCCACATATGGGAAAACGGAGTCTGTTCCGTTTGCGGATTACCGCTGTGGGTAAACGGCATCTGCCGGGACTGCGGTGAAGAACACTCTCACACATTCATCAGTGCCGACGATCCGTGCACGATCTGCGGCTATGTATGCCCGCATGTTTCCCACGACCGCTATACGCTGAAATGCGATAAATGCGGCTACGTTGTCAACCATGAATTCGGTGAAGACGGCACTTGTGTAAAGTGCAGCTATGCAACAAATGTCTATCAATACGGTTCCGTAGACAATTTATATGTCAAGGATTGTGCAGAAAAGGGAAAAGTCGTGCAACTGGAGTACAAGTGCATCGCGCTTGCCGGAAAGCAGACAGGTTCGGAAATCACAAAAAAACTGAACGTTTATCTTCCTTACGGTTACACGGAAGAAAAGCAGTATAACGTGTACTACTATCTGCACGGCGCATTCGGCACGATCAACGACATCATCCGCCCGAACGAAGTGACCGACACAGAAAAATTCCTGAACAATATTATTGCCGAAAAGGTCTGCGATCCGTTTATTCTCGTCTGCCCGACATGGTTTGACAGCGATGTGACCGCCGGTGATTTGGAAGGAACACTGCAGGAGAACTTTAACATTCAGCTCCGTGATAGCATTATTCCGGCCGTGGAGAGCACTTATTCCACGTATCTCGATTGCGATGGTAAAATTGAGAACGTAACGCCCGAAAAGATTGCTGCCTCCAGGGATCATCGCGCGATCGGCGGTTTTTCCGGCGGTGCTACGGTAACGGCTATGATGGCCGTATACGGCATTGATATGTTCTCTTATTTCGGCGTCAATTCCAATTCGTGGGATCCGGATTTACTGACGCAGGGTGTCAATCTGGAAGCGAACAAGAACTATGATATCAAATACTACATGAATACGCTCGGCACAGAGGAAGGTCCCGACCGTGAAGTCTGGGTGGATATGTACAAGCAGATCGAAGCAAAGGGAGCACCCAAGCTTGTAGACGGTACGAATATGACATTTGTCCGCTGGATCGGGCTGGATCATGACATTGTTAACATCCGCACGTCACTCTATAACGCCTTGGCTGTGCATTTCTTTAAGGTTGCGTCCG
>CAMHJE010000147.1:0-6171 GCA_946185305.1 uncultured Clostridia bacterium | reverse complement strand
TCATAGTAGAACAGTTTGTGCCCATGAGCGATCAATTCCTGCGCTACCACGCTTTCATACACAGAACCGAGGTTGATCCCCGCTTCATCATCCAAAACTGCCCGGATATTATTTCCGTACAGAACCCCCGTCAAGAGTCCCACGTCGTTCAGATAGAGTTTCAGCAGATTCTTTCCGGCCGACTGCGACAATGGAAATACCGGATTGGAGATCGCGTTGACGTCCAGTGCAATGCCTGCGGAAATCAGATACTCGAACTCATCCTGATAGTCCGAAAAGCGTTTGCCGCGCGTATTCTCGATCTCTTGGAACACCATCCGCTTCTTCTTGTTCTCCATATTGGATGGGATCAGATCGTAGATTCTGCGGATTTTCAGCTTACGGTTGCTGTCTTCTTCATATTTTGCTGCGTCGTCCGCATAGAACGCACGAATTGTATTTTGTATCGTTCGCACATTTACAATGTTGGTATCTGCAATAAAAGAATTCACCGCATCGGGAAGCCCGCCGATCAGCAGATACTTCTTGAACAGATCCAGAACCTTTTCATGCGCCGCCGCATCCAAACTCTCCTTTGCAAGAAATTTCTCTCGCATGGCGTCAACGGCAAATTGGCTAAAACCGTTCGCCAGCAGAAATTCCTCAAAGTCTAATGGGAACATACGCTTGATTTCGATGCTTCCCATCGGGATCGAGGTTGTCTTTCGAAGGGTTACACCGAGCAAGGAGCCGCTGGCAATATAAGTGAATCTGTCGTCTTGTTTCAGAAACTTCAACATGGTCAACAGGTGAGGATACGCCTGTATCTCGTCCAGGAAAACCAGCGTGTTCTTTTTATCGCCCATTTTTTCACCGGCGATCATGCTGACCTGAAAATAGAAATCCTTAACCGTCCGAACCTGTTCAAACAGTTTGGGACCGTCTATATCCTCAACAAAGTTCAACTCAATATAGTTCTCGAAAAGACGCTGCCCGATATGACGAATAATAAAGGTCTTGCCAATCTGTCTTGCACCGTCAATAATCAGGATTTTATTGGAGTTGGATTGTAAATAGCTCTCTATGTACGATTGAATTTTACGATGCAGCATACGAGCCTCCGCACATTTCAATAAAAATATGGATTGAAAAATCACACTTTTCAATCCATATTATATCACGTTTTTCACACAAAGCAATAGAAAACTGCAACCTTGTTGTTCTATGTGTCACTTATTCTAAAGTAGCGATATTATTCAATACGAACCGGGAGCGATCGATCGCAGGCAGATAAAAGAGGTTTTTTCGTTTTTGTATCAGCATCCTCCGCGGCTTTTGAAGCGCGATCCGTTCTGTATATACAGCCCGTTTTAGGGCCGATTTTTGAGTGATATTACCACATCATTTTCTGTGAATGCTGATCTTCTCTGGATCGTCACAATTTTTCGCTGGAAAAGAGAGCTTTTTCCTCGTTCTTTTTTTCTTCAAAAGCACGATATAAAAATTCCTGTTTTAAAAATATAAATGCAGTTTCGACGAGGAACATCGTTATTCCAGTTCAATCGTCGCGGGCGGTTTGCTGGTCAGATCATAGAATACGCGGTTGACGCCTCTGACCTCGTTGATGATGCGGTTCATCGTGGTATCCAGCAATTCATACGGCAGGCGCGCCGCACGCGCCGTCATAAAATCATCGGTCATGACCGCACGCAGCACCACCGCGGAGGCGTAGGTTCTGGCGTCGCCCATCACGCCGACCGACTGCAGATTGGTCAGCGCGGCAAAGAACTGCCCCTTGCTGACGTCGATCGACGCGCGCGTCAGTTCCTCGCGGAAGATCGCATCCGCTTCCTGCACGATCCGCACCTTTTCCGGCGTGATCTCGCCGATGATGCGAACGCCGAGCCCCGGTCCCGGGAACGGCTGCCGGTACACCATGGAGGCGGGAAGTCCCAGTTCCAGACCGACCGCGCGGACCTCGTCCTTAAACAGCGGACGCAGCGGTTCGATGATGCCGCAAAACGAAACGTTCTTCGGCAATCCACCGACATTGTGGTGCGATTTGATGACCGCGCCGCCGACGCCGCTTTCGATCACGTCCGGATAGATCGTTCCCTGCGCCAGATAGTCGATCGCGCCGAGCTTTCGGGCTTCTTCCTCGAATACGCGGACAAACTGCTCGCCGATGACCTTGCGCTTGCGTTCGGGATCGGTCACGCCGCGAAGCGCCTGATAAAACCGCTCCTGCGCCTGTACGCGGACAAACCGCAGCTCGAAGCCGCCGCCCTGCCCGAACACGGCTTCCACTTCGTCGCCCTCATCCTTTCGCAAAAGGCCGTGATCGACGAATACACAGACCAGCTGCTTTCCGATCGCCTTGGACAGCAGCGCCGCGGCAACGGCGGAATCCACCCCGCCGGATAGTCCGAGCAGTACGCGCGAGCTGCCGATTTGATTACGCAGTGCGTCGATCTGCGTTTGCACAAAGGCGGACATGCGCCAACTCCCCTCGCAGCCGCAGATCTCCCGCACAAAATGGTGCAGCATCGTTGCGCCGTCCGGCGTATGCACGACCTCGGGATGAAACTGTACGCCGTAGAGCTGCCGTTTCGCATCCTCCATTGCCGCGACCGGACAATGCTCGGTGTGCGCCGTGATGCAAAAGCCATCCGGTATTTCCGTGATACGATCTGTATGGCTCATCCAGCAGGAGGTTTGTGCGGGAACACCGTGCAGCAGTGCGGAATCCGCCGCGTCAATCCATAGATTCGCGTGACCGTATTCCGAAACGCTCGCCTTTTCGACTGCGCCGCCGAGCGTTTTTGCCATCCATTGCGCGCCGTAGCAGATGCCGAGGATCGGGACGCCGAGCCGGAACAGGTCCGCCGTATACGTCGGGGCGTCCGGTTCATTGACGCTGTCCGGCCCGCCGGTCAGCACGATGCCCTTCGGGTGCCGTTCGATCAATTCTTGCAGCGGCGTTGTATGTGGGAGAATCTCACAATACACGCTGCATTCGCGGATCCGCCGTGCGATCAGCTGCTTATACTGCCCGCCGAAATCCAAAATCAAAATTTGTTCCTGTTCCATCGGCTTCACTCCACCGTAACGCTCTTGGCGAGATTGCGCGGTTTATCCACATCCAGTCCCTTGGAAACGCTGGTATAGTAGGCCAGCAGCTGCAAAGGAATGATCGCAACGCTGCCGTAAAAATGCGGATCGGTGTTCGGCACATAGACGGTGAAGTTTGCGGTCTCCTCCACGTTGTAATTGCCGTAACCGGTCAAGCCCATCAGGTAAGCGCCGCGTGCCTTGCACTCCGCCATATTGCTGACAGTCTTTTCGATCAGCGACTTTTGCGTGAGCACACCGATCACAAGCGTGCCGTTCTCGATCAGAGAAATCGTCCCGTGCTTCAGTTCGCCCGCCGCATACGCTTCACTATGGATATAGGAGATCTCTTTCATCTTGAGACTGCCCTCCAGACAGATCGCATAATCCAGTCCGCGGCCGATGAAGAAAATATCGCGCGCGTTGGCATGCTTTGCGGCAAACCATTGGATGCGTTCCTTGTTTTCGAGCGCGCGCTCCATCTGTTCCGGCAGTTTCAAGAGCGCTTTCTGATAGGAGCGGTAGCTTTCCTCGTCCAGTCTGCCGTGCGTTTCGGCGAGTTCAACCGCGAGCGCATACAGCATGACAAGTTGTGCGCTGTATGCCTTCGTCGTTGCAACGGCGATCTCCGGTCCGGCTAGCGTGTACAGCACGTGATCCGCTTCCCTGGCGATCGTCGAACCGACCACATTGATGACTGCAAGCGTCGGGATGCCTGCGCTTTTGGCTTCCCGATCAATACCCGAGCGCCGGGTTGTAAACACTGCCGTCGATCGCGTTGATCTGCATATAGCACCCGCCGGGGACGCGATACACTGCGTCGCCGTTTGCATCGATCGTGTAATGGCGCAGGGCCGTAAACCTTTTTCCCGCGCCGCCGTCCTTGTGCAAAACGAGATCGCCGTAAAACGACCACACGGGCAGCAGCAGGTATGTGTCCGCCGCACCGCTCTTTCGCACGCGGACGCTTTCCAACGCGATTCGGTCGATACGAATCGTGCCGGAGAAGCCTTCGTCCCGCACCTCCTCCAGAACGGGATAGACTTCCCATGCGATCTGCTTACGAAACGCTGCCAGGATCTCGTCGAACGGCAGCAGCGCGACGTTTTCGTTGACGGTACGCATGATCGTGCTCGGCGCATGCCACTCAAACCAGTTCACGCCCGAATCGCGCACCAAAAAATACGCGTACTCCTGTCCGCACGGCGCAGCATACGTCGTGTCACCACCGTTTTGCGTATACTGCCCATAAGCGTCCTGCTGCGTATCGGCATATGCGCCGGACAAGTCGCCAACAGGTCGCGTGAACCACAGCGCATACGCCTGTTCGTTGCCCGGATCGTCTCCGTACTGCGGACAGTCCGCTGCAAGGGTGAGCACCGGTTCAAGCTCGGTTTCGCCGAGCTGCCGCAAAAACGCTCGCGCCGTCTCAACCGCTTCGGCTTCGGTGATCGAAACGCCGGTCAACGGCGCATCGATAGGCGAAAACCGTTTCGGGATGCCGGCTTCCATGTTCTGCAGCATGACGGTTCCCATGCAGTTTGCCGATACCGGGGAATGATATGCGCGTTCGGGACGCGTAAAATTGATCTCCGCGTCAAACCCGCCGCGCGCCTTGAACGCGGTATCACTGAGGTCCGCCGCCAGCCCGTCCATATTTTCCGGGGCTTCGCGATAGTACGCTTCCCACGCTTCGAGCGATTCGGTCAGCGCTTGTCGTGTTTCGGCCTGTTCCCGCGGGGGCAGGCTGCCGAAGTGCTCCTCGAAGTTGTCCAGATCGTCCTGCACCGCGCGGATCTCTCGCAAAATGCCGTCCTTCGTCATGTTCGCGCCGGCCTCGCTTTCGCGCACCAGCAGCGGCCGTCCGTTTGCGATCCGCGTCAGCATATCCCGCGCCCACGCCGCATCGTACTTGCGGCAAACGACCTCCGCGACCGGATACTGCCCGCCCGTCGGCAGCGCTATGTCCGCATCGAGCCGCACGGTCACCCCGCGCCCCTCGACGGTTTCCGTCACCCGCTCGGTCGCCGAAAAACGCTGTTCTGCCACAGGCTTTTGTGCGATCCGTTCGGTCAGCACGCCGTCGGCTTTGTTGTAAATTACATCCTCACTCGGCGTAGGCACGCAGGCCGACAGGAGCAGGGCGGTTAAGCAAAGCAAAAAAATACGTTTCATGATGTTTTCCTTTCCAAGCTTCCGATTCTCCGCAAAAGGAGGATTCGTCTTCATATTTGTGCTGCAAACATTTTCGCTGCAAATCTTATTGTATTGTGCCCTCACACTGTCAGCATACCAAACGGATTCGTCCAAAATGTCACAAAAGAATGAACGATCTCGCCGCGCAGAAAAAATGACATTTTGTACGAAATTCCTTTACAAATCAAGAACCTTCTCCCAAGTCGGAAGAAGGCTGAAGCAACGTTTATTCAGATATGTTCCATTCGTGCTGTTTACGCGGTGACCGCCCGCCCTGTACGTCGCCCGCGGCAGGCTTTGCGCCTTCGCGCTTTATGGAAACAATCGCTCGTGCCGGCTCATTTTCGGGCGGTTTTTATTTTCCGTAGGCTGCGATTTTTATCACTTTTGCGTTCGATGCAAAGCCGCTTTTGGCCCCTTTGTATACAGCGTTTCCAACAGCGCCATGCAAAATCGACTCTCTGTTTCCAAAACCAAATCCCCAAAAAATCGATTTTGCTCTTGTGATAACATGCGGCAGCGGATCTTTCTCCTGCATATCGCCTTTATCCAAAGGTACGCGGAGATTGCCGCTTCGCTGCCTTTTTGAAATACGACGAAATTGCCGAGGCCGTTTTGCGCTTTGTCTTCGTCATGGATAAACAGCGGATTCCATGCTTTGCAGAACAAATGGAGAAGGGCCGGTTTCGGCTCTTCTCCACATTCTGTATAAACGCTCTATCCGTCATATAGCTGATGCAGCCTACCGTCGGCTCGGTTCGGCAAGCGCCGTTTTTTCTCCGACCGTATTGGTTGTCAGCGTTGCAACACCGGCTTGCTGTGCGCCGCGCATGGCGTCCTTGCCGTCGATCGTCCATAAATTGATCAGAATCCCGCGGTGACGAA
>CAMHJE010000146.1:0-6185 GCA_946185305.1 uncultured Clostridia bacterium | reverse complement strand
TCCGAGGGAGTATTCCTGTCCTTCGACAAGATGATAGGTATAGTCCTCCATGAACGCGGACGCGCCGTTGCCGTTTTCGCCCATCGCCTTGAGGATCGCGGTCATCGCGGACACCTTCCAGTCGCCTTCGCCGCCGTAGCCGTAGCCCTGCGCCATGAGGTGCTGCGAAGCAAGACCCGGAAGCTGCTCCATGCCGTAGAGGTCCTGGAAAGTGTTGGAAAACGCCTTGCAGCCTTCACGGTCCATCATCTTCTTCATGGCGATCTCTTCCTTCGCCTGGTAGCGGATCGCGGCAAGGTTATCGGTGGCGATGTCGTATTGAGATTCGTATTCCTTGACAAGCGCGTCGATCTCGGCTTCGGTGACCTTGTTCATTTCCTTAACGAGATCGCCGACCGCCCAGGTATTCACCTGCCAGCCGAGCTTGATCTGCGTTTCGACCTTATCGCCTTCGGTAACCGCGACTTCCCGCATATTATCGCCAAAGCGCATGACCTTCATGTGCTTCGATACATCGACGCCGACGGCAGCCTTCATCCAGTCGGACAAACGCTTATGCACCTTTTCATCCTGCCAGTAGCCCGCGATCACCTTGCGCGGCATCCGGAGGCGCGCCGCGATAAACCCGTGTTCGCGGTCGCCGTGCGCGGCCTGGTTGAGGTTCATGAAATCCATGTCGATCTCGTCGTTCGGGATCTCGCGGTTGTACTGGGTGGCAAGATGGCAGTAGGGCTTTTGGAGATTCACAAGGCCGTTGATCCACATCTTCGACGGGGAGAACGTATGGCACCACGTCACGACGCCCATGACCTCGTCGCGGTAGTTCGCTTCCTTGATCGTGTCCGCAATCTCCTTGTTCGTCTTGGCCGTGACTTTATACACCAAGGGATACGGCAAGACCTTGGACAGCTCCGCCGCCATCTCCCTTGCTCTTGCGTCCACGGTGTCCAGCACATCCTGTCCGTACAGAAACTGACTGCCTACGATAAACCAAAATTCACGCTGCATTTGTTTGCTCCTTTATCTTTTCAATCGAGAATCGTTCCGGTCACGCCTGCACCGGTACGGTGATCTGTGCTTTGCCGTGCTTGCTGTCGGCTTGAACGGTGACGCTGCCTGTGCCGTCCGGCGCGATGATCGCAAGCGCTTCGCCGTAATAGGTGTCGGTCGTATCGGTCTGATACCCTTTTTCATTATACGAGCAAGCGTTGCCGAGCGCAAGCAGTTTGCCGTTGGAAACAGACGCCTTTATTTCTCCGCGGATCGCCGGCTTGATCGTGCCGTTTTTGTCCGTATAGCGAAGCCGGACGTACAGAAGGTCGCCCTGCTTTGTCGTTTCCGTTTCCGGCACAAGGCGGAGTTCCGTTTCCTTCTGCGCGCTTTTCAGGCTCGTTCTTGCCGTTTCGTTTCCGGCTTTGTCATACCCGATCGCGGTCAGCTCGCCCGGCTCGTATGGAACCTTGAAGGACGCTCTGCCGCTTTTGGGTACTTTCTTTCGTCCGACGGATCTGCCGTTGAGCTGCAGCTCCGCTTGGTCATCTTTGGAATAGACCTCCACCGTCGCCGTCCGGCCTTCGCAGCCGTCCCACGACCAGCTTTCGATCGCGTTGCTCGAGCGCCATGCAGCGGGGCTGTGCTTTTCGCCGGAGAAGCAGACCGGCTCGACCGCCACGCGGATCGGGCTTTGCTCGAACGCGACCTGCGTATACGCCATCTGTCCGGTCTCGGAACCGACAAGGTCGATCGTACCGCAGCCCGCGGTCAGCCAGCCGGGGACATGCTCGAATTCCGGCGCATACGCTTTGTATTCCCATGCGCCGAGACCGATCTCGCCGAGGTAATCGAGTCCCGTCCACACAAAGTCGCCGATCAGCGCCGGATGCTCCTTGGCTAGATCGTAGAACGTTCTCGCGTCGCCCGCAAAGGTTTCGGAGCCTAAGATCACGCGGTTCGGGTAATTCTTTAGGTCTCGCCGATAGCGGTTCACGCCGTAGTTATAACCCGCAATATCCAGCCGCGCAAAGGCGTCCCGCGTTTTGACATTGGAGCCGTGCAGCGTTGCGCCGAATTTCATAAAGCCGGCGCCGAGCAGCCCTGCGATATTATTGATAAACTCGCTGCCCACAGCTTTCTTCTTCGCCTTGCCGTTGGACTTTTTCGCCTTCTCCGCTTCGGCCTTTGCCTTATCGTCCGAATAGACGCCAAAGCCGAGGGAGGACAGATAGTTAAAGAAGATATTGATCCCGCAGGTGACGGGGCGATCATCCAAAGAATGCAGATACCGTGTCATCTGCTCGGTATACGCGATGCCCTTTTCCTGCGCGGTCTCGGAGACCTCGTTGCCGATCGAGTACATCACGACCGACGGATGGTTCCGATCCTTTTCGACAAGGAGTTTCAGGTCGTTCTGCCAGTTCTTTTCAAACAGCCCTGCGTAATCGTACTGCGTCTTATGGATGTACCACATGTCGACATACTCATCCAGCACGAGCATACCGAGCTCGTCGCAGGCGTTCAATACCGCTTTGCTGATCGGGTTATGGGAGGAACGGATCGCGTTATACCCTGCCTTTTTCAGCAGCGCGACCTTTCTGCGCTCGGCAAACGGGTGACCCTTTGCGCCGAGCATTCCATTGTCGTGATGCATGCAAGCGCCGAGCAGCAGCGTCCGTTTCCCGTTGATCCGAAAACCGTTCTTTGCGTCCGCCTCGACGGTGCGGATGCCAAAACGCACGTCCTGCACATCCTCGCCGTAGGTCAGGCGGCAGGTATAGAGGTTCGGCTCCTCCGGGCTCCAGAGCTTCGCGTCCTTGCAGTAGAGATCGACCGAACCTTGCGAAGCGGTTTCTTCATCCAGCACCTTGTCGCCGTCCAGGATCTCGACCTTGACGTATCCGATCTCGGTGGTTTTAAACGAAACGCGGAGCTTGCGGGTATTGTAATCCATCGTGCAGACCGCGACGCTTTCGGGCACAATATGCTGCTTCGGCAGGCAGACAAGCGAAACGGGACGATAGATGCCCGCGCCGGAATACCAGCGGCTTGACGGCTGCTCGGCATTGTGCGCGATCACGCGGATCGTATGCGGCCCCTCGCTGACCGGGACTTTGAACCCGAAATAGCCGTTGGGGTGGGCGGGATACGCGACGCCGTCCACAAACACTTCGGCACGATGGTACACGCCTTCGAACTCGATATGTGCGGCGTCCTTCGGCGCGACAAAGTCTTTGACATATTCATAGTCCCGACCGGCAAAGAAGCCGGTGTTCGTGCCACCTGCGGCATCCGCGCTGCGCGGCTCTGTCAGCATGGCGTCGTGCGGCAGGGTCACGTCCTGCCAGTCGTTTTCGTTGAGATGAGCATAGCGCCAGCCGGTGTTGAATGCGATACGGTTCATGGGGTTGCTTCCTTTCTGTTACTCTGTCCAAACGGTTAGATAGTCTTTCAGTGCCGCGGTGATGCGGTCTGTATTTTGGCGGTCGGCTTCTTCGGAAAGATGCCAGTCGGAATTATAAAACACGCTGCCCGGATAAAACGCGTCCGTGATTGTGCCTAACACAGCGGCATGGGCACGGTCGCGCAAAAGCTGTTCAAAGGCCTCTGCCTTTTCCCGGTAAGCGGGGATTTCCATCAGTCCGTTTTCATTGACCGCGGCAAAGGCAAGGCAGACCTTTACGCCCTGTTCGGCAAAGCGGTTATACACGGCGTTCATGCGGGCAAGCGCTTCCTCCGTCAGAAAATCCGGGCGGATATCCGCCTCTTGGGTGATCGGCTCGTCCTTCTGATAGGAGAGCTTGCGGTTCGGAAAATCACCGTGCCCGTCGATATAATGGCTGTAATCGGAATAGCTTGTCGGCGGCTGGTCTTTGCGCGCTTTATTGAACCGCGTGAAGCTGTCGAAAAAGCCTTCCGTTTCGTTCAGATCCATGTCCGCGATCAGATCGTAGTTGAGTTCGAGCGAGCGCAGATAGCGATCGTCGAACACGGTCGGATCGTCCATCGGCAGCGCAAAGCGGATATCGGAAAACAGCTGCGTCCCACTTGCCATTTCCGGAATATGCAGCAGAATATCGCCGGGCTGCATCCATGCGCGGATCACGTCGAGTTGCGGGATCGCCGGGAACCACCCGTTGATGCCCATGTTCAGCACAACGTATTCGTCCGACAGCGATTGCTGCATCGCCCCTGCCAGTACGGAATAATAGGTGCCCGACCCGCCGAAAACGACGATCTTGCAGTCGCTGCGATGCCGGTACAGCAGGTCGATCTTATCCGCATAGTTCGACGCTCTGCCGCTGCCCGCATAGCGCGGCGGCTGCGCAGCAAGCAGATGCACCGCGGGATACGGCGTATCGGAAAACGCCGTGTCGGGAAAATCGATTACGGTATCAAAGAAATAAAGCGTTTGTATCGCGCAGCGCATAAACGCGCCGGGTTCGATCCGCTCGATGCCGTTCGGCAGCGACAGACACGCAAGCTCTTTTTCCGTAAAAGCGCCTGCAGCAATCGCCGTCACCGGCAGACCGTTGTGTTCGGCGGGAACGCAAACCACGGGTTCGGTTCCCGTGTAGGCGGTCACGATAAGGCCGCCGTTCTCCTCGCGGAAGGCAAACTGCTCCCCGTCCGTCCACGGAAGCCATTCGGCATACAACGTCAGTTCGCGCCTGTCCATGCGGCAGCGGCTGCCGAGCCCGATGTGCTCCCCCGCGCCGTCCCGTTCGGTGTTCCATCCGATCAGCGTGCAGCCGGGGTTTTCGGCGCCGATCGCGGGATCGGTGTTCGGATAGAGGTGTCCGTTCAGCGCATGGCGCACGGTAAAGGCCGAAGCGCCGTCCGCCGTGCGGCCGCCGTTCAGATCATAGGTGATCGTGCAAAAATTCGCGTCCGGTTCGGACAGCACGCGGATGCGCGTGGGATACTGCACGTCGTTGACGATCAGGATCACGCTGCCGCCCGCGCCGTCTGCGATCACGACGTTCAGGCAATCCGTTCCGGTCAGCACAAAGCCCGGCTCGGGACGCAGGACAAAGCGCACCTCGGCGCCGGGCTTTGCCTCCGTTTGATAGGCATAGCCCTCTGCAAGTGTGAAAGCGTCGTCCTCAAGCAGCGTCACGGAAAGAGGTTCTGGCGCCTTTTGGGGCGCCGCGCACCCGCAAAGAAGAACGGCAAGCAGCCAAAGCAGCAGTTGCATTCGTTTCATGCCGTTCCTCCTTCATGGATGCGGGAAAAAGGAAGGATAACAGACCGGTGATCTGTTATCCTTTTGTCAAGTCCTATGGATTATTTCGCGGTCTCTTTGTCGGCAAAGGAGGCAACGATGCCTGCGAGTGCTGCGACAAACAGGAGCACGAGGATCAGGATGACGACGCCGACGATGTTGCCGCGCTCGGTCATGCCCGTGATGTGGTTGATCATTTCTTCGAACATGATGACGCGGTCATTGACATACAGACCGAACGCCAGCGAATAGCCGAGAACCGTGAGAACCGGCGCGAACTTGAAGTTCGTCGTCAGCGCGACGACCGCAAACGCGATGCCCGCGAGCGTGGCGAGGAACACGTCAACCGTGAACTTGCCGATCGCCAGGTTGTACACGAGATACACAAGCAGTGCGAGAATGCCGACCGCCGCAGCGACGAGGGATGCATACCCTGCAGGACCTTTTCCTTTGAGCAACTTATTCATGGTTTACGCCTCCTTCTTCTTGGAGCTGACGGCATACACAACCGCAAGCGCGATCGTGATCAGCCAGAGCACCGCATTGATGCCGTAGATGGCATACTGCCATGCGGGCGTGACCGGAACGATGTCATACACGGAAGACAGACCGTTCATCATGTTGGTATGCGCATAGGTGTAGTAGATGTTATGCGCGATGTGCTTCAGCTGCAGAACGAGATTGCCGTCGTCCTCTGCATTGATCGCCTTGTTGACCTCTTTGATACGGTTATCCTTCGCGGTACCGGTCATGTAGCAGTACATATCCGTGCCGTTCATGAGACCCTGTACGGTGTGCATATAGGAGTTGGAACCTGCCGCGTCGGTGATCGTATAGCCTCTGAAGCCCCACTCGCCACGGAGGATGTTCTCCTGTACGTTGGCATAGTGACCGACCCAGACCGGTCCGATACGGTTGAAGCTCGTCATGACGCTCGACGCATTGCCCTTGGTGAACGCGCCTTCGA
>CAMHJE010000145.1:0-6222 GCA_946185305.1 uncultured Clostridia bacterium | reverse complement strand
GTGCTCTATTTTTTTCGCTTATTTTTCTCTTACCCCAATGTTTAGTATAGAACCATAAAATCATTATCATCGGCTGCCCGGGCAGCGGAAAAAGCACGTTTTCTTTCGCTTTGCAAAAGAAAACCGGTCTGCCACTCTACCATTTGGACAATATTTGGTGGAATCCAGATCGGACGCACGTCACCCGGGATGAGATGGATAAACAACAGCTTGCGCTTGTGTCCAAAGACGAATGGATTATAGACGGCGATTACAGCCGAACCTATTCCATTCGCTTTGCGGCATGCGACACGATTTTCTTTCTAGATTATCCGGAATCCGTTTGTATGACGGGAATCATGGAACGTATCGGCAAAGATCGTCCCGATATCCCATGGACGGAACAATCGCTTGATCCCGAACTTGTTGAAGAAGTGAAAAACTATGCGGAGCAAAAACGCCCCATGGTTCTTCGCTTGATCGCAACTTACTCTGAAAAACAAGTTTTCATTTTTCACAGTAGGGAAGAAACTGAAAAATGGCTATCGGAGTATTGATACATTACGAGCCGTCCGTTTCGGGACGGCTCGTGCTGTTTTCTCTCATTTCTTTTTCTTCTTTGCTTTGACGTCACATCTTGCGCTCATCTCTGCATAATAGCGGATCCGCTCGCACAGCGCATCGGTAAAGTCCTTTTTCTCAGTGCGGAAGCGCCACCAGCCGGTGGAGGAGGGGAGATTCATTCTCGCTTCGTTGCCAAGGCCTAAGTAGTCCTGCATCGGGATGATAGCCAGCTCCGCAACGGAATTGAGAACGCCGCGAACAAAGCCGAACGGCATACCCTCGCGCTCATTTAAGCCGAGATAGTTCACCGCAAATTCGATGCATTCCGGCGTGGTGTCCTCGACCCAGCCCATGATCGGGCAATTATCGTGCGTGCCGGTATAGGCCACACAATGCACCGGGTAGTTGTGCGGCAGCTCACGCGAATCCGTCATCGGATCAAAGCCGAACTGCATGACGCGCATACCGGGCAGACCGGAATCGGACAGCAGCTTTTTCACCTCCGGCGTAAGGAAGCCGAGATCCTCTGCGATCAGCCGGACGTGCGGGCAATGCGATTTCAGCGCGCGAATCAGATCCATCCCGGGCGAGGGATACCATTGACCGGGACGCGCATCCTCCGAACCGTAAGGAACGGCCCAGAAGCTCTCCAGTCCGCGGAAATGGTCGATGCGCACAACGTCGAATCTGGCGCCGGTACGAGCCAGTCGGTGACACCACCATGCGAAATTATCGCGGTAGTGAACCGGCCAGTCATACACCGGATTTCCCCAAAGCTGTCCCAATACGGTGAAATAATCCGGGGGTACGCCCGCAAGCAAACGCGGTTTGTGCTGCTCATCCATGCAGAACAGCCAAGGCTCGCTCCAAACCTCGACGGAATCGTGCGGCACGTAGATCGGCAGATCGCCGATAATGGAAATGCCTTTTGCGTTCGCATAGGCTTTCAGCGCGGAAAACTGCGTGTCAAATTCATACTGGAGGAAGCATTGGAAATCAATGTCGTGCACCAGCATCTGCCGATAATACGCAACAGCTTCCGGCTTGTGGGAAACGATGGCTTCGTCGGGCCATTCATACCATGGCTTGTTTTCAAATTTTGTTTTCAACGCGGAGAACAGCGCGTATTCCTCGAGCCAATCGGCGTTGGCCTCTCGGAAAGCTGCCATCTGATGACGGTCGAAACGATCAAAAGCTTTGCGAAGCACCGTGAAGCGGTTTTCCCACAGCTTGCCGTAATCGACATTCTTCGGATCATCGCCCCAATCCAAATTGCACTCTTCCTGCGTCAAAAGACCGTCTTCGATCAGCAGATCAAGGTCGATAAAATACGGATTGCCTGCAAAGGAAGAAGCACTTTGGTAAGGAGAATCGGAATAGCCGGTCGGCGTTACGGGAAGCATCTGCCAGTAGGTTTGGCCGCCGTGATGCAGAAAATCGACAAAAGCAAAAGCCTCTTTGCCGAGCGTGCCGATGCCGTACCGACTCGGCAGCGAAGAAATGTGCATTAAAATGCCGCAAGATCGTTTCATAACATTCCCCTTATCGTGATGAAATTTCCGTTTGTATTTTACCACACCTGTGCTATAATACAAGCGCAGATTCAAAAATTTTGAAAAAAAGCATTACGAAAAGGAGAATAACAAGCATGAATCCTTATATACAGCTTTCGCCGGAAGTCAAAGCCGCTTTGCAAGCGGGCAAACCGGTCGTGGCCCTCGAAAGCACGATCATCTCACACGGCATGCCGTATCCGCAGAATGTGGAAACGGCATTGGAATGTCAGCGCATCTGCCGGGAAAACGGCGCTGTTCCCGCGACCTGCGCGGTGATCGGCGGAAAGCTCTGTGCCGGCTTGACCGACGAACAGATTGATTATCTCGGACGGGAGGGCAGAAACGTCACAAAAGCGTCTCGGCGCGATCTGCCGATGCTTTGCGCCAAGAAGATGGACGGTGCGACGACCGTGGCGGCAACGATGATCATAGCTGCTATGGCGGGCATCAAGGTATTTGCTACGGGCGGTATCGGCGGCGTGCATCGGGGCGCAGAAACGACGATGGACATTTCTGCCGATCTGGAGGAGCTTGCGCAAACACCGGTGTGCGTTGTCTGCGCCGGTGCAAAGAGCATTTTGGACCTCGGGCTCACGATGGAATATCTGGAGACGAAGGGCGTGCCCGTCATCGGCTTCGGAACGGATGAGCTCCCCGCTTTTTATACGCGCCGCAGCGGCTATTCCGTCCCGTGGCGCTGCGATACGGCAAAGGAGCTTGCGGCAGCAGTATATGCGCAGAGAGAACTCGGCTATCGGGGCGGTATGCTCGTTGTGAACCCGATTCCCGAGGCATATTCGATGAACGAGAAAGTGATTAACCAGGCGATTGATGAAGCGATTGAAGAAGCAAACCGCCTTGGCATTAAGGGCAAGGACACAACGCCGTTCCTGCTTGCCAAAATCAAGGACCTGACCGGCGGAGACAGTCTTGCATCGAACATCCAGTTGGTTTACAATAATGTGCGGCTGGCAGCGCAAACCGCCGCGCTGCTGTGATCGAAAAAGGACTAATGTGCCGTTCTGCTCGGAACGGCATTTTCTGTATGCTCTTTTACGATGCGACGCTTGCAAAACGAAACAAAGTTTGGTAAGGTATAGAAGGAATATTTTGCATGGAGGAAAAGATGCGGATTCTGCTCAGCAATGACGACGGCATAGACGCGCCCGGTATAGCGGCGCTGATTCGTGCGCTGTCAAAGAGGCATACGCTGTATGTGGTTGCGCCGGACCGGCCGCAAAGCTCGGTAAGCCGCAAGGTTTCCATCGGGACGCCGCTGCATCCCCAAAAACGCGTGCTTTCCGAATTTCCGCAGGTTTGGGCGTATGCGCTTGACGGTACGCCGGTGGATTGCGTCCGGGTCGCGCTTGGTAACCTTCTTCCGGTAAAGCCGGATCTTTGCGTGACCGGCATCAATTTCGGCTATAATATCGGAACGGATACCCTGTATTCCGGAACGTGTGCGGCGGCGATAGAAGCGGCCGTCAACGGCGTTCCGGCTATCGCTATGTCCTGCGGTGTGGAAAACGGCGGCGCTTGGATGGATACCGCCGGAGAGATTGCCCTCGGTATGACAGGGTTTTATAAAAAGCACCCGTTGCCCGCCGGAGTGTTCTATAATGTGAACGTGCCGGATCTGCCGCTTGCGCAGATCAAGGGGGTTCGGCAGGCGGAGCTTTCCCGGATTCCTTACGATCTGCCGTATGAAAAGGTGGAGGATGAAACCGAACCTTACATTTTTACAAAGTGGACAAAGGCGCAGGAGACGAATCCGGATACGGATCGTTCGCTTGCGTATGCCGGCTATGTCGCTGTGTCTGTCTTAACCTACGGTCATGCCCATAATGAAATGATCGGGAATACAGAGCCGGAAGAATGGGCGCATATCGGAGGCCGCCGATGCGAGTAGCAGTTGTCGGCGGCGGTGCGGCAGGGCAGATCGCCGCGATCAAGGCCGCCCAAAGCGGGCACAGCGTAACAATTTACGAAAGAAACGAGAAGCTCGGCAAAAAGCTGTTCATCACCGGCAAAGGCCGCTGCAATCTGACCAATGCGAGCGGCAGAGACGGATTCTTTCAAAACGTGGTGCACAATCCTCGTTTTCTGTACAGCGCATACGCGTCGTTCGATCAGGAAGCGATCATTTCCTTGATCGAAAAAGCAGGCGTTCCGACGAAGGTGGAGCGAGGACAGCGCGTTTTTCCAGCTTCCGATAAATCAAGCGATATTCTGAAGGCGCTCGAAAAGACGGTCAAACAGGCAGGGCTAACGGTAAAGCTGCATACGCGCGTGTCGGAAATCCTGACGCGGGACGGTGCAGTCTGTGGTATACGCACAGCCACCGGAGAGGAAATGTGTGATGCGGTGATTTTGGCAACGGGCGGCGTGTCGTATACGGCAACAGGCAGCACGGGCGACGGAATTCGATTTGCCGAAAAGCTTGGGCATCGCGTCACCGACCTGCACCCGGCGCTTGTCCCGCTTGAAACGGAAGAAACGTGGTGTGGAGAGCTTTCCGGATTGACGCTGAAAAACGTTACCCTGCATGCGTACCGGGGGAAGAAGGAAGTGTATTCGGAGCTTGGCGAAATGCTCTTTACGCATTTCGGCGTCAGCGGCCCGCTTGTACTGTCGTGCTCCAGTTTGATCGCGGATCAGCCGGAGGGCACGCTGCTGAAAATCGACTTAAAGCCGGGACTTACGCAGGAGCAGCTTGATGCGCGCTTGCAGCGGGATATAGCCGCAAATATTCGCAAGGGCTTGGAGGGCGCGCTGTATGGGCTTTTGCCGCAGCGATTGTTGTCAATCGTGCTGGAACAGGCGGGACTTCAACCGACGATGCCTGCCGCACAGTTCTCAAAGGCACAGCGGTATGCGCTGATTGAGACGCTGAAAGGGTTACCATTGCATGTAACAGGTGCAAGATCATTTGCAGAAGCTATCATCACGCGTGGCGGTGTGGACGTGCGGGACGTGAATCCTTCCACGATGGAATCGAAAAAGATTAAGAACTTGTATTTTGCCGGCGAAATATTGGATGTGGACGCATTTACGGGCGGCTTCAATTTGCAGATTGCATGGTCCACCGGGGCATTGGCCGGAAGCAGTATTCCGATGCAGTAAGGAGAAAGATATGAAATACAGCGTAGCGATTGACGGACCCGCCGGGGCGGGGAAAAGCACAATAGCCAAGTTGGCGGCGAAAAAGCTCGGCATTCCGTATCTGGATACCGGCGCAATGTACCGCGCGGTTGCCGTTTCCTGCAAGAAAAACGGGATAGATGTAACGGATTGGAATGCGGTTCGCGCTTTTCTGCCGTCTGCGCGAATCGAAGTGAAATACCTTCCGAACGGCGAACAGCGTATGCTTGCAGAGCATGAGGATGTCACCGGCCTGCTGCGCACCGAGGATATATCGCAGGGCGCTTCTCTCGTGAGCCAGATCCCGGAGGTGCGGGATTATCTCGTTGCCTTGCAGCGGGAGGTTGCACACCGGCAGGCGGTCATCATGGACGGACGCGATATCTGCACGAATGTACTTTCTGATACGCCGCATAAGTTCTTTGTAACGGCTTCTGCCGAGGAACGTGCGAACCGTCGCGTCAAGCAGCTCATCGAGGCCGGGCAGCCCGCCGACTATGATACGATTTTAGCAGATATTATCCGTCGTGATAAGCAGGACAGCGAACGAGCGTATATGCCGTTGGTTTGCAAAGAAGATACGGTCAAAATCGACACCACAAACATGACGATCGAGCAGGCTGTGGAGGCGCTGCTCGCGGAGGTGAAGGAATAAATGCTGTACGTGATCGCATACATCCTTGTGAAGCCTATCTTGCTGTTGCTGTATCGTCCGAAAGTCATTAACTGGAAAGCCATGCGGCAAAAGGGCAAGGTGATTTACGTGTCCAATCACATGGTATTGTCAGACCCGATTGCGGTAGCGATCCTGTCGAACCGCATGATTCATTTTATGGCGAAGTCTACGCTTTCGGATAAACCGATTGGGCGTTGGTTGTTTGCGCAGCTTTTAACGTTTCCGGTTGTACAGTATACAGCGGACACCAAGGCCATCAAAAAGGCGATTGCCCTGTTGGAGCAAGGTAAGGCCTTTGGGATTTTT
>CAMHJE010000144.1:0-6327 GCA_946185305.1 uncultured Clostridia bacterium | reverse complement strand
GGTAGGCGAGGGTCACGTCCATGCCGAACCGCGTAAACAGCCCCGCGACGCCCTGCGGCACCGACAGCGGCTTGCCGTAGGACGGGCTGTATGCCCACGTCATGGCGACCTTCTTGCCCTTGAGGTTCTTGATCGCCTCGTCCAGATCGTCGCTTTCGCCGAGCGTATGGATGCAATGCAGCATGTCCGCCATGCACTGCGTCGGGTGGTCGATATCGCACTGGAGGTTGACGAGCGTGGGCTTCTGTTCGAGCACGCCCGCCTTGTTGCCCTCGGTCACGGCGTTGACGACGTTGTGCATATACGTGTTGCCCTTGCCGATGTACATATCGTCGCGGATGCCGATGACGTCGGCCATGAAGGAGATCATGTTCGCGGTCTCGCGCACCGTTTCGCCGTGCGCGATCTGGCTCTTGCCCTCGTCGAGGTCCTGTACCTCAAGGCCGAGGAGGTTGCACGCCGATGCGAACGAGAAGCGCGTGCGGGTGGAATTATCGCGGAACAGCGAGATGCCGAGGCCGGAATCGAAGATTTTCGTGGAGATATTGTTTTCCCGCAGGTGACGCAGCGCGTCGGCCACGGTGAACACGGCGGCGATCTCATCGTCGGTCTTTTCCCACGTTAAGAAAAAGTCGCCGTTGTACATGTCCTTGAAGTTCAGCTGATCTAATTTATCGGTATACTTTTTGACGTTGCTCATGTGGCCCCCTTAATCGTTTGCATATTTGGTGTCGGTTTTGCCCGCGCGGAACTCGGACGCGTCGATGCTCTTGTCGGCTTCGAGATAGAAGTGCGGCGTCAGGGCATAGACGGCGGCGCAGGTGACAAGATCCTGCTTCCATGTGATCTCATTCGGCGCGTGCGCCTGCGATTCCGCGCCGGGGCCGAAGCCGACGCACGGGATCCCGTAGCGGCCCTGGATCGAAACGCCGTTGGTCGAGAACGTCCACTTGTCGATCAGCGGACGATTGCGCTTGTCCATCGCGGTCGGCGAGCCGATGCGCTCGGTGCCGAACAGCGCCTTATGCGCCTGATACAGCGCCTGCACGTGCGCGGCGCTCTCCTTGTTGATCCATGTCGGGAAATAGCACTCGGTTTCGTACTTCAAGCCCGTCCATGCGGGGCGATCGTAGAGGTACATGGAAACCTTTACGTCGTCGGCGTACTTACGGCACGACGGGAGATTGCGGATCTCCTCAAGGCAGGAATCCCACGTTTCGCCCGCGGTCATCCGGCGGTCGAGCGAAACGGCGCAGCTGTCCGCCACGGCGCAGCGGGAGGGGGAGGTGTAGAAGATCTGCGAGCAGGTGATCGTGCCGCGGCCCAAGAAGCGCGCGTCCTCGTAATGCTCGGGATTATACTTCGGATCGAGCATCTTCACAAGGCCCTTGATCTCGTCCGCGTCGGTCGCGGTGTTTTCGTTGAGGGCGCGCACGTCGCGCAGGATGTCCGCCATCTTATAGATCGCATTGTCGCCGCGCTCCGGGGCGGAGCCGTGGCAGGATACGCCGTGCACGTCCACGCGGATCTCCATTCTGCCGCGATGCCCGCGATAGATGCCGCCGTCGGTCGGCTCGGTCGAAACGACGAACTCCGGCGTCACGCCGTCTTCCTTATGAATGTACTGCCAGCAGAGACCGTCGCAGTCCTCCTCCTGTACGGTGGCGGTGACGAGGATCTTATAGTCCTCCGGGATCAGGCCGAGGTCCTTCATGATCCTGGCGCCGTAGACCGCGCTGACCACGCCGCCCTCCTGATCGGAGCCGCCGCGGCCGTAGATGATGTCGTCGGTCTCAAAGCCCTTGTAGGGGTCGTGCGTCCAGTTTTGCAGATTGCCGATGCCGACGGTGTCGATATGGCCGTCGAAGGCAATGATCTTGTCGCCCGTGCCCATCCAGCCGAGCGCGTTGCCCTCCGGGTCGATCTCGGCCTTGTCAAAGCCCAGCTTTTCCATCTCCGCAATCGTGCGCTTGATCACGCCCTCCTCCTCACAGCTCTCGCTCGGAATCGCAATGAGGTCGCGGAGGAATTTCGTCATGGCCGGCAGATAGCCCTGCGCCGCCTGTTTGACTGCATTGACATCCATTTTGCTTTGTACTTCCTTTCCCGAAATTTGAAAAACGGTGTTACGTCTCGTCCGACGTTTTCGCGTCGATGTAGGAATAGAGCGTGTATTTGCTGATGCCGAAGTATTTGGAAACCTTGTCGCCGCTGCGCGTGACCAGGAACGCGCCCGCGTTGTTCAAAAACCGGATCGCGCGGATCTTGTCGTCCTTCGTCATCATGGCGACCGGCTTGCCGATCTTGGCGGCCGCCTGCTCGATGAGGTCGTCCAACAGGTCGTTGACCGAGATCGGGATGCGCTCCGGCACCGTGCGATCCACTTTGTGGTTGAGGATCGAGTCGATCGCGCGCTCCGCCATTAAAAGCTCGGTAATGTCGTAGTTGATCGAAAACACGCCGTCGATGCCGCCCTGTTCGTTGCGGATGTAGACGGTCGAGCTTTTCAGGATCCTGCCGTCGTGCGTTTTCATCAGATACCCCGCGCTGTCCGAAAGCTGAGCGGGGTCGTCGGTGTGGAGCGCCTCCAGCACGATGCGGCTCGGCCCGTCCCCGACCTTGCGGTGCGTGACGTGGCCGTTTTCGATCGCGGCGATCGTGTGATCCGGGTCGTCGCCGGTCAGGTCGTGCAGGGCAATTTCACAGTTGGAGCCGAATTGCTGCGCGAGCGCGGAGGCCAGCCGCTTATAAAAATCCAAATCCATGTGCGTTCTCCGTTCTGATTTGATGTAAAAGCCTTTCGCGTTTCTACGTTCTTATTATAAAGAATAATCGTGCGGCTGACAAGAGGAAAACTAAAAATAATTTTGGAAATCGAAAAATTTTTTAGTTACACGGATGGACTTGCAAACGGCGGGGGATTCGTATACAATAGGAACAGCGAAACCGAAAGGAGATTTTGCCCCAATGGAAGAAGAAAGAGATCTTGTCACGTTCGTCGATGAGGACGGCAACGAGTTTGATTTGGAGGTCATCGACTATTTCGAGCATAACGATAAGGAATACGGCGTGCTGATCGATCCGGAAACGCCGGACGACGCCGAGTATTTCGAGGTCTGCATCATGGAGATCGTGCAGAACGAGGAGGAGGAGCTTGAGGAGTTCCTGCCGGTCGAGGACGAGACGCTGCAGGCGGAGCTGTTGAAGATCGCCGAGGAGCGCATGCAGGCCTGGGACGACGAGCTCGAGGACATCGGCCCGGCCGAGGAGTGACCGAAAATGATGAAGGACCCGACCGGGTCCTTTTTTGATTTTCCTCTTGTTCGTGCAGGAATCTCATGGTAAAATCAATCCAAAAGAGATAGGGGAGGCAGAATATGCTGTTATTTTCTCCCGTGGAAAGTGAAATAGTCGTCAAGCCGTTCGAGCCGCGACGGATCGTGTGCGCGTTCCATGATATCGACGGGACGCATTCGCTGATCCGCGACTGGCCGCCGGTCATGAGCATCGTGCTCGATTACGCCGAAAAAAGCGGCGTGCCCGCGGGCTACGACAGCGACGAAAACGTGCGTCGGATCGCCGCGATCACCGGCACGAAGCCGCTGCCGGTGACGGATGCGTTCTGCGTGGAATCGGCGGGGCTGTCGGCGCTGACGCAGATGGAATGGGCCCTGCGCCGCGCGGTGGAGGCCGGGACGGTAAACGTGCCGTGCGACCGCGCCGAAAACCGCGAAAAGATCGAGCGCATCCGCGGCGGGGAGGAGGTTTTCCCCGACCTGCCCGATTCGCCGGAGCTCGAAGCCTTTCTGACAGAGCACACGCCGCGGCTGTTCCGTTTCTATGAAAAGGTGCTGAATCTCTACTGCCGCGACCGGAATTTAGCCTTAGCAAAGCAGGACCCGGACAGATTCATCATTCCCGGCTCGCCGGCGTTCATGCGGTTCCTGTTTGCGCACGGCGTAAAGAACTATTTCGTGACCGGCGCGGTCGTCGAAAAGGGCATGGGCATGTATGAGGAGGTCGAAACGCTCGGCTATCCGATCGGCCCCGGCAAGGTCGTGGAGGACATCATCGGCTCGACGTGGACGGACAAGCTGCCCAAGGACGTGATCATGCGGCGGCTTGCCGAAACGCTTGGAGTGGACGGCGCGCAGATCCTTGTCGTCGGGGACGGGCGCAGCGAGATATGGGCCGGGGCGCAGATGGGCGCGGTGATGATTTCCCGTCTGCCCGAAAGCGCGGCGTATCAGCGCGCGCTGCATAAGTCGCTCGGCACGAACGTGATCGTCGCGGATTACACCGATCCGCGCTTGATGGCGATGTTTACGGAGGTATAAGGATGGAATACGGCTACTTGGATTTTTCCGGCATTCGCACCGATACGGCAAAGCACCGGCACAATCTGGTGCGCATCGACACGCTCTTAACGCCCGGCGTCGATCCGATCCCGGCATGGGACGGGGGAGAGGCGTTCGACACCCTTGTGGATAAGATCGTGGAGGCACGGCAAAACGGCCGCCCGGTGATCTGGTCGCAGGGGGCGCACGTGATCAAAAACAGCCTGTCGCGCTATCTGATCGACCTGATGGAGCGCGGCATCATCACGCATATCGCCGGGAACGGCGCGTGCAGCATCCACGACTTCGAACTGGCCTACCTCGGCGGCACAAGCGAGGACGTGCCGACCGCATTGGAGGACGGCTCCTTCGGCATGTGGGAGGAGACCGGCGGGTGGATGAACGCGGCGCTAAAGTATGGCGCGGCGCACGACATGGGCTACGGCGAATCGCTCGCGTACTACATCGACACGCACCAAAGCGATTTTCCGTATAAGGACGACTGCGTGCTCTACCGCGCGTACAAATGCGGCGTCCCGGCGACATACCATATCGCGCTCGGCACCGATATCATCCACCAGCATCCTTCCGTCGATTTTGCCGCCATCGGCAAGACAAGCGGCATCGACTTTCACCGCTACTGCTATTCCGTTTCGCAGATGGACGGCGGCGTGTTTCTGAACTTCGGATCGAGCGTGATCGGGCCGGAGGTGTTCTTGAAAGCGATTTCGATTTCCCGCAACCTCGGCTTTCCGACCTACCGGATCACGACCGCGAACTTCGATCTGATCGACCTCGGGGACTATCGGACCAATATCGGCTACGACGATCCGCATTACTATTACCGCCCGCGCAAGAACATCGTCAACCGTCCACCGAAGGTCGGCGGCATCGGGTTCCACTTCGTCGGCGATCATAAGGAAACGATCCCGAATCTGTGGCAGCGCGTGATAAAGCGGCTGCCGGATAACAAGCAAAAATAATATAGCTTTTCCGATGATTTTTTGCGCCGCTTTGCCGCACCTTCGGGGCAGGGCGGCGCTTTGCTGTCCGCAAAGTGCCGAGAAATCAGGCCTTTTTATAACTTTACACGGCGTTTTCGGGAGGAATACGCGCAATTTACATTTTGCTTGACAAGGCTGTAAAACAGGTGTAAAATGATGCACAGGTAGCGAGAGAAAACGCTACCGCAGTTCAAAGGAGGAATGAACATGAAGAAAGTATTTGCAATCGCTCTGGCGCTTGTTATGCTGCTCGGCGCCGTAGCCTGTGCCGCTCCCGCGGCCAACACCGCCGCCCCTGCCGGCGACACCGCGCAGACCGGCGCAACCGCGTTCGTGACGGCGGACGGCAAGTGCGCCTGCGGCAAGTGCACCGTGGATATGTCGAAGTACAGCCCCTACATCCAGGAGCTCATCTACAACGCGCACGTCAACAACGAAACGCTGACCGTGTACGGCGCGTGCGACGAGTCCTACGTCAAGGCGGCTGCCGCGAAGTTCCAGGAGCTCTTCCAGATCACCACGAACGCCACGCGTTATGCGACCGGCGAAATGTTCACCAAGACGGATGAGGAAAAGAACAATCCGCAGGCGGACGTTTGGTTCGGCGGCTCCAACGACTACTACTTCAAGGCCAAGAATGCGGGTCTGCTGCAGGCCTACAAGCCGGAGAATGCCAAGAACCTGATCGACAACCCGGCGTTCATCGACAAGGACTTTGAGTGGGTCGGCATTTACACCGGCGTCTTGGGCATTATGTTCAACACCGAAGAAGGCGCTGCGCTGGGCCTCGAAGCCCCGAAGAGCTGGGAGGATCTGCGCGATCCGAAGTGGCAAGGTCTTATCGCCGTTCCGAACCCCGAAACCTCCGCGACCGCGACCAACTTCCTTGCCACGCAGAAGTATCGTTACGGCTATCCGGGCTCGCTCGACAGCGAAGGCCTGGCTGCATACCTCAAGGACTTTGATAAGAACGTCGTTATGTACAC
>CAMHJE010000143.1:0-6336 GCA_946185305.1 uncultured Clostridia bacterium | reverse complement strand
GTGCGTGATCATCAGCGCGGTCAGGCTGTTTTCGTGCACGATGCGGTCGGACAACTCCAGCACCTTAGCGGCGGTAACGGGATCGAGCGCCGCGGTATGCTCGTCGAGCAGCAGCAGCTTCGGCTTTTGCAGCGACGCCATCAGAAGCGTCAGCGCCTGCCTTTGTCCGCCGGACAGCAAAGCGACTTTTACCGTCATGCGATCCTCAAGGCCGAGGCCGAGCGACGCCAGTTTTTCCCGGTACTCGGTTCGTTCCTTTTGCGTAACGCCCCACCGCAGGGTGCGCGGCTTGCCGCGGCGCAGCGCGAGAGCCAGATTTTCCTCGATCTGCATATTCGGTGCGGTGCCCATGTTGGGGTCTTGGAACACCCGGCCGATATACTTTGCGCGCTTATGCTCCGGCAGGGCGGTGACATCGTTGCCGTCAAGCAGGATGCGCCCGCTGTCAATCGGCCACACGCCGGCGACTGCATTCAGCAGCGTGGACTTGCCCGCGCCGTTGCCGCCGATCACGGTACAGAAATCGCCGGGCGCCAGATGCAGGGATAAATCGGTGATCGCACGTTTTTCGTGAATCGTGCCGGGGTTGAACGTTTTGAAAATATGGGAAAGCTCAAGCACGGTGCTTCACCTCCCCTCTCTTGGCGGCAGCGCGGAACGAGTTTTTCGCATGATCACGGATATACGGCGTCGCAAGGAAAATCGCAACGATCACCGCGGTGAACAGCTTCAGATCGTTGGAATCGAGCCGCAGCCACAGCACGATCACCACGACAAGATAATAGATCACGCCGCCGAGCACGACGAAGGACAACGTGCCGAAAAAGTTCAGATGCTTGCCGAGCAGCGCGCGGCCGAGTACCTCACCGATGATGACGGCGGCAAGGCCGATGACGATGGCGCCGCGGCCCATATTGATATCCGCGAAGCCCTGATACTGGGCAAGCAGACCGCCCGCAAGCGCAACGACGCCGTTGGACAGCGTAAGCCCCAGCAGCTTCATGTTATCGACCGAAATGCCGAGCGCACGCGCCAATGCCGGGTTGCTTCCCGTAGCGCGGAGCGCGGAGCCTTGCTCCGTGCCGAAGTACCAGTACATCAGCGCGATCAGGGCAAGCGCGATCAGAAAGCCGACGAGAATCGCCATCGGGATATGACGCGAGGACAGGATCAGCGTATATTTATCAACGCTGATTGCCTTATTCGCCGCCATGCCCATAATGTGCAGATTGATCGAATACAAGGCGAACTGTGTAAGGATGCCGGAAAGGATCGCCGGAATGCCGAGCTTGGTATGCAGCAGCCCCGTCACGAAGCCGGCCAGACAGCCCGCGAGCAGCGCAACGAGCAGTGCGACCCACGCGGGGCAGCCGGACAGGATCAGCATTGCCGCGCAGGCGCCGCCCGTGGTGAACGAGCCGTCCACCGTCAGATCGGCTACGTCCAGCAGCCGGAAGCTGATATAGATACCGAGCGCCATAAGCCCCCAAATCAAGCCCTGCGCGATGCCGCCGGGCATGTTTTTCAGCAGCTTCAAAAGACTCAGCGAAGCAAAATAGGCTTCCATCCCTCGTCCTCCTTCCTGTCAAGTGATCCTGTCGTCACATCGCCGTAAAGCCGTCCGGCACCGTGATGCCGAGCTTTTCGCACAGATCGGGATTGTACTTGCGATCAAACGGCGCATAGCGAATCTCCATCGTGGCGGGATCGGAACCGTTTACCAAAATCTCATACGCCATTTCGCCGGTGACACGACCGAGCTCATAGTAGGTGATGGAGACCGTGGCGACACCGCACTTGCGGCAAAGTCCTTCCTCACCGCAGATGATCGGCGTTTTGTTTTCCAAGGCGACATTGCCGATCAGCTCGGCATTGGACGCGGCGGTATTGTCAGTCGGGATATAGAGCACGTCACATTCGCCGCAGGCTTGCGCGGTGATCTGCGCCACGTCGTTGGAATCGGCAAAGGTGTAGGCGGACACGGAATAGCCCATTGCCTCCGCGGCAGCACGGAACGCCTCGGCCTGCAGCTTGGAATTTGCTTCCGCTGAACAATAGAGTATGCCGACGGTTTTTGCATTGGGGAACAGCGTTTGCAGCACCTTGGCCTGCTCCTCCTCCGGAACGCGGTCGGATGTGCCGGAAATATTCGTGCCGGTCGCGCCGCTCCAGTTGTCGATCTCCAGCGCCGCGCCGTAGTCGGTGATCGACGTGCCGAGCACCGGGATCTTGTTGGTCGCGGACTGCGCGGCCTGCAAAGCGGGCGTTGCGTTTGCCATGATCAAATCGACCTCTTCCCCGACAAGCTGCGTACAGATGACCGAGCAGGTCGCCGGATCGCCGGACGCGTTCTGCGATACGAAGGTCACGCGGTCGCCGAGCTTTTCGGTCAGCACGTCGCAAAAGCCCTTGGTTGCGGCATCGAGCGCCTCGTGCTGCACCAGCTGACAGATACCGACCGTATAGTGCTTTTCACCGGACGCGCTCTGTCCGCCGGAACAGCCGAACGATGTAACGAGCAGCGCCGCAGCAAGCAGTACCGCCATCCAGATTTTCGTGTGTTTCATAGATATATCCTCCTTATTCAACAAAAACGCCGCACAGCTATTTGTGCGGCGATTGCATCATGCGCGGCGGCAACACAAACAGCTACTTTAACCGACCGGTAAAGTAGTAGATATAGCTGCCGTAAAAACGAATTGTCATCGTATAGATGTCCCTTCGTTAAGAATTATATATACTTTACCACAGGCATCTGCGGAAGTCAATCCTTTTTATATATTTTATCGATATCAGGATCAAAAAAGGGACGCGCCGTACACGCGTCCCCTGTTTGACAGCCTGTTATTTATTTTCGGGATTGGTGTTCCAGTATACACTCTTGGTCGTATCCTCATACCACGCGATGTCCTTGATGCGATCGAAGGTCAGGCAATAGGCGTCAAACGCGCCGCCGTACGCTTCGATGGCTTCCTGGGTAAAGAAGATCTGATACAGATACGTACTGGCAAAGGTTCCCTTATCGTAGTTCGTGGGGAGCATGGAAGGATCCGTGCACCAAAGCATATACACGCTGCCGATAATGCCGCAGAATGCGCCGTAGCCGGTCGTTTGCAGCGTGGACGGCACGTATACCTTGACATAGTAGCTGTACGGCTCGGAGCCGTTCGGGACGTATTCCGGATGCTGCGCGGCTTCCTCTTCCGTAAAGAAATCATACGCCCATATACCGTCATAATGGCGTCCCGCATAGCTGAATGCCCATTCATCGAGCGATTCGACGCCCTCGGAAATCGTGATCGTCATGACATACGGACAGTTCTCGAAGCAGCTGCGCGGCACCGCCTTGACTGTGCCGGGAACGACGATCTCGCGGAGGCCCGTGCCGTAGAACGCGCTTTCTCCAAGCGTCTCTACCGTACCGAGGTTAACGGAAGCAAGTCCCTTGCGGCCATAGAAAGCATTCATGCCGATCTTCTTGATCGTATCGGGCAGGTTGACCGTCGTGAGCTTCGTATCCTTGTCGTATACATCCCAAGCAAAGTATTCGCCAAGCTCGGTGCAGCCGTCGCCGATGGTGATGGAGGACGTGTCGATGCAGCTCATGACATGGTGATCGGACAGGTTGGCGTTCGTGCCGATCTCGACAGACGAGAAGTGCGATTCCGCCAGGGCATTGCTGCCATATACCGTGCCGTCCGCCGGGCATTCGAAGCGGCCGCTGCCGCTGCCCGCTCTGTAGAACGCGTCGTTGCCGATTCGCACAACCGATGTCGGCAGCAGTACGTCACCCAAAGCGGAACAGCCGTCGAACGCTTCGTTGTCGATCTCGATCAGTCCGTCACCGAACGTGATGCTTTCGAGCGCGGTGCAGTCCTGGAACGCGTGCATATCAATGTAGGTCAGCGAATTGGGCAGCACGACGGATTTCAGATTCGTGCAGCCGCGGAACGCCGCGTATTCGACATACACGATGCCCTCGGAAATCACCACGGAAGTGATGCTGGTATTGTTCTTGAACAGATTCGTGTTGATGCCGACGATCTCGTTTTCACCGATCACCGCCGGGATCACAAGATCCGTTTCGGTTCCCGTATAGGCGGAAATCTCATTGATGTTGTTGCATGTAAAGCCGGATGCATCCTTATAATCGTCCTCCGGGTTATGGAACGAAGCCGGGTCGAGGACAAGGCTTTCCATGATGGCCTTGAACGTTTCGCTTTCGGTGTACTTCCAGAAGTCCTCGTCACTCGTCCAATTGCGCAGATTCAGCTTAACCGACGCCGCATGATACTCGGTAAAGTCGGAATACAGCTCAAGGCCCTTGAGGGTTGTTTCGGACAGCGTGGAGGTGCGCACTTCGCCGTACCACTCGCGGCCGTTGAACGTGAGCGTGCGATAGTTCGGGCTGATGTAGCCCGCGGCGACCTTAGGATCGGCATAGATCGTGGTGCCGATGTAGATCGAGCCTTTGGTTTCTCCCTGGATCGAGGCCCACAGCGTGCCCTTGCCGTCGCTGCTGACGTTCTGCCAGCGCGCCGGGAATTCGGCGGTGATGCCGGGGATCGAAATGCTCTGTGTGCCGCCGCCGATAATGAATTCGTTATTCTCCAGCAGCGTCAAAAGATTCTTGTCCTCCAGCACCGGCGCGAGCGGGTCGGTCGTCTTTTCGGGCAGAGAAAGCTGAACGATCAAGCCGCCCCACGGGCCGATGTACGTGTCGCCGTAGTTAAAGACCCAGTAGGCATGCGCCTCCTGCGCGCCGGTCGTGTAGCCCTGCTTGGCAGGCACCCAGTCCGGATTGCGCTCAAAAGCAAGGTAAGTGACCTTGATGGCACTGTCGGTATAAACACCGGTGCGATCCTCGATTACGACGTTCTGATAATAGCCGAAATCCTTTTTCATTTCGGTATACGCGACAAGCGTGCTCGTTTGGTTCTCGAGCTGCGTCACGGATACCGGCGTGAACGAGAGCGTCCACTTGCCGTTCGGATCGGTGAACAACAGTGATTTGCCGTCATCCTGCGGCTGTGCCGGCATATCGTTGTCTACGGTGATCTTCATATAGCCGTAGGCATAGTCATACACCCAGTACGGCAGCGGCTCCGGCGTCGGCTCGGGTGCGGCGGTAGGGGCGTTATCGGCAGGCTTTGCGGGCGCGGCTGTCGCAGACGGCGTGCCCGGCTCGGCGGGTTTTGTGCAGGCAAAGCAGCCAAGCACCATGCACAGCGCAAGCAGCATACAGCTGATCCTTCGGAATCGTTTCATACTGTCTCCTCCTATTTGCATATAGTCGGTCCGGGGAAACTATATATTCCCCTATTTGCAGTATACCAAAAGGCCATGCTCTGTGCAATCCTTTTTTCCTGAATATACGAAAACGATCCGCCGTTATCGTTCGCTCGGCTGTTCGACCAGCGCCGCTTTCAGCTTTTCCATGGCGCGTGTTTCGATGCGGCTGATATAGCTGCGTGACAAGCCGAGGATCTCCGCGACCGCCCGTTGCGGCAGCGGCGACCCGCCGCCGAGCCCGTAGCGCAGGGACAGCACCCGCTGTTCGCGCTTATTCAGTGCCCTGCGCATGGCTTTATGCACACGGTCGGCGTCGAGGCGCTTTTGCACCTGCTCGAAGATCGCATCCTGATCGGTGCCGACGAGCTCCGCAATCGAAAGATCGTTGCCCTCCTTGTCCTGCCCAATGGGTTCCTCCATCGAAACGGTCTGTACGAGCTTCTTTTCCCGTCGAAAACTCATTAAGATTTCGTTCTCAATGCAGCGCGACGCATACCCCGACAGACTCCCTTTCGCTTCCGAAAATGTGCGCACGGCCTTGATCAAGCCGATTGTGCCGCAGGAAATCAGATCGTCACGGTCGGCACCGTTGTTCTTTTCGTATTTTTTGGCGATGTACGCGACAAGCCGCAGGTTGTGAACAATCAGCTGCTCCGCTGCCTCCTCGTCGCCGGATTGCAGGCGCCCGATCCAATACGTCTCCTCCGCCTTGTCGAACGGTTTCGGAAACGCCGCGATCTCGCCGATAGCGCCGAAGAAACAGATGCTGTGCAGCATCGCCGCCAAAAATGATAACATACCCTGTCACCTCCCGTGACAGGGTATGTTCATAGTCGTATCAATAGAACAAATGCTGCAACCAGATGTTTCTAAAATCCGTCAAATGCAGCGGCGTGTACGGTGCATTTGACACCTTTCGCGACTGCCGCCCGAAAATGCAGAGCATTTTAGGCAGTCGCGCAAAACCCCGCCGCAGCGGTACCCGTCGAAAGACGCGACTTTCGACGGAATACGCAGACTGTCACCTCCTGTGACAGGGTATGC
>CAMHJE010000142.1:0-6383 GCA_946185305.1 uncultured Clostridia bacterium | reverse complement strand
ATCACTCCTTTACTCAAATCTGCCGTTTTGAGCAAGGGAAGGAGGGATTGGAACCCAGGGCCTTTTACCCTTTCGTTCCTCTCTGTTCCTCTGTTCGATTATATTATAGCACACTTTTTAGCACTCGTCAAGCGAGAGTGCTAATAAATCTTGTGAAGCTATTGTGACATTCTTTGCCATATTTTTTGCCTGTGATAAAGCCTACTGATAGTCGAAAAGACCGTTCAATCTCCTATGGAGGAGAACCAAAGAACAGCCATGAGAAGCTTATAGGCATAGTAGGTCAACCAGAGCTTTTCCTTTCTCCAAAGCCGCTTAGCAAAGCGGCGGTCGTCCTCCGGCGTGCCGAAAGGTTCAATGTCCGTCAGCGAGCGGATCGAGAGCGACGCTTCGAATGCCTCCTTAGACACATCCTTCAGCGGCACGGTAATGACCTTTTCCTGCCCCGGCTCGAGGTCGAAATAATTATCGCTCCAGTTCTCCCATACCGCATCGGAGTCCACGTAGACATAGCGGGCAAAGCTGTTTGCGCAAAGTGCGAGTTGAGCAAGGCCGTCCGCATACGAGACCGTATAGGCAATCTTCGTCTTCGGCAGCGCCGCGTCCTTATCGGGCACAAGCAAGTACAGCTTTTCATCGAGCACGGTTTCACCGCTTATGAGCCGCGTTTTGAGGTATACATCCTTGGTTGAAAGTCCTTCGTATGGCAAGGTAAAGACTCGCTTGCTTGCAACGCTGTCGATCTCGACAGGAAGGCTCCCGGATCGAACCGTCATCCCGGCAAAGTCCTTGACGGCGTACTGCAGAGTTCCGGTAAACGGACGCGGGTATTCATTGATGACATACAGCTCCGCACGATCATCGTAGTAATCGTTCGAAATCATCAGCATCCGATTGTATGTGCGGGCGTGATACATCGTCGCCTTGTACTGCCGATGATAATCTATAATTGCCCAGGATGCGACCGGCCAGCAGTCGTTGAGCTGCCAAAGGATCGCGCCGTTCTGCTTGCCGAGATTGCGCCGCCAGCACTCGGTCGCAAAACGCATGGCATTCGACTGTACGATCTGCGACAGGTACACAAAGTCCTCGAACATCTTGGGGCGACGATACTTTTGCAGCAGATAATACAGGATCTTGGCGTTGCCGCCGCTGCTCTTTTGATGCAGCAGCATGACATCATCGAACAGATCGGGCTTCTCATGCGGATTGATGCGGCGAATCGTTTTCATCGCCGGCATGGATTCCATACCGAACTCGCTGCAAAACCGCGTCGGAAACTTGCGGAAGTCCTCGATCGGCAGCATTCCGTGCCAAATGTTCCACAGATGCGAGTCACCCGAGACACGCCCCCTGCGGAAATTCTGAATCCCCTTGTCGATATGCCCGGAAGACGGCGAGCCGGGCCAGTAGGCAGTCACGCCGTCCAGCTCGCTGACCCAGTCGCGCAAGGTGCAGTAAAAGAACTCTTTGTTTGCGCGCAGCAGCGCCTTGTCCCGGCAGACCGGGTACAGCGCGTCGATCTCATTGTTGCCGCACCACAGCGCCAAACTTGCGCGGTGCCGGAGCCGCCGCACATTGTCCTCCACCTCCGCACGCACGTTTTGCAGAAAGTCCTCCCGATAAAACGGATACAGCTCACACGCAAAGATGAAATCCTGCCAGACGAGCACGCCGTAGCGGTCGCACATATCGTAAAAGTCCTCGGATTCATACATCCCGCCGCCCCAGACGCGCAGCATATTCATCCCCGCATCCCGCACGGAACGGAGATAAAATTCCATATCGTCCCGCGTGAAGCGTGTCACGAATGCGTCGGGAGGGATCCAGTCCGCGCCGCGCACAAAGATCGGCACGCCGTTGACGATGAACCGAAACTGCTCTCCGTATTCGTCGCGCGTCGTATCGAGCGTCACCGTGCGAAGCCCGATGCTCTTGCGCACCGTATCCGCTTCGCTGCCGTCCTTTTGCAGTCGGAACACAACCGTATACAGCGGCTGTTCTCCCAGTCCAGCGACCCACCAAAGCTGCGGATCTGCAATTTCCAGCTCGCCCGTAAATGCGTTGCCTTGCCGCATTAAGGGCAATTCCTGTTGGGCCCCGGATGGCGCGGTCAGACACACGCAGCTCGAAAGATTCCCGCCGTTGCCTTCCGCACGCATCCAAAGCTGCAGTATCACCCGCCCGTTTTCATGCGACTGTCCGATCCGCGTTTCCGCGATGCGGCAATCGCAGGCTTCGATTCCGATGCTGCGAATCACGCCGGAGGGCGTCAGCTTCGGGCCCCAATCCCAGCCGAAATGGCACGGCGCTTTCCGGATGAAAGCCTTTTCCTTGCCGGGCCGATCAAGGTGCGCATCGCCGTGCTGCTTGGCAAGCATATAGGCATACGGATCGTGGATCGAGAGCTCGATCACGTTCTCGCCGGGCTGCACAAACGGCTTAACATGAAAGCGCCAAACGCGGTTCAGATTGTCTGTATGCCCGATCAGCGTGCCGTTGATGCGAATGTCGCAGATCGTGTCGATTCCGTCGCCGACGAAATCGAGTCGGGAATAAGCCAAATCCTCTGCGCTGAGCACGAAGGTCCGGGTAAACGTATGATCGTGATGACCGGCCTCCGACGCTTCTGTTTCGTTCGTGCCGTAAAACGGATCCTCCATGCCGTGCTCCATCAGCGTCAGGTAATTGGATCCGGGCAGCCGGCTGCTCATCGGATCGCCCCGGTCTATCGCCATGTGCCATACACCCGCTAAGTCGATTCGTTTATTCATCTGTCCACCATCCTTTATGTTGATAGGGAAATTCATCTCGGTCATAAAACCTGCAAAAAGTCCGAGAGCACCGCGGCAGCGACGGCATATCCGGCTTTGTTGGGATGCAGCCCGTCGTTGCTGCAGGCTTCGCGTAGCGCATTGCCATTCGGATCGAGCAGCGCGGCATGCACATCGGCATACAGGCACCCGTATGCGGAAGCCAGTTCCTTCAGCCGGTCGTTCAGCTGCAGGATTTCCTCGTTGGCAAAGGCAAACCTGCCGAACGTTGGATAGCAGCTTTGCACAAGGATCCGCTTGATTCCATGTGCCTGCATTTCTTCCAGCAGCAGACGAATGTTCTCTACAATCTCTGCGGCCTTTCTGTTTTCGTTGATGATATCGTTCACGCCGATCAGCAGAACCACGGCGCGGGGATGGTAAGCGTATACGCAGACTTCTGCGCGCGCCAAAAGATCGCAGGTCGTGTCGCCGCTGATGCCGGAATTGACCGGATCGTATTTTGCAAAGTGCTTTTTCAACGGCCAGAAGTCGGTAATGGAATCCCCGAAAAAGAGCAGCTTTCCGGGCTTTATGCGGTGTGAAAGTCGCTCAAGCCTTCGAAGCTTATACCGCCTGTATCGCTCAAAAAGATCTGCCATATCAATACCGCCTGCCAAGAAGGCTTTCCGCTTCCTCCCGGCTGATTTCGCCTCGGTTGCATTTTCCCATGATCTCCGCATCCTTGGAGGACAGCTTGTAGAAAACGAGAAGAAAAACGATAGCGGCAACGGTTGCAATGCAGGGAATCAGCGTGTACAGCGTCCACAGCCCTTGAATCGTGGCGGCGGACTGCACGGCGCCTTCCCCCTCCACAAAGCCGACAGCGGCAAGCGCCGCCATGCCGATGGCGCCCGAAACGGCGGCGGTGATTTTGGCCGTAAAGGTCTGCACCGAGAACGCCATCCCCTGGGCGCGATTGCCGGTTTTATAGTGCCCGTATTCGGCGCAGTCCGCCGTAAACATAACGCCCAAAACGCCGGCCGCGCTTGAGAAGATCGTTTTCACCACGACAAGCACCGAGAACAGGATCCGGTTTTCGTATCCGGCGAAAAACATGACGATCCCGAGGATCACGCTGACGATGCAGCTTCCGATATAGATTTTCAACTTGTCGATTTTGTCGATGATTGCCTGCACGACGATGATCGTGATCAGCATCGGCAGCACCATGAGCAGCGCAGTAATAGAGATCCAGTCGGCCGAGCCGAGACAATGAATCGCAACGTAGTTGGAGATCGCGCCGCCGGTCGCGGTCAGGGATGCGATAATGGTCGCACCGTTGAAGATCAGAAGATACTTATTGCTTTTCAGATACAGCAGGAGCTCCTTGATGGAGGGCTCCTTTTCGGTCTTTGTGTAGACACGCTCTTTTCCCAAATACCCGATCGGCAGCATGGCCGCCATTGCAATTACGGAGACGACGACAACGGTCAGCGGCCAGCCGATGCGCGGATAGAGCTGCGGAATGATCAGCAGCGCGACGATCCCGCCGACAAAGGTGAAGAACCGGTTAAAGACGTAGAGCCAATCGCGTTCCTTCTGTTCCGGCGTCATGGAGGTTGCCAGTGCAAAGATCGGTACATCGCACATCGTGTAGCTGGTGTCCCACAGAAGGTATCCCACGGCGATCCAGATGGCCTTCACGGTCACGGATACGCTTTGCGGAACGACGAAGATGAAAAGTGTGGTCAGCGGAATCAGAAACGTGGACAAACGGATCCACGGCAGGTACTTTCCCTTTTTGAATTGGCTTTTATCCACGATCACGCCGAACATCGGGTCGTTGATCGCGTCCCAGACCTTCGCGACGATGAAGATGCCGGACACCACAATGGCGGGAATCCCGGAATCCGTCATGAACAATTGCAGAAACTGTGAGATGATCCCATAGAAGATCAGCTGCCCGAAAAAATACAGACCGTAGGAAAACCGCTCCGCTTTGCCGGTCTGAAATTGAATTGCTTCCTTCTTCGCCATTTCTGTTCCTCCTAAAGGATTTCTTTCCCTTATCATGGCAGAAAAAAGGCTCTTTGTATTGTATATTTGTAAGAATTCCTGTACAATATTAAGCATGAAAGCAAAAGATTTTTCGAAATTGAATCGAGCCATTCAAAAACAGATCGAAACGGGCAATCAGCATCATTCGCCGGAAAGCGAACGGGATGCGGAGCGCCTTCTTTTGCTTTCGCCGGAGGAGCTGGAGCAATACCTTGACCGGCAGATGATAAAGGCTGCCATCGCGTGGGCTGTGGACAATCTCGGCAGTCAACCGCTTCGTGCGATCAAAAATGGACTGATCTCTTTAATCACGGTCGTCTGCCGTGCCGCCATCCGCTACGGCGTCGATGCGGAGTTTTCTTATACGCTCAGCGATTACTATATCGCGCATCTGGAGACCATGCAAACGCCGGAAAAGGCGATGGATCTGATGAAGACGATCCTGCTGCACTACAACAGTCTGGCACGCGCGGCAAAGCCTCTGCGGTATTGTGATCGCGTGAACCGTGCCATCGAATACATCAACAGAAATCTGTACGCGCCGATGAAGGTTTCGTCGGTCGCGCAGACCGTCGGCTTGGAGCCGCATTATTTTGCGGCGCTGTTCAAAAAGGAGACGGGCGTCACGCCTTACCGATATATCCTGCAGCGGAAACTGGAAGCCGCAAAGGATATGCTGGCGCATACCCGATACCCCGCCACAGATATCGCTTCCACGCTGGGCTTTTACGATCTGCCTCATTTTGAGAAACGATTCAGGGAAGAATACGGCATCACGCCGCTTGCCTATCGAGAAAAGCATGACGCTTTAGAAATGTGATACGATCATCTGCAATATTCGTTTTTATCCATTCATCCATATACGCATTTCAAAAATCGTGTTTTGCCGAACAAACCGCGTGTATTTGGTGAACAGTATTCCGCTCGTAAAGGTGCTCCGAACGATGCTTCTCCATAGACGTATTGTCGCATAATGGGATTCTCAAATGCGGCAGTCTCTTTTCCGTATCGTTTTTCATTTCGAGCGAAAAGAGTCTTTTACCTGCTTCAGGAACCGTTCTGCAATAGGCGTGAAGCTCTGGTATTTATTCCAAATCAGATACATCTTCATTTCCAGCCGCGGCGAAAGCGGGAGGAAGACCAATCCGTTTTCCGGCGAGATATCAATCAGGTTGTTCAGCGTCAGCAGGATTCCAAGGCCCTCTTTCGCAAACAGGGAACCGTTATAAGAAAGGCGGAAGGAGCCTTCCAGATGCAGCTGCGGGAACGTATCGCCTGCCCACGGCCGGATATCATTCTCCCAGCTCTGTTCGGAGCAGAACAGGGGCCGTCCCGCAAGGTCCTGTGCCGTTATACATTCCTTCTTTGCCGGCGCAGAAGATGCGGGAAGAACCGCACCGAAATAGTCTGCCTCCGGGAAAAGGATGCAGTTATATTTTCTTTCATCCGGCGTTTCACAGATCACAGCGAAATCCAACAGGCCCTTATCCAGCTTTTCTGTGACCTGCTCGGTATCCCCGCTGGTGATGTGATACCGAAGGTCGGGATAGGTTTCCTTAAAGGCACGGA
>CAMHJE010000141.1:0-6387 GCA_946185305.1 uncultured Clostridia bacterium | reverse complement strand
AGCGACATCAAGATCCAGCTCAGCGCAGTCGCCGCAAAGCCTGCCTTTTGATAGGCGTCCTTGGGCATGTTCGCAAACTTCAAAATCTTCTTAAGGAACGCGGCTTCGTCGGTCTCCGCAAGCGGATAGGACTTTTTGACCATATTGAGCAAGAAGCCGGGCAGCGCATACGCCGAGTTCGAGGAAATATCCTCGATCACGCCGCCGTCGGTCATGACCGCGGCAAACTCGCGGTTGACATACACGGTGCCGAGCGCGTTGACGCGCAGCAGCTTTTCGCCGTCCGCCATGTTTGGGCTCATGCCCGCCGCATGGATCACGGTCTTGACGGCGCCGAGCGAGGCGGCATAGGCCGCAAGCTCGCGGACGCTTGCGCGGTCGGAGGTGTCGCAGGTCTTGGCATAGGCCGTATAGCCGAGTGCAGTCAGCTCATTGACGGCGTTTTCGAGTTTTTTCAGCGTGCGTCCGGTGACGACGATGATCTGCTCCTTCGGCAAAAATTTCGCCGCGGCAAGGCCCATGCCGCTGCCGCCGCCGGTGATCACGGTTACATGCTTGTTTTCCATAGTGTTTCCTTCATTTCCCCGCCCGGAGGGCGACAGCCGCCGATCCGCACCGCGCAGAATATTGTATACAGAATAGCACAGCTTTCGGGCTTCGTACAGTTCCCCGATCCGATTTTACACAAAACGTTTACCCTTGGCAACGAAAAAGGAAGATCCCGTGCGGAATCTTCCTTGGTGTCGGTTTAGGTCGGCTTTGCCAGGCTTCGCTGTGCTGCGCTCAGAACGGCAGCTTTGCGTCGATGTTCTCGATCGGCTTGATGTGCCAGATCTCGTCCGCGTACTGCTGGATCGAACGGTCGGAGCTGAACTTGCCCGCCGAGGCGGTGTTCATCAGGCACTTGCGGCCGAACGCGAGGCGATCCTGATAGTCGTAAAGCGCGCGGGTCTTAGTGTCAATGTAGGGCAGCAGCTCCTGGAGCACGAAGTAGTAATCGGGCTTCTGCCAGCCGTCGCCGAACAGCAGCGAGCGGTGGAGGTCGGTCAAAACGCCGGTGCCGTTGTCGTCGAATGTACCGTCGATCATCGTGTCGATTACGCGGCGCACGCGTGGCTCATAGTCGTAAATGACCTTCGGATTGTAGTGCGGACGCAGGGCGTTGAGGTCCTGTACGCTGTGACCGAAGATGTAGTTGTTCTCCTGACCGGCCTGCTCGACGATCTCGATGTTCGCGCCGTCGTAGGTGCCGAGCGTGACCGCGCCGTTCAGCATCAGCTTCATGTTGCCGGTGCCGGAGGCCTCGGTGCCTGCCGGGGAGATCTGCTCGGAAATGTCCGCGGCCGGGATGATATGCTCGGCGTAGGAGCAGTTGTAGTTCTGCACGAACACGACACGCAGCTTATCGCACATATCGGGATCGGCGTTGATCTTCTTGGCAATCTCGTTAATGAACTTGATGACGGCCTTTGCCCGGATGTAGCCCGGTGCGGCCTTGGCGCCGAAGATGAACGCGGTCGGCGTGAAGTCCTTCAGACGGCCGTCCTTGATGCCGAAGTAGATGTCGAGGATCGCAAGCGCGTTCAGAATCTGACGCTTGTACTCGTGCATACGCTTGACCTGCACATCGAACGCGAAGTTTTCGGGAAGGTCCACGCCCTCACGGTCTAGGATGATCTTGCGGAGCTGACGCTTCTTTTCGGTCTTGATCGCAAGGAATTCCTTCACGTCCGCATCGGTCATGTGCTGCTTCAAACCGTTGAGCTTGGTGAGGTCCTTAAGCCAGCCCTCGCCGACGCGTTTTGTGATGTAATCGGACAGTTCGGGGTTGCAGACGCCGAGCCAGCGGCGCTGCGTGATGCCGTTCGTCTTGTTCTGGAAGCGTTCCGGATAGAGCACGTACCACGGATGCAGAACGTCGTCCTTCAGGATCTGCGTATGGATCTCGGCCACGCCGTTGACATAGCTCGAACCGTAGACCGCAAGGTTCGCCATGCGGATGATATTGTTCGATACGATCGCATACGGCTCGCAATCCATGCCCTTTGCCATCAGCTCGCCGCACAGCTTCGCGTTGATGCCGTAGATGATGTCGAAGATCTCGGGCAGCAGGTCGCGGAACAGGTCCACGTTCCACTTTTCGAGCGCCTCGATCATGACGGTGTGGTTCGTGTAGCAGAACGTCTTTTGCGCCACATCGAACGCCTCGTCGAACGTGAGGCCTTCCTTCATCAGAAGCCGGATCAGCTCGGGGATCGAAACGGTCGGATGCGTGTCGTTGAGCTGGATCGTGACGTACTTGTGGAAATCCGAAATCGGGCGGTTCTCGCGCTTATAGCGATACAGGATATCCTGCAGGCTCGCGGAGGACAGGAAATACTGCTGCTTTAAGCGCAGGCGCTTGCCGGCGGGCGTCGTGTCGTTCGGATAGAGCACGCGGGTGATATCCTCGACCGCATTCTTTTCGAGCACGGCGGACGCGTATTCCTGGTTGTTGAAGGACTGGAAATCAAAGTCCCGCACGGCCTCGCTTTGCCACAGGCGCAGCGTGCCGATGTTCTTGGTCTTGTAGCCGATGATCGGCATGTCGTAAGGCACGGCGCGCACGGTCTGATCGGAGAACGAGACGAGCACCTCATGAGATGCGCGGCGTCGGCTCCACGGATCGCCGAAACGCTGCCAGTCGTCCGCAGACTCGACCTGATAGCCATTGTCGAAGCTCTGCTTGAACAGGCCGTATTTATAGCGCAGACCGTAGCCGTCGAGCGGCAGGTTCATCGTCGCGGCGGAATCGAGATAGCACGCGGCGAGGCGCCCGAGGCCGCCGTTGCCGAGCGCGTCGTCCTCGATCTCCTCGAACATGCCGAGGTCGAGACCCTTTGCGGTGAACGCGGCTTTGACTTCATCCAGAATGCCGAGCGCGAAAAGGTTGTTGTAGACGCTGCGGCCGGTCAGATATTCGGCGCTGAAATAGAAGGCGCCGCGGGTGGATTCATGCGCGTGACGGCTCGCATACCATGCGTCCGCGATGCCGCCCATCACGACGGTCGCCAGCGCGTTGTGCAGCTCCTGCGGCGTCGCTTCCTGCAAGGTGGTCTGGAAATCACGCTTCAGCACGAGCGAAATGGAATCCATGATGGCTTCTGCCTGCATAACAAAATTCTCCCCTAAAAATCATGTTTTTATCGTTTTCTGTACCCATACCGCAAAATACGCATTTTGCTATACGGTACTTCGATTATAGCATACATGTCAGAGCTTCGCCCCTGCTTTTACAGGCTTTTTTCGTAAATTTTCAGTAAATGGGAAAGCCGAAAATTTGCAATTTTGTCGCCCGATTTTTACGCGTGCTATCTTGTCGAAAGCAGGGAAACCCGCTATAATGGAAGAAAATATTGTATAAGGTATAATAGGGTATTTCTATGAGCGCAATCGGCTATTATAACGGAACCATCGGGCCTCTCGAAACCATGACGATCCCCCTGCTCGACCGTTCGACCTACTTCGGCGACGGCTGCTATGAGGCGCTGCTGTACCGCAACGGCAAGGGCTTTGCTCTGGAGCGCCATCTGGATCGCTTTGCAAGAAGCCTTTCGATGCTGCGGATCGACCCGCCCTGCTTGCGTGAAGAACTGAAAGCGATCCTGTCCGAATGTGTTGCGGCGTCCGGCGAGCGCGAAGCGATGGTCTACTGGCAGGTTTCGCGCGGGACGGCGAAGCGCACGCACGGCTTCCCCAAGGGGGTGCGTCCGAACCTTACGGTCATGGTTACGCCCAAGGCGATCCCGCCGATGTGCGCGGATGTGCGGCTGATGACGGCGGAGGACATCCGCTTTACGATGTGCAATGTCAAGACGCTGAACCTGCTGCCGAACGTGCTGACCAACCAGGCCGCCGCGGAGCGCGGCTTAGACGGCGCGATCTTCGTGCGCGACGGCATCGTCACCGAAGGCACACATTCCAACGTGTCGATCCTGAAGGATGGCGTGCTGTATACGCACCCGGCGGATCATTTGATCCTAAAAGGCGTCACGCGTGATCTGCTCCTCGAACTGTGCCCGCGTCTCGGCATCGAGGCAAGGGAAGAACCGTTTACAAAGGCCGATCTTTTCGATGCGGACGAGATTCTGATTTCGTCGAGCACCGCCAATATCCGCCGCGCCGTCGAGCTGGACGGACAGCCCGTCAGCGGCAAAGCGCCCGCGCTCCTGTATGCTTTGCAGGAAGCCTATTATCAAACCCTATTGGAAGAAACGAATGAGTAAACCCGTTGAACAGCCGTACGCCTATGATCCGGCAAGCGGCAAGCACCCCGACTGGCCGACGCCCGAAGCTACAAAGGAGCCTGCGCAGACCGCGCCCGAAGGCCCTGCGGCAGAAGCCCAGGCCGCGCCTGAAGCCGTGCAGGAGCCTGCGCAGACCGCGCCCGAAGCACCGGCAGCCAAACCCGCGCCGAAGCGACGGCAGATAATCGTCGCGTGGAGCATCATCGCTGTTGCGGGCGTTGTCACGTTGGCGCTGCTGTGGCTGAGCCTGTCCTATCTCGGTGTGCGGATCGTAGCGGATGCGGAATACGGCGAGGGCCTGCCCGATGCGGCGATCTTTGCGCCGCGCAAAGGCGCGGAATACCGGTTCGTGCCGGACGATATCGCAGAGAAAGGCACGCACCGGCTGACCGTGTGGGCCAACGGCGGGGAGCGCATCGTGTGGATGCGCGTGATGGACACGACCGCGCCGCAGGCCGAGGGCGTAGAGCGCACGATTTCGTCGCTTGTCACGCTACGGCCGGACGATCTGATCGAGAACCTAAAGGACGCCGATCTTGTCAAGGTCAGCTTTTTGGAGACGCCGCCGTTCGGTACGGTCGGCGATCATGCGGTGACGATCCTTTTAGAGGACGTTTCCGGCAACCAGAGCAGCGTCGAATCGCTGCTGCATATCCGCGTCACGAACGAGGAAGGGACGACCATCGAGGCGGGCGAGCCTGCCCCGGACGGGAGAGCCTTTCTGATCGACGATTACGAGATCGAGACCATGACTCCGATCACCGACGAGATGCGGCACACGCCCGGCACGTATGCGCTTGACATTACGGCAGGCGGCGGCACCTACCCGTCGAAGCTGACCGTGGTGGATACCGTGGCGCCGGCAGGCAAGACGAAAATGCTTGTTGTGCCGCCGGGAACGGCGGTGGACGCCGCCGATTTTCTGACCGAGATGACCGACGAATCCGCCGTGACCGTTACGTTTGTGCACGCGCCGGACGAAGCGAGCCGCGCGGTGCAGACGGTAACGATTCGGCTGACCGACCTCGGTGGCAATGAAACCGAGCTTTCGGAAAAGCTGCTGTTTTCGCACGCGCTGCCGATGACGCTGGAAGCGCGGCAAACGCCCCTGACGGCTGACGAATGTTTGCCGGAGGGCGAAGGCGAGGGCGCGTCGCTCGAAGCGCCTTTCACGCCCGACACCATCGGCACCTATGCGATCACGCTGCTGGTGAACGGGCAGCCGGAGCTGGAGCTTTTGGAGGTCGTGGATACCACCCCGCCCGCGATCACCGCGCCGGATCTTTCGTGGTATACGAACCATCCCAAAACGGCGGACGAGCTTTGCACGGTGCTTGATGTGACCGAAACGACGGTCACGACCGAAGCGCCGATCGACTGGATGCAGGAGGGCGCCCAGACCGTCACGCTGACGGCGACCGATTCGGCGGGCAACACCGCAAGCGCGACGATGACGCTGACGCTTGTGCGCGACGCCGAAGCGCCGGAGCTGTACGGCGTGAAGGATCGCAACGGATATGTCGGCGAGCCGGTCGCGTATCTGAACGAGGTGTTCGCCGTGGATACGCTCGACGGCGAGGACGTTTCGATCACGGTCGATACAAGCGCGGTCGATTACAACCGCGCGGGCACCTATCCCGTGACGTATACGGCGACCGACCGCGACGGCAACGCGACAAGCCTGTCCGCGAAGATCACGTTTGTCAATTCGACCGTGACGGACGAGGAGGTGGAGGCGCTGGCCAAGGCCGTGATGGCCGAGATCACTACGCCGGACATGACGCGCACCGAAAAGCTGGTGGCGATCTACAACTATGTGCGCAACCACGTCCGCTATGTCGGCACGTCGGACAAGACCGACTGGCGCAAGGAGGCTAAGCGCGGCTTTGAAACCGCGCGGGGCGACTGCTTCACGTTCTATTCGGTCACGCGCGCGCTGCTCGATCAGACGGATATCGACTATATGAGCGTCGAGCGCAAGGGCGGCAGGACGCGGCATTACTGGTTGATCGTCAACGTCGGCACCGGATGGTATCATTACGACCCGATCCTTGCGCCGAACCACAAGCACCGCTGTTTTATGTGGACGAATCAGCAATGC
>CAMHJE010000140.1:0-6445 GCA_946185305.1 uncultured Clostridia bacterium | reverse complement strand
TTAATACGGGATCTATTCCGTCTTCTGTCTGCCCCTTCATGTAAAGTCCCAAAAGTAAGGTATCAAAATTGAAGAAAATGAGGATGCCCAAAAGTCCCACAAATATACCCATCCAGAGTTTGATTCTGAATACGTCGCGAACACCGTCAAGATCTCCGTTTCCGTAATATTGCGCGCCAAAAATACCGGGGCCGCTTAAAGCTCCGAACAGTGCGAGCCAGAACACAAACATAAGCTTTGCGATACCGTTTTGTATCATGATGGGAATGGCCAGTATACATGTTTTCTTTAATAAACCAAAATCTATATTTCTTTTCTTCATAATCGTTAACTTTTAATCTATTTTATCATACCGGAGATAAATATCTCCACTCCTATGGCAATAAGTATAACTCCGCCGAAAATCTGGGCTCTGTTTGAAAACTTGTTGCCGATTTTCCTGCCCAAAAGCAAACCGATAATGCAGATAATAAAAGTTACGGCAGCAATAATCGCTGCACAAAGAATCGCGTATAAAGGTCCGTATTCTCCTATCGTAAAACCGGCGGAGAGCGCATCTATTGATGTCGCTATGCCCTGAACAAAAAGAACTTTGGGCGTAAGCACGGATTTATTTTCTTCTTCCTCCCCGCCCTTAAGCGCCGATATTATCATTTTTGAACCTATATATAAAAGGAGAATCAGTGCTATCCAGGGTATGAATTTTTCGAAGATCTTAAAATACGTAATAATCGTATGTACGAAAACCCATCCCAAAAGAGGCATAAGCGCCTGGAAAAAGGCGAAAACTCCGGCTATCGACAGGGATTTAGTCTTTTTCATATTCGGTTCGTTAAGTCCGTTTGCAATCGATACCGAAAAAGCATCCATGGCAAGTCCGACACCCAAAAACAGACTGTTAACAATAAATTCAATCATAAAAAAATTTCCCTTATCGTCAATAAATGGCGCGGAAGCAAATACTTCCGCGCCGCATATTTGAAATGGCTTTCGCGTATCATGCATCCGGCATCTTTTTAGCGCACAATCATCCAACCGGGTATGTGATCCCCTCCCCGGAGGATGAGGATTTAGCTTTACAGCTTCTTGTACTCGGGCAAGATTTGAATGTGCGTGTGCATGACAATCTGGTCGTCGGTTATCAGGCAGTGTGCAGCTTAAGCTCTCAAAATGTCTTTTTATACAAGGGGTATGAGATTTCCGAAACCATGACGCTGGAAACCTACAAAAACCGGTTCGATGAATACCAACGGCACACCGTAAACAAGTTATCATAATTGCAAATGCATTCCCTCCGTTTTCCGATACGTTGTCCGGATTGCAGCAAAAGAAAATACTTGTATATTGTTGTTTCGTATGGCATAATATCTCTCGATCGGAAGGAGATACGATATGGATTGGATCAATCATACAGCAAGCCGCATTGCTGCCGAGCTTGTGCAAATCAATAAAGAAAATGCTGACGACTTTTCCGTCAGCGGTTTTGGGCTGAGAGTCAAAGTGGAGCGGTTGATTCGTCTTTTGCGAACCGCGATGTATCCGAATATTTACAGCGAACAGCCGATGCTGCAAAGCCAGATTCCGGCTATGATCTGCTTGAATCTCGAAAAAGCCGGCTTGCTGCTTTCGGAAATCTGCAGTGATGTGCTTGCCAACCCGCGAACGAACCACAAAGCGTTAAAGGCCTGCGATATTTCCTGCATTACGGATTCGTTCATTGAAAGTCTGCCAGAGATCGCTTCCACGCTGCATACGGATATCGTTGCGGCATACGAAGGCGACCCCGCGGCAAAATCTACGGAAGAAGTCCTGCTGGCCTACCCTTCCTTTGAAGCCATCTCGATTTTCCGTTTGGCGCATAAGCTGCAAATCCTCGGCGTGCCGATGCTGCCGCGCATGATGACGGAGATTGCGCACGGCCGCACCGGTATCGACATCCACCCCGGTGCAACTATCGGAGACTATTTCTTTATCGACCACGGAACAGGCGTCGTCATCGGGGAAACAACGGTGATCGGTCACCATGTTAAGCTGTATCAGGGCGTAACGCTCGGCGCAAAATCGTTCCCGGCCGACCAAGACGGCAATCCCATCAAAGGCATTCAGCGCCACCCCCGCATCGGCAATCATGTTATCATCTATGCCGGCGCTACAATACTCGGCGGAGATACCGTGATCGGCGATAATTGCGTGATCGGCGGCAACGTGTGGCTCACGCACAGCGTCGAGCCCGGCAGCGTCATTTCGGTGCGCAGTTAAAGAATTATCATAAAAGAAGCGAAAGCAGTTTGGCTGTTTTCGCTTCTTTCCTTTTTGTGCCTTATTGGGAAGCCTTTGCAGCCTTGTCCAGCAAGCGCTGCCGTTCTGCTTCGGATTCCTTCAATTCCGTTTCTTCCGTCAAGCCCCATTCGGTTTTCTGACATTCGATGATCCGGTCGTATGTGGTTGCTGCTTCCGCGTAATTGCCTTGAATCTCATGAATGATGGCTATACCCTGCAGGGCGTCGATGAATCGCGGCTGTTTGTCGCTCGCAAAGGATTTCTCATAGTATTCGATGGCTTTATCATATTCACACTTAAGTGCGTGATACTGCGCCTTTTCAAACAGCAGAATGCCGTCATTCGGATACGCCGCTTCTCCTTCTTCCATAATCGCATCTGCTTTATCTGCGTCGAATTCGGCAAGCGCAATATGCGCTTTGTAAGCAAAGTTCAGCTGCGGTCGCCACGCAGGCAGCTTAGCCGCCATTTCGAGATATTGCTTTGCTTCTGCTGTGCGATGATCTGCAATCAGATTGTCGATCAGATAGTAATAAGGCAATGGCGTCTTCGGCTCGCCAAGATCGTTTGCAATGACCTCTTTATAGAAATCAATTACCTTGGCATGATTGCCCACATTCCAATCCCAAGTTACTGCATTTTCAGCTTTGTCCAAAAGCCATTGGCAATCCTTCTTCTCCGGCGCGAGGCGAATGGATTCCCTTGCATAGCGGCTGACCTTTGCCGAATCGGAAAGCATCCTGTGATGATATAGATGCGCCAACAGGCTTATAATGCGCCCCTTGTCCTTCTTCTCCGTCAACTGCGTCTTCAAATATTCTTCGTACTCATAGAAAAGCTCTCCGGGCAGCTCAGCTTCGGTATCCATGCGGTTCTCTATGCGAAGCAGTCTTTGTTCGTCTGTCAAGCTGAACAGTTCATCGATGCTGACACCGAACGCCGTTGCAATGGCAGGCAGCAGCATAATGTCCGGCATAGCCGCTGCGTTTTCCCATTTCGATACGGACTGCGCGGTTACGCCGAGCTGTTCCGCAAGCTGTTCCTGCGTCATGCTTGCTTTATAACGCAAGCGCTTGATCATACTTCCCAATTCCATAATTATTGTCCTCCTGTTCGGTTTAGAGCGCCCTTTCAAGAAGGATTATACCGCAAATACGAAAAGTTACAATAACGCCGTTTTCGGGTTGGGTTGCACGATGGTTGAGTGGCATAACAAAAGCCAACGCAAGGGTGGCTATTGTTATTTGGCAATGGGATGCGAAAAAGATGGATTTGCGCTTTAACAGATGGATTCGAACTTGTGAAAATATAAAGCAGAAAATTACAGAAGGATGAAGCCAATAACTGGTCCCAGAAATATCGCCACATAAATCAAGCTGATCCATGGTTGATAATCTATATAAAATTCCTTAAACGACAGGCTCCAGGGGTGCTTGATAATCACCCATCCGAAAACATCGAAGACAATGCAGATACCCGCCCAGATTGCACCCGTGATGAACGCGTCATAAAGCGAAGGATCCACCACCCCACGCATGTATAGCCAGCCGAACAGACCAAAAAGAATAATGTTATAGAGAGGATGCCAGGGCTTTGTTTTTTCGTACCCTTCACCCATTGATGTTCCGTCCATTGGCTTCATGTGAAGCACATAGATATTGAAAACCGTATGGGCGATACCCAAGATTGTTACGGCTACATACGCTACCCAAAACCACAGCATGGACATCCCGAAATTCTTCATCGCATGTTTTCCCCTAATCCGCTAAATTGTCCACCGATTGCCTTATTTCATCTCAGTATTGTCTTCTGCAGCATGGATGGAAGCAATCAAAATTCGTTTGATTTCAAGGCAGTCATATTATATCAGAAAGTGCGCGATTACACAACAATTCTTCACTTTTCAGTCTTAAGTCTTCTGTATTCATTTAGAAAATCCTGTCGCCATTGGTCAATAATGTATACTGAAAACTGTAGAATGAAGAATACAAAGCAAAAATCCTGCCGCTTACGCGACAGGATTTTCACTTTGGTGGAGGCGGCGAGAGTCGAACTCGCGTCCGAAAACCCGGCAGCAGAACTTTCTCCGAGCGCAGTCAATGTTTTAAAATTCCCATCCGCGGACTCCCATTGACAGGATTCCGGTTCCGGTAGCTTCATAAAGTCCGGCCTGCAGCAAAGCTTATGCAGGTTCGTTCCCTACCCTAATGACGCCCGATTCCGCATCGGTAGGTTTACGCGGGCGGACGTCGTCACTGCTTATGCAGCGGCGAGTGCGTAGTTATTGTTGTCAGTTAATTTAGACAATTTCCCGTTTTTAACGAAGCACGGGGCTTCGGCTCACTTATCCCACTTCCTTGATCCCCGTCGAAACCATTTCGCCCCCATGGGGAACAACTGTATCATAACACTCTTTTAATGCAGTTATGCAAGAATAAACCGGATCGCATCATCCACCCAGCTGCGAACGGTTTGCAGCATGAACGGATCGGTATGGAACCTGCCCGGCGTCAGCACATCGAATCTTGCAGTGGACAATCCATGCTCGCCGCGAGGGTAGATATGCAGCTCCGTTTCAACGCCGCATCGCGTCAAAGCGTCCGCCAGCAGCAGACTGTTCTGCACCGGCACGCTTTGATCGGCAGCGGTATGCCATACAAATGTGCGGGGCGTATCTGCTGTTACACGCAGTTCCAGCGAAGTAAAGCCGCCCGGTTTTTCATCGTATGACGGTCCATGCAGATTGCGAAACGAATCCCGATGGGCAAATTCTCCGTCCGAAACGACCGGATAACCGAGAATCATCCCGTTCGGCTTATGCATCGTGCCATCGAATCCAAGCGACTTTGCAATCGGATGGTTCCAAAAGACGCCTGCCGAAGCGGCTGCATGCCCGCCCGCGGAAAAGCCGCAGACATAGATGCGATTCGGATCGATATGATGCTCCGCCGCATGGCTTCGAACATAGCATATCGCTGTAAACAGTTCCGCTAAAGCCGTTGGGAAATAGCCGTCCGGCGCGCAGGTGTAGGAAAGCACATAGGCGGAAATGCCGTGTGCCAGAAACACTTCGGCGACCGGCTCACCCTCACGGTCGGAGATCCAGCTGTATGCACCGCCGGGACAGATAATCACGGCAGGCCGCAGGATATCCGCGATATCGCCGTATACCGGCAACTCATACCCAACAAAGCCGCAAGGCTTTTGGGGCGTTGGGATTCCGGCCTTGCCATAGTCCACCGTTAATGCAATTCTGGTTCCGAGCATAGCGTTACCTCACATGCGATTTCCAGTTGCGTTCGATATCGCGTTCGGCATCCCGTTCGGCGATGCTGGCACGCTTATCGTAGAGCTTCTTGCCTTTTGCTACCGCCAGTTCGATCTTAACCCTTCCGTCCTTGAAATAGGCGGACAATGGAATCAAGCTGTATCCGGATGTTTGCTGCAGCTGACCGAGCTTTCGGATCTCGCGCTTATGTGCGAGCAGCCGCCGTGTGCGGAATGGATCATGGTTGAAAATATTGCCCTGTTCATACGGACTGATATGCATACCGTACAGAAACAGTTCTTCATTCTTGACCTGTGCATAGCTGTCCTTCAGATTCAACTGACCGCCGCGGATGGACTTCACCTCGGTGCCGACAAGCTCGATACCGCATTCATACGTATCTTCAATGTAATAGTCGTGGCGCGCCTTGCGATTAACCGCGACCGTTTTAATGCCCTTGTGGACCGGCATGGGACACGCCACCTCCTTTCATGGAAAAGCGGTGCAATTGGATTGCACCGCATCAGTTCCGAATGCTTAATGCCCGTCTTATTTGAAGAGCTGAATAATGGGCAGGACGATGGCGAGAACCGCGATCACGATTGCCAAATACACGGTGATCTTCTGGAGCTTGGCTTCACGGCTTGCCGCCTTGCCGCGCGAAGAAAACGTCTTGGTCTCGCTGCCGTATGCGGCGCCGATGCCCGCCGACTTGCTCTTCTGCAGAAGCACAACAACGCACATCAGAATCGATGCAAGAACGAGTAAACCTAAAATAATGCCGTACAAAATATTCATAATAATCCTCCACATATATGTGCAATGGTGATTATAACACGCAACCCCGGCAAATGCAAGCAAAAGGTTGGAAATCTCTGCGGATTTTTCTTTGAAAAT
>CAMHJE010000139.1:0-6496 GCA_946185305.1 uncultured Clostridia bacterium | reverse complement strand
CAATATGATTCCGGGCTTCTCCATTACGTTCCCTGCAATGTGATTTTTCGTAGTAAAGGCGGAAAATCCATAAAGCACTTGCGCTTTACAAAACCTTTATGATATAATGATATGGAATCAAACTGCCCGGGTTGGGGCATAGGTTCCACAAACGGAAAGGAGCATCTACTATGGGACTCATTCAAGCTGCAGTCGGTTCGATCGGCGGTGTGCTGGCGGATCAATGGAAAGAGTACTTTTACTGTGAAGCATTGTCGGAGAACGTTCTGGCGGCAAAGGGGCAGAAGCATACCAATGCGCGTTCCTCCAACACTAAGGGCAATGATAACATCATTTCCAACGGTTCCGTGATTGCGGTTGCGGACGGTCAATGTATGCTGATCGTGGAGCAGGGCAAGGTTGTTGAGGTTTGCGCAGAACCCGGCGCTTTCACGTACGACACATCGACCGAGCCTTCTATCTTTGCAGGTAAGCTCGGCAGCAGCATTCTGGAAACCTTCAAGGTAATCGGCAAGCGTTTCACGTTCGGCGGCGATACCGGCAACGATCAGCGGATCTACTACTTCAACACAAAGGAAATCATCGGCAACAAGTACGGCACGGCGTCTCCGGTTCCGTTCCGCGTAGTGGACAGAAATATCGGTCTTGATATTGATATCGGCATCAAGTGCTTCGGCGAATACAGCTATCGTATCGCAAACCCGCTTCTGTTCTATCAGAGCATTGCGGGCAACTTCACCGATACCTATACGCGTGACCGGCTTGACAGCCAGTTAAAGTCCGAACTGCTCACCGCTTTGCAGCCCGCTTTCACTAAGATCGGTGATATGGGCATTCGGTATTCGTCCCTGCCCGGTCATACATCCGAGATGGCGGACGCCTTGAACGATGTGCTGTCTTCCAAGTGGAGAGATCTCCGCGGTATCGAAATCGTTTCCTTCGGCGTATCGAGCGTTAAGGCCAACGAGGACGACGAAAAGCGGATCAAGGATCTCCAGGCGAATGCGGCGCTGCGCGATCCGAACATGCGTTATGCGCATCTTGCCGGCGCAACCGCTACGGCGATGCAGAATGCAGCATCCAACGAAAACGGCGCGGCGATGGCCTTTATGGGCATGGGCATGGCCGGCAATATGGGCGCTATGGGCGCACAGGCCTTCGGCGGATATCAGCAGCCCGTACAGCAGCCCGCACAGGCGACGGTTGTCAATGCGGCAAACGCATGGACCTGCCCGACTTGCGGCGCAAACGCCACCGGCAAATTCTGCCCGGAATGCGGCACCAAGAAGCCCGAAACGGCAGCCGGTTGGACGTGCCCGTCCTGCGGTACCGTCAACAAGGGCCGTTTCTGCTCCGAATGCGGCACCAAGAAGCCCGCAGGCGTTCCGCAGTATAAGTGCGACAAGTGCGGCTGGGAGCCGGCAGATCCGACAAAGCCCCCGAAGTTCTGCCCCGAGTGCGGCGATCCCTTCGGTGACGAGGACATCACGAACAAATAAGTACTTTGCTTTCAACAAAGGAGCAGGCCTTACACCTGCTCCTTTTCGTCTTGCTGGTCGGGATGGAAGTAGTCGTAGACAGCCTTTGCGGAAGGCTCGTTCATGCCGCGTGCGGCAACGAGCTCGGCAAGAGAAGCGGCTTTGATGCCGTCTACCGTCAAAAATGCATCGAACAGCGCATGTTTTCGTTTATCACCGATACCGGGAATGTTGTCCAACTGAGAGAACAATGCGGATTTAGAACGCAGATTGCGGTGATAGGTGATGGCAAACCGGTGAGCTTCGTCACGAATACGCTGCACAAGATGCAGAGAAGCACTGCTGCGAGGCAGGATGATCGGATCTTCTCGGTCGGGCAGATACAGCCACTCCTCCGATTCCGCGAGTGCTGCAACTGGCACATCCTCGTGATCGGTTTCCCGCAGAACCTCTTCACCGACAGCCAACTGTGTCTGTCCGCCGTCGAGCAGCAAAAGATCGGGCAGCTTTTCTCCTTTGGTAAACCGGCGCGTCAGCACCTCGCGCATAGCTTCGATATCGTCGCCGTCATTGACGGTGTGTATGCGATAATGCCGGTATTCCTGTTTATCGGGCTTGCCGTTCGTAAAAACGACCATTGACGATACCGTGTTGGTGCCGAACAGATGCGAGTTATCGTAACATTCGATACGTGTGGGCGGCGTGTCCATGTCAAGCGCCTTGGCAAGCTCCATAAGCGCGCCTTCGTCCCGTTCCCAAGCACGGATACGGAGCTCAGCGTTTTTCGCCAGCAGATCGGTGCAATTGTGCTTTGCCATTTCCGTTAACCGCTTTTTCTCCCCGCGCTGCGGTACGGATACTTCGATTTTATGATGCGTTTTTTCGGAAAGCAGCTCCATCACCGATTCCGCGTCTGTGCAAGCATCATCGAGCAGAATCGTTCGCGGGATTTCGACGTCGTTGTTTCCGTAATACTGCATCAGGAACGCGGTACGCAGCTCTTCCAACGGAGCGTCGCCCTCGGACTCCATCGGGAACGCGTGTGTGCCGATCACCTTGCCGTTGCGGACATACAGGGCGAAGATCATGAACGCATCGTCGAGCTGATCGGCTGCGAACACATCCGCATCCAATCCCTTGACGGTGATGGCCACCTGCTTTTCCTGCAATGCGCGGAGCGATTTGACTTTATCCCGCAGCATGGCGGCACGTTCGAATTCCATATTCTCGGCAGCCTCCCGCATCTTTTCTTCTAACTTCGGGATCATATCGCCGGATTTTCCGTCAAGCAGCCGCACGATCTCTTTTAGATAGCCATGGTATTCTTCCTTTGTAACATTTCCGCTGCACGGTGCACAGCATTTGCCGATATGATACATCAGACAGGGACGCTCACGCCTTGCAATTGCCTTTTCAATATTCTTCTTGCAATGACGAATGGGGTACAGATCATATACAAGGCGAAGCTCTTCATTGATGGAGGGGCCGACAATGTACGGGCCGAGATAGGTCGCACCGTCCTGCTTGACACGACGCACGATTTCGATACGCGGAAAATCCTGTCGCATGTCGATCCGAAAATAGGGGAAGTGCTTGTCGTCCTTCAGCAGGATATTGTACTTCGGCATAAACGCCTTGATCAGATTGCTTTCAAGAGATAGAGCTTCCGTCTCGCTGCTCACCACGATTGTTTCAAAATCAGCGATATGCGAAACCATCGCCAGCACCTTCGGTGTGTGGTTTTTATTCGCCTGAAAATACTGTCGCACTCTATTCTTCAAGATTTTTGCTTTGCCGACATAGATCACTTCACCATCGGCGTTAAACATTTTATACACGCCGGGCTTTTCGGGCAGCAGCGCAATCTTATCCTGCAGCGTTTGGTTCATTGCAGCGTTTTTCGATCCTCCGTCATAAATCCCGCTTTTAAGAGCATCTCATAAACCGTCGGCGCAGGCAAACCGATCACATTGAAGTAGTTGCCCTCCATGTGATCGACGAACACTGATCCGAGACCCTGTAAACCGTAGGCACCCGCCTTGTCGAGCGGCTCACCGGTGGAAACATACCAATCTATCTCAGCGTCCGACATGGGACGAAACGTAACCTCCGTCGTATCGTAGCGGACATCCTGCGCATTTCGGTGGACAAGTGCTACACCGGTATACACGGTATGCGTGCGGCCCTGCATCCGATGCAGAAAAGCGCGGGCGCGTTCGGCTGTATACGGCTTGCCGAGAATTTCACCGTCCAGCACGACGACCGTATCCGAACCGAGCACAAACGCATCGGGATGCAGTTTTTGCGCATAAAGCGCCTTATGCAGCGCAAGCGCCTTGACCGCCTCGGCGGGGGACAGACTATCATCTATACTCTCAGGATCGCTGCACACTTCGGTGGTAAACGGAATCCCCATCCAGCGCAGGATATCGTGCCGACGGGGGGATTGCGACGCAAGAATCAGATGCATAGTCCCTCCGTGATGATGCCGACCGGACAATGATTGCTGCCTAAAACATCATTATAAAGAATATGATCCTTCAGATACCCTTTATCCTGTGCACGTATCAAAAAATAATCGATACGCCATCCGGCATTCCGCTCGCGTGAACGGAACCGATAGCTCCACCAGGAATAGGCTTCCTTGCGGTCGGGATACAGCGTGCGGAAGGTGTCGATGAACCCGGCTTGCAGTAGCTCCGTAAACTTACCTCGTTCCTCATCGGAAAAGCCCGCATTTTGATGATTGGTGGACGGATTCTTGAGATCGATCTCCTGATGCGCCACATTCATATCGCCGCAGATGATGACGGGCTTTTCTTTGGCCAATTCCGATACATAGGCACGGAAACGGTCGTCCCATTCCATGCGGGTGGAAAGCCGCTTCAACCCGTCCTGCGCGTTCGGCGTGTATACCGTAACAAAGTATACCATGGGAAACACAAGCGTAATGCAGCGACCTTCGGCATCCAGTTCCGGATAACCGATCCCGAGTCGCACTTCTTGCGGTTCCTTCTTCGTCAGAATAGCAGTACCGGAATAGCCGCTTTTCTGCGCGCTGTTCCAGATCATGTGATACCCTTCGATCTCAAAATCCGCTTGCTGCGGCTGCATCTTGATCTCCTGCAGCGCCAGAACGTCCGGATTCTCCGATCGGACAAAATCCATAAAGCCTTTATTGAGGCAGGCTCTCAGCCCATTCACATTCCAACTGATCCATTTCATAAAAGCATTATAGCATTTTCGACAGAGACTTGACAAGTAGAACTTACTTGTCTATAATTTTGTATCATTTGAGACACTTATGGGAAAGACGATATGGATCATAAGGATTGGGAAACTTGGCAAAATTGTTTCTTGTTCCGCGACTGCCCCGCATCGGAAGTGAAAACAATGATCGCCGCGAACGCTATCATGTATAGGGAGACCGAAAAGGATGCTTTTCTGCTGACGCGGGATTCCACGGAGCATACGCTCGGACTGCTTCTGAACGGAACGGCCATTGTCGAGCGCAAGGCACAGGACGGGAAAATGCTGATGAGCCGTTTGCGGACGGGAGATTTGTTCGGTGCAGCATCTCTGTTCTGTGATGAGCCGGAATATGTGGTCGATATCCGTTGCCTGACAGATTGCCGCACGGCTTGGGTCCGGGAGGACTTGCTGTTTAAGTGGCTTCGCTCAAATGATATCGTACTGCGAAACTATCTGACGTATCTGAACCGGCGCATCCGCTTTCTGAACAAGCGGTTGGACGCCTTATCCAACCCGACGGTTTCGACGCGTCTTATGTCATATCTGCAAAATGAAGCCATCAACGGCGCTTTTACGATTCGCAGCTATACAGAGCTTTCACGACTGCTGTGCATCAGCAGACCTTCGTTATATCGCGCGTTGGATGCGCTGTGTGCCGATGGGAAGCTGCTGCGGGAAGGGAAAAACATCATCATCTTGGAGGAAATATGAAATCGAAACAAATCGTATGCATTCTTTGGGTTGCCTTACTTGCCTTAATGACCTTCGCGTGTGCGGCAAAAGAAACAACGCCGTCGACAGCCGATGCACCGACCACATCAGCTGTGACGGAGAACGCAGCGCAGTCTGCCGCAACAGAAACGCCGACCCAGCAGCCTGATCAAAGTGCAGCAGAAACAGACACAGCTTCAGCTACGTCGATTTCCACCGAAAATACCGCCCCGGTGCGCGTTGCTGCGCTTGCCGGCCCGACCGGAATCGGGTTGACGTACCTGCTCAAGCTGTCCGATGCCTATACGCTTGACTTGTTCACGGCACCGGATCAGGTAACGGCAAAGATACTGAGCGGAGACGTGGATATCGCGGCAGTTCCGATCAATCTTGCTTCGGTGTTGTACAACAAGACGGAAGGAAAGGTTGCTGTGATTGCCGTCAATACGCTTGGCGTGCTGTATTTCTTGGAAAACGGCGATACGATTCATTCTGTTCAAGACCTTGCGGGCAAGACAATTTACGCGACGGGACAGGCGAGCACACCGCAGTATATTTTGGAACAAATCCTTGCCCAAAACGATCTTGAAGAGAAAGTGACTGTGGAATACTTAGCGGACAATACGGAACTGATCGGCAAGCTGACGGCAGGGGAAGCTGAGGTTGCTTTGTTGCCGGAGCCGCACGTTTCCATCGCTTGCGCGCAATCCGAAAAGGTACACATCGCGCTTTCGGCAAATGAGCTGTGGCAGGCGCACAATGAAGGAACTTTGGTACAGGGCGTTTATATCGTTCGTCGGGACTATCTGGATGCACATAAGGAGGCTGTCGATCAATTTCTGCTCGACGCAGCAGCTTCTGCGGAAAAGGTGTTGACTGAAGAAAATGCGCCTGCCGCCGTAGTGGAAATGGGGATTATCGGCAAGGAACCGATCGCAAAGCGCGCAATCCCGAACTGCAATATTGTGCTGAAGACGGGAGAAGAAATGCGGTCGCTTGTCTCGGATATGCTTGTCATTTTGCATAAAGCCAACCCGAAGTCGGTCGGCGGAAAT
>CAMHJE010000138.1:0-6603 GCA_946185305.1 uncultured Clostridia bacterium | reverse complement strand
TCGTTCCCTTTCTTGTTTCTTCTACAAGCTCAATCCCAACTATTGACATTGAGCCAAAAAACGGACGGTTTTTTCGTCCGTTTCATTCTTCAAGTGTCCCATTTTTTATTCCGCTGAAATTGGTCTGACGTCTTTTTCGACAGTCTGAAAGACGTTGCCAAAGAGCAATATCCCAGATATCTTTCCGTTATTGCACATCCTTTGTCGCCACGATATCCGCGCCGGTGCCGGCGACGTTCTCGACCAGCACATCCCCGATCTTCACCGGGGCGGGCACGACCACGTCCGCCAGCGCCTGCATGACGTGGAAAATATCCTGCTTGGGGATATCGGTCTTGGTCTTGCACGGAACGACGACCGCGCCGCTGAGGCTTCCGGAAAGCCGCACGGTAGAGGTGACGATGCGCGTAGGCGCCGTGACCTCCTTGCGGGCGTAGATCTCGCCGCGCTTGCAGGTGTTGCCGACGACGCTTTGCACGACGCCGTTTTCAAGCGTAACGGTCATGGGGCAGCCCATCGGGCAGCCGATGCAAATGAGCTGAACGGTTTCCATCGTTTACACCTCCTCGATCCGGATCAGCAGGGTCTTGAGATCCGGGTGCCGATCGAACATGTCGCGCGTGAGCTTGACCTCCTCCATCTCGCCGGGCGCCATGATCTGCCGCCGCTTTTTGGAGACCTGCTCGCCGTCCATCCAAACGGTGACGAGCCGGTTCTTCATCACGCCGCCGACGCGGTAGCGCACCACGAGCGAATCCCCGACAAACGCCGGGTCGATCGTGCCGGGCACGGTGTAGCGCACGCCGCCCTCGAACGTGACCGGGATCGGATGACGCTCCTTGTCCACGCCGCCCGCCGCCAGATAGCCTGCCGCCGCACGACCCGCCGCGCCCGCTTCCTCGGACACAAAATCGACAAGGTCATGCACATGCAGCACATTGCCCGCCGCGAACACGCCGGGGATCGACGTTTCGAGCGATTCATTGACCGCGGGGCCGTTGGTGACCGGGTTGATCGCAACGCCCATCTCGCGCGAAAGCTCGTTTTCGGGGATCAAACCGCAGGAGAGCAGCAGCGTATCGCAGTCGTAATCCTCCTCGGTGCCGGGGATCGGCTTTAGATGCTCGTCCACCGCCGCAATCGTCACGCCCTCGACGCGCTTCTTGCCGCGAATATCGACGACGGTGTGACTGAGCTTTAACGGAATCCCGTAGTCGTCCAAGCATTGCACGATGTTGCGCTTCAAGCCGCCGGAATACGGCATCAGCTCGGCCACGACCTTGACCTTCGCGCCCTCAAGCGTCAGGCGCCGCGCCATGATCAGGCCGATATCGCCGCTGCCTAAGATCACGACCTCGCGCCCCGGCATAAAGCCTTCGATATTCACGAGCCGCTGCGCCGTGCCCGCCGAATAGATGCCCGCGGGACGGTAGCCCGGAATGTTCAGCGCGCCGCGCGCACGCTCGCGGCAGCCCATCGCCAGAATGATCGCCTTGGCGTCGATGGTCTGCACGCCGTCGGTGCGGTTCAGGATCGTCACCTTTTTATCGGGCGAAACGTGCAGCGCCATCGTGTTCAGCACATACGGGATGTTCCGTTCGAGCACGCCCGCGATGAACCGCGCGGCGTATTCGGGGCCGGTCAGCTCCTCCTTGAACGTGTGCAGACCGAACCCGTTGTGGATGCATTGGTTCAGAATCCCGCCGAGCTCCTTGTCGCGCTCGACGATCAGGATATCGCGGACGCCCGCATCATACGCGGCAATCGCCGCCGCGAGCCCCGCGGGGCCGCCGCCCAAAATGACCAAATCATGCTTTTTCATGCGGCACCTCCTGTTCGGCCTTGCGGAGGGCTTCCTCCACCGCCGTCTTGACTTCCTCCGCCGCCTCGGCGGGCAGATACACGGTCCATTCGCGCAGCGTCTCCGCCTGCGGCGCACCGTTTTGAATCTCCTCCAAAGCGCCCCGGATCGCTTCCTTTACGCGCACCTTGAGGCCCTCCTTTTCGGCTTCGAGGCGGAACGCTTCCCATTCCTCAAACGGCAGCTTGCCGTCGAGATACCGGTTGTGCATCCGCACGTACGTCCGCTGCGCCTCCAGCGATTCCTCGCTGCGCGGCTCGTCGCCCGAAAGCCCCTTCAGCCATTCGGCCTCGGTCTCCTGCTTCGGCATCAGCGGCGTTTCGCGGTAGGCGTCCTTGGTCGCGTCGGTGATCAGCGTGGCGAACGGGCCGGACTTGCCGACCTCCCACAGCGGCATGTGCCATTCGCGCGCCAGAATCTCCATCACGCGCGGCGAGCAGAACCCGCCCTGACAGCGGCCCATGCCCGCGCGGACGCGGCGCTTGATCGCGTCGATGGAATACGCCGGAACCGGACGATGGATCGCGTCGAGGATCTGGCCTTCCGTCACGCTTTCGCAGCGGCAGATGATCTGGCCGTAAGCCGGCTTTTCGAGGATCAGCTGATTCCATTCCTCCTCGGTCAGCTTCTTCGGATCGAGAATGCCCTTGCGCGTTTTGACGTAATGCGGCTTCTCATCCCATTCGAACCGTGCCTGCAGCAGCGCCACAGCGCGCTCCGCGATGGCGGGCGCACTCGACAGCCCCGGCGATTCGATGCCGACGCAGTCGATAAACCCGGGACGGCTCTCCTCGATGATGAACTCGTGTCCCCTTTCATGCGCACGCAGACCCGCAAAGCTCGTGATCGTCTGCCGAAGCGGCAGGTTCTTCACCGAAAGCCCGGCCTTCTTCGCCACCTCGGCAAGCCCCGCCGCCGTGGTGTTCGTGCCCTCGCGGTTGTCCACGTCGATGGCCGTCGGCCCGACGAGAATGTTGCCGTGCACGGTCGGCGTGACCAGCACGCCCTTGCCGAACTTGCCCGGCAGCTGGAACACCGTATGCTTCACAAAGCCCTGCGCGGTGTGGTCGAGCAGGTAATAGTCGCCGCGGCGCGGCGTGATCTTGTACTCCGTCCGTGCCGCCTTGCGCGAAATCAGATCAGCGTTGACGCCGGCGGCATTGACGACCGCCCCGGCCATGAGACAGCCGCGCGGGGTGTAGACGGTGTAAGCGCCGCGCTCATAGGAGATATCCATGACCTCGGCGTTCATAAGGAACTTGGCGCCGTTCAGCGCGGCGACCTCGGCAAATGCGAGCGTCATTTCAAACGGGCAGACAATCGCGCCGGTCGGCGCCCACAGCGCCGCCACGGCTTCGTCGCTCACGTTCGGCTCCATCTCCTTCAGGCGGGCGCGGTCGATGATCTCGAGTCCCTTCACGCCGTTTGCGACGCCGTTTTCATACAGCGCCTGCAGGCGCGGCAGATCGTCCTCCGAAAGACATACGACAAGGCTGCCGCAGCGGTCGTAGGAAAAATCGAGATCCTTGGACAGCTGCTCCATCATTTCGCTGCCGCGGACGTTCATTTCGGCCATCAGCGAGCCGTGCGCGGCGTCGAAGCCCGCATGGATGATCGCGCTGTTCGCCTTGGATGTGCCGCAGCAAACGTCGTCCTCCTTATCGACCACAACGACCTCAATGTCGTATTTGGACAGCTCCCTTGCAATGGCGCAGCCGACAACGCCCGCGCCAATAACCACTACATCGAACATGTTTACTCCTCTTTCTCCCAATGATAGGCGCACTTGACCGCCTTGTTCCATCCCTTGATACGCTGCTGCCGTTCCTCGTCGTCGATGGAGGGCAAGAACGCGCGGTCGATGGCGCGGTTGCGGATCACGTCCAGCTTGTCCGCCCAGTAGCCGACCGCAAGCCCCGCGAGGTACGCCGCGCCGAGCGCCGTCGTTTCCACGCACGTCGGACGCTCCACCGGCGCGTTGATGATGTCGGCCTGCGTCTGCATCAGATAGTTGTTCGCGCTCGCGCCGCCGTCCACCTTCAATGTCGAAAGCGTGATGCCGGAATCCGCGCGCATCGCGGCCAGCACCTCGTTCGTCTGGTACGCAATCGAATCGAGCGTAGCGCGGATGATGTGGTACTTATTGCAGCCGCGCGTGAGGCCGACGATCGTGCCGCGCGCGTAGGCGTCCCAATGCGGCGCGCCGAGGCCCGTGAACGCGGGCACGACGTAGCAGCCGTTCGTGTCGCGCACCTTGCGCGCCATATAGTCCGAGTCCGCCGCGGATTCGATCATGCGCATCTCGTCCCGCAGCCATTGGATCGCCGCACCCGCGACGAAGATCGAGCCTTCGAGCGCGTAGGTCACCTTGTCGTCCAAGCCCCATGCAATCGTCGTGACGAGGCCGTTGCGGCTGAACACGGGCTTGTCGCCGGTGTTCATCAGCAGGAAGCAGCCCGTGCCGTAGGTGTTTTTCGCTTCGCCGGGGGCAAAGCAGGTCTGGCCGAACAGCGCCGCCTGCTGATCGCCCGCCGCGCCCGCAAGCGGGATCGGGCCGCCCAAAAACTTCGGGTCCGCATAGCCGAACACGCCGCTCGACGGCATCGCCTTGGGCAGCATGCAGCGCGGGATCTCCAAAAGGTTCAGGATCTCATCGTCCCAGTCGAGCGTGTTGATATTGAACAGCAGCGTGCGGGACGCGTTGGAATAGTCCGTCGCATGCACCTTGCCGCCGGAAAGCTTCCACATCAGCCACGTTTCGACGGTGCCGAACAGCAGCTCGCCGCGCTCGGCACGCTCGCGCGCATGGGGAACGTTCTCCAGGATCCAGCGCAGCTTCGTGCCGGAAAAGTATGCGTCAAGCACAAGGCCGGTCTTTTTGCGGAACCATTCGACAAGCCCCTTGGCCTTCAGCAAATCGCAATATTCCGCGGTTCGGCGGCATTGCCACACGATCGCGGGGCAAACCGGCTCGCCGGTTCTTTTGTCCCACACGACGGTCGTTTCACGCTGATTCGTAATGCCGATGGCGGCGATATCGTCCGCCGTCGCGCCGATACGCTGCATTGCCTCGACCGCCACGGAAAGCTGCGTCGCCCAGATTTCGTTTGCGTCATGCTCGACCCATCCGGGCTTCGGGAAATACTGCGGAAACTCCCGCTGCGCCACCGAATGCATCCGTCCGCGCTCGTCGAACAGGATACAGCGGTTCGAGGTCGTACCGGCGTCGAGCGCCATGATCCATTTTGCCATACGTTTATCCCTTCTCTGAAAATGTTTCGCCTTGCGGCAAAGCATCGCGGCTCGTACCGCGACGCGTATCTCCTATTATAATATTGTGATCTGGCAGGAGCGCATCGTTTCGAGCGCCGCCTCATGCTTTTCGGGCGTGACGCCCGCCGACGCCGTGGCGTCCACGAAAATATCCGTCTCCAAAAAAGCCGCCTTCAGCAGCAGCGCGTTCGACACGACGCAGATATCCGTGCAAAGCCCGCAGAGCGTGAGATCAAACGGCTCGCTTCCGGCGAGCAGCCGCACGTATTCGGGCAGACGCACCGATCCGAACGTCGGCTTTTCGACCGGGATATACCGCCCGTGCGCTTCGAGCGCGGCGGCGACCTTTTCGTTCAGCTGCCAGCCGTCCGTGCCCTTGATGCAATGCGGCACCGGCAGAAACCGCCCTTCGCGCGTGGCCATATAGTCCTTGCCGTGCGTGTCGAGCGTGACGAGGATCGACCCATCGTGGTTTTTGATGCGGTCGCATACCGCGTCCACGATGCCGACGGCCTCTTTGGTGCCGAGCGCGCCGTCCACAAAATCCTTCTGCATGTCCACAACGACCAGGATGTGTTGCATGCTCTGTCCTCCCCAAATCAACATTTACAGATTATTTTACCATGAATTGTCTGCAAGAGCAATCGGATTTTTACGCAATTTTGAAAAATCCTACCGGTGCAGCGTCGTCATGCAGATTTCCAAAAACCGGCGCAGCAGCGGGTCGGTGTTGTCCTTTTTGCGCACCGCGCCGATGGTGATCTCCTCCTCATAGCCGATCATCCGCCGCGCAACCAACGAGGCGCCGTTGCAGCGATCCGCAATGAAGCCCGGCGGCAGCACCGCGACGTGGGAGATCGTCAAGAACATCATCCTGGCGGTTGTCATCGTCCTGTGCGCGTTCCTGGAGTTCCTCGTCATTCGCAAGTTCCTCAAGGGTTTGAAGGCCAAGAAGGCGTAATTCCCTATTCCCGATATTCCCTTATGCGGGCTGCCACCCCGTCCCTCGGGCTACGGTGGCGGCCCGCCCTTTGTATCCCGCTGTGCAGCGGCGGCACAATCTGTCGTAATCGGTGCACAAACCGACACAAGCGGCGCTTTACAAGCCCGCAAAAATCTTGTAAAATGGTAAAGTAAGATTGGACAAGCCTGTGGAATTTGTCCTTTACAAACACGTCAGTATCCAGTAAAATTGTATTTGTACTATTAGAGGGGAGGAACGGTAACCTTGAAGCATGAAGATCTGATCAAGCAAATGACCTTGGAAGAAAAGTGTCATCTGCTTTCGGGGCGCGATTTTTGGCAGACCCAAAGCGTAAAGCGTCTCGGCATCGAAAACATGACCCTGTCGGACGGACCGCACGGTATCCGCAAGCAGGAGGGCGCGGGCGACCAGCTCGGTCTGAACGGCTCCCTGCCCGCCACCTGCTACCCCACCGCCGCGACGATGGCGAACTCCTGGGATCCGG
>CAMHJE010000137.1:0-6617 GCA_946185305.1 uncultured Clostridia bacterium | reverse complement strand
TATCAATCTGTTCTTTTCATAGCCACAATCCTTTTAAGTGTATTGTACGATTACTTTTAAGAATGTCAAGGATGATTTCTTTCACTAAAGACCAAAACACTGTAATTCATCAAAATGTCCATTGAAAATAATATATTATTAGCGCTGACGGGCTGCAATTTCTTTTCAGGTGTTATTATATAGAGTGATAACAGATGGGATATTTTTTTAATCAATCATCGAGATAGATATTAATTATTTGCAGAGGAAAAATAAAACAATAATAAATATAAGAAGGGCGGAATATCCATTTATGGCAAATCGAATTCAAAAGCTGATCTATAACTTATCGGTGCTATCACCTATGCTGATAGTTTGAATATCTGGTTAGTTGATTGTTCCTGCTGTTTCTATTTGTCTAGAAAATTACATTTTTCTTTGAATACTTAATTGAAAAGGATCACCCTCAAGCATGAAAGCTTGATGGCGATTTTTAGTTGAACGTTTTTAGGGCACAGGTAACAACATACTTCTTCGGCGCGTGACCTGTATAATAAAAAGGATAGCAAGTGGTGAGCATCAGATGCTTCCCCTCAATGGTTGGTATTCGAAGATCCTCGTCTGTTTCAAGGATCTCCATTGATTCGATCACATAAGTATATACGTTTCCGTTCGGCATGGTGGCCGTGATTATCTCTCCATAGGTAACATCTTTTAGGATCTGCAAATGGTTCCGGTTTCGGTGTCCGTAAACTACACAGACACCTTCTTCGCCGGGTGAAGCAGATGTGTTCAGCCAGCCAGGGGTCTTTTCAAGCGTTGCTTCATCAACGGATGGCGCGATTGTAACGTTTTTTCCATGGATCGTGAGGACAAATGCAACTCCGTGTGGAACGGATACCTGCGGTACAGCGGTTGGTGCGGATGGCGAGTGTGGTGTAGATGTTTCGATCACAGGTTCATCGAACACAGGAAATTCGGGCCAATCATCCGGTGGGGGAGATGTTGACGCTTCTGGATATAATGTGTTACTCGGCATCGGAATAACGATTTCAATGATCTCGGTTTTGATCGTCGGTTCCGGCGTTGCGGTCGGCGATGCAGTTTCGATTGCCTGTTCTGCAAGCAGCGAGATCTTGTCACCGAGCAGGAACGGCAATATCAGAATTGCGATTGCGAGAATCGCAAGGATAATGATGTGTTTCTTCATAGGTTTTCCTTTCGCTTATTGATACGGTCTTCCAAACATAATGATCGGGTAGTTCTTGGTCTGCCATAGGTCGCGCACGACGACGCAGCTCTTGCTGCTGGATGCTTCGATCACCTTTCCATCGCCGACATAAATGCCGACATGGTGGATCTCCTTCCAACGGTGGCATCCCTCGCATTTCTTGTTGACCCAAAAGACAAGGTCGCCGGGTTCGAGTTCAGACCGTGCAACAAGCAATCCTCGATCATGGCAGTATTTTGCCTGTCCTGCAGCGTTTGTGTACATTTGATCGCCGAGCTCCGGATCAACCTCATGGATTGCCCAATATGCAAGACCGGAACAGTCGAACTTTGTACTGCCTTTTGCCCCCCAAACATAGGGACAGCCGAGCTTTGTCAGCGCAGCACGAACAGCGTCGGCTCCTTTGCTGTTAGAAGGCAGGTGGCTGATAATCTCGGTATAGTCCGCACCGCCGAGCAGATCGACGCCGATCAGCGCGGCATAGTATTTGGTATATGCCGGGGACATCATCTCCTCCAAAAGCTGCATCTGAGATTCATCAAAGTGATAGTATTCCGCTGCCTCCCGATAAGTCATTGACCGCTGATGCACATTGACGATCAGCTGCGTGACCGTTTCCGGCTCCGGCGTGTTGCCATTCTCATCGGGTGTCGGGGTTGGAGCATTCTCCGGGACTACTTCGTGAAGCTCATAGGTGAAACCGACCGTATTCATAACGGAGAATACATCCCGTAGTCGCTGCTCACATTCAGCGTCCGGAACAAGGATAATGATCGGATTCTCACCTGTGGTGGAAAGAACTGAGTAAACTGCGAGTACGTCGATCCAATTATTTACCGTAGCGGAGTCTCCGTCGTTGTTGTCACCTCTATAGACGACCTCGAACTCGTCGTGATCTATCTCTTTTTCGAACTTCTTGATTCGTTTATCAATCGCATCCTTGTAAGATTGGTCGATTCTTGTAATGATCTCGGTCATGGTCGGGCCTTCCGTGGATGTATCATTCGACCAAAAAAGCCCGAAGCACACACAGATGATCGCGGCAACAAGGGCAATGACAAGTATAATGACGACCGCAACCCAACCGCCAGCGGCGATTGCGGCGACAAGTGCCTTGATTGCGGCAATGATCGCTTTTACAGCGGCTTGGATCGCTTTTGCGGTCATCTCCGCCGCCTTTTGCGCAGCTTTTGCCGCTTTTACGGCAACCTCTTTCGCGACCTTCGCCGCTTTTTCCGCCGTCTTTGCAGCTTTCTCGCCGACTTTTTCTGCGGTTTTCACAGATTTCTCTGCCGTTTTGACCGAACGATCGGCGGTCTTAACTGTCTTTTCGGTCGTCTTTACCGTTTTCTCGGTTGTTTTAACGGTTCCTTTCGCGCCTTGTTTGACCGATGAAACAGATCTTTGACCTGCAGCATTCGTCTTCTGTACGGGACGCTGATCGGAACGGAACAGTCGTTGATTGTTCTCGACGGAGTGCGATTGCTGCTCCGCCTGTTGAAACGCATGATGATCTCCTCCTTTTTGCGTGGTGTATTCGTACTGCGGTTTTGCCGCAGGGCTGGATTCCGTAGGTGCAGAACTATCCGACTGATACTCTTGCACCGCTTCCTTTGCTTCTGATCGCTGCTTCTGTAAGATTTCCGCTTTCTGCTGCGGAGTGAGTTCTGGCGGAGCGGGGCGATGAGATCGAAAGGATAGCTCATCCGACTGCTTTGGTTTTGGCTGATTGAACCGCTGCTGAAACACATCGGATTTTTCTTTCGGTAAAATCTCGTGACCGGAGGTATCGTATCTCGGTTCGGATTGAACAGAAGGACTGCTTGACGGCTGATTCGTTTCAGCCATCTGCGGTTGATCGTGCCTATATGATTCTGTCCTTGTCTGTTCCTGTGCACGGGACTCTGTTCGCGGCTGGTTCTGCTCTAGCCGTTCCGCTTCCTTCTGTCCGTGTTTGTTCTCCAGATCTTCCACCTTGTCGCGGATCTTATCTTCAACCTTTTCCCTGACTTTCTTTACAGCTTTCTTCGTGCCGGAATAAGCAACGGAAGCGGCTTCAATGGTGTACTGCTCGGATTTCTGCGTCGCGTAATCGGATTCGGATTGGTAACGCTCGTCCGTAGGTGTGGTCTGTTCATCCACCTTGCGATAGCCGGTTTTCATGTGCCGCGGAAGCTTGCGGAAAGCGTCAGCCGCCTTTGGAACTTTCATGTGTTGACGTTCTTTGACTTTTTTCTTTTCCATGTTTCCCTCCAAAAGAAGAGGGAGCGGAAACCCGCTCCCGTACTCTTATGCCTCAATCGTTTCCTTCGGCTTGGTCGTCATGACCTTATAGAGCTTTGTATCCTTCGGGAAATGGTTCTCGAACGGCACAATGTTCCCAGCGCATTTCAGAAGACCCTTGCCGGCGTCGGCATTGGTCACATACGAAAGCTGCGTTTCTGAGATACCGAGCAGTTTTGCAAGCTCGATCCGGTCCGTCGCCGCCTGATTCAGAAGCGTAATGAACTCGCTGTTGGCAAGCATCGTCCGTGCGGTGTGCGACTGCAGAAGATCCTCAATGTTCTGCGAAATACCCGTGTAGCAGGCGTTGTGCTTACGCGCACGTTTCCACTGCTCGAACAGGAAATTGGAACTGTATTCGTTGGCAAACAGCAGATAGATCTCGTCAATGAACACATAGGTCGGACGACCTTTCTTCTTGTTCCGAACGATTCGGTTGTAGATGGAATCGAGAACAACGAGCATACCGACCGTCTTCAACGCCTTGCCGAGATCGCGGATGTCATAGCAGATCAGGCTGCTTTCTGTATTGACGTTGGTGGGTTTTGCAAAGGTGTCGAGCGAACCGTCCGTAAAGAGCTCGATCGCAAGTGCAACATCCTTTGCTTCCGGTTCGGGCTGTTTCAGAAGCTCCTTGTGGAAGTCTTTGAGCGTCGGGACCTTGCCGGTGCAGCCGCGCTTGATAAACGGACGATACACAATCTGCGTACAACGGTCGATCAAGGATTTCTCCTTTGCGGAAAGCTTCCCGCTTCCTACGAGCTGTTCGCAGAGCGACAGGATAAATTCGCTCTTCAAAAGGACAGGATTCTCGGAGTCTGCGTATTCGGATTCCATATCCATAGCATTGATGTGGTTCTTGGAATCGGCAGCGATATTGATGACCTCGCCGCCGAGCGCACGGACAAGCCGATCGTATTCGCGCTCCGGGTCGATGATAATGACGTCGCCCTGATTCCGAAGCACAAGCTGGATGATCTCGTCCTTTGCGAAGAAGGATTTACCGGAACCGGACACACCGAGTACAAACCCGTTGCCGTTCAACAGTGAACTGCGGTTGACAAACAGCAGGTTCTTGCTGATCGCATTCTGCCCGCAGTAGATCCCTTCCGGGTGGTTGATCTCCTGTGCCTGAAACGGCATAAAGACCGCTGCGGATTCGGTGGTCAGTGTTCGCAAAGCATTGATCTTCCGAAGCCCATACGGAAGCGTGGTATTCAGCCCATCGAGTTGCTGATATTTCAGCGTCTGGAACTGGCAGATGTGCTTCCGGGCAACGGAGAGCAGCGCTTCCGTATCCGTGTCCAACTGCTTTTTGCTGTCCGCGACATGAACGAGCGTGACGGTCACAAACATCATGCGCTGATCGCGGGATGTGAGATCGTCCAAGAACTCTTTGGACTCCTTGCGCTGCTGCTCGAGATCATACGGAACGACCGCGGAAAAGTTGTTGTTTTTGTTCTGCTTTCGCTGCCAGTTCGTGATCTCGGTTTCCGTGCCGAGCAGTTTCCGCTCGACTTCCTTGACCGCTTCATCCGTAGGGATCGGGATAATGTCGATCGACAGCATGAGGTTCCGGTTGATGTCGCAAAGCTCGGATACCATGGAATCCTTGAGAAACGACGGGAAATCCTGTAGATACAGAACACGCGCGTACTTCTTGCCGATCCTGATATGGTCGCTCTTGACTGTCATGCTGTCGGGGCAGATGGCGTCCACAAATGAATGCCCGCGCTTCATAAGATCCTTCAGATCGAAGTGATAGCTTTCCTCCTTCCCGATTCGGAAGAAATCGTGGAAGACACGCATCCGATCCACAACATCAATTTCATATAGCTTTGAGGATAAACCGGCAAAGCGGGAAGCAAGCTCGGTGTAAACACGTGCGAAGAAAGTCTTTGCTTCTTCGTAGGATTTCTTAATCACGGATACCGTAATGTACTTTTCCTGCAGGATACCGTTGCCGCGAATGGCGGCATCCATAATCATGCTGTTGTACTCGTCGCGGTATTCGTCCAAGCCGTCATCTGCGTGTTGGATGAGGTTCCTTGCAAAACTGCTTTTCGTCATACGGCGGTTGTTGATCGTGATCTTCGTCGTCGCGCCGATCTCCAGAGCGTTCAGCAGTTCGCAGTATTGCAGGAACATTGCGAGTTGATCGTCCCTTGCAGCAACAGAGTAGTTGACGTCCGTGAACCGGAACGTGCGGGAGAACTTGTTTCCGACCTGAAAGGTTCCGTCCTTCCAGATGCGTTTGATCGGGATTGTCTCCTGAACAGAAGAAGGAACCTTGAACGGTTCCTTCTCAGACTTCAGTATTTGATTGAGCGTTTTAATCAACGCGCAGCACCTCCTTCATTTTTCCGCTTGACAGAATCGAAGCATACAGGTTTGTCGGTTTCGACGTCAGCTGTTTCGGCATGAGAAACTCGGACTGGATATACGCCCTGATAAGCTGCTCGGCGATCATGCCGTGGTACTTCACAAATCCGAGGATCGCAAAGGGGAACGCGGCAACGACGCACAGCCAACTGACGGTTTCCGTGCCGAGCACATTCCGAAGTCCAAAGTACACGCCGAGGGCAACGCCGACCGCAAGTACTGCAAAAATGAACTGACGCAGCGATAAGCCCATGAAGATCGATTCCTGATAGTCTCGGATTTCTTTATTGATTTTGATTTCCAATGCGGGTTTCCTCCATAGTGGTGTGGATATAGAAAAGGACGGCAAAGCCGTCCGAAGGCTGTCGTAAAAGGGGTCACACCGTTTGCGGCGATCATAATGATGAACTCATCTGTTTGAAGAAAAGGCAAAAGATGCCTTTTCCTTTCATTTTATGCCGAAAACTATCCGTGTTTTTGACCTCTCGGAGTAGCAAAGTACACCTTTGGGTCAAAAACGCGAATTCTGCCACCCTTCCCGAACAGCCGTCCGGATAGAGTAAAAAGTTCATCGACATCCTCAAACAGTGCCGCAGATTCCGGTATACTGTAAATGAAGGGTGGTGAACGATATGGAAAAGTACATTCTGATCAGCTGTATCGCAGGAACCGTGATCGGAACGATCTTCAGAATCCCGCGCCTGCAGACGCTCGCGCTCCCGGTGCTGTACACCTTAATCGT
>CAMHJE010000136.1:0-6702 GCA_946185305.1 uncultured Clostridia bacterium | reverse complement strand
GAAGTGATGATCCCTGCACAGACTGTGGAGGATAACGAGTATGCAGAATACCGTTTTAGCGGCACATATGATACGGCCACTATGGGTACGGCAACCGTAACAGCAGATTTGCTTTATGACGGCACTTATGAACTGGTGCTTGATCTGAAAGGAATGTTTTCCAATACACCGTCGTGGGGAGTTTGGGAGTATAACACTGTTGATGATGCTTTTATTTTGACTGATACGGATAATAATTATCTTTCACGGCAAAAATGAGCGATGATTCATATGGATTCACATTCGATTTCCGCGGCACGCCGATAGAGATGTCGGCAACCATGACCGGAGAAAAGCCGATCTCTGCTCTGCATGATGGGCCCATACAGAAAAAGGAGGCGGCAGAAGAGATACCTGCAGCCGAAAGAACCATTCTTCTTGAGATAGAAGGAATTGATCACACGAATGATTTGGGGAAAAAGGATGGTTTCTTCTTCCGCTTCTACAGCGATCACAGTATTGCTATCTATTTGGCAAAACGCGACGCAGAGTCTTCTTCCGGCACGTGGTCATACGATGAGGAAAACGGTTTGAAACTGACAGTGGATGACAACGAAATTGAGATCCAAAAAGAAAACGGCGAGAATTCTTTCCTCGCTGCGGCACAGTTAGCGCCGGGAATGGCTTTTGCCCGTAAATATGTTATCTCTGAAGATGAGCTTCGTGCTGCACTCTCGGAGTCGAAGGAATCATTGACGGTTGTTGCCGCCGATAATCGCGTTTCGAGGTATGCGGCATGGACAGAAGAAGAATGGAATGCACTTTGGAAAGAAGCGGATATGCCTCTCTATACCGATTTGTATTCGATTAAGGAACGCAGCTCTGAAACGGACAACAAATTCATCGAACAGTTGCCCAAGGAAGCGTTCGATGCAACAGATGCGCGGGGAACGGTGTACAGGTTGGAATATGACACTTACATATATGACTACTATTACTCAAACAATATTCCTGAAACCGAATGGAAACCGGTAACCAAGGCTTGTTATATTTACGTCCCGGCTAACTACGATGCAGATAAGCAGTACGATGTGTACTATTTGATGCATGGAGCGACTGGCAACGAAGCGAGCTGGTTCTCGTTCAACTGTGACGGAACATATACGAATGTCGGAGAAGGCGATTTTATCGTAATGCTGGATGCCTTGACAAATACAGGCAAATTAAAGCCGGCAATCTATGTTTCTGCAACTGTCAATACCGATGTATCTTCGTTTGAAAAGAAAATACAGAACACATACAGCGCGACCAACGAATTGGCAAGTTTTCCGTATGAACTGGTAAACGATCTTATCCCCGCTGTGGAAAGCCGTTTCTCAACCTATGCGGAAGGGATCGCGCCGGAGCAGCTGAAGGCAAGCCGATATCATCGAGCATTCGGTGGCCTTTCGTTGGGAGCGGCAGTTGTCTGGAATACAATGCCTATAGCTTATGAATATGTTGCGTATTATGCGCCGCTTGCGAACGGTTGTGATCCGGGCGATGTCGAAGATGAATACCCGGCAGCAAAGGCTTTAGGCGAAAAAATGTCCGCCTTTAAGGATGTTGAATTGGGATTCCTGTTTGCATCTTCCGGCAACAAGGATCACACATATGCACACGAATATGTTGTGTATGATGTCTTGTTTGAGAACTGGGATGAGTTGCGCTATGGCGAAAATACTTCCAATTTCCGTCCTGTAAATGGTACACACTCGGCTAAATATTTCATGTTGGGCGTATTCAACTCTATGCAAGTATTCTTTGCGGAAGAAACTCACTAAAAAACTATAATAAAAAGAAAAAGGAGAGCAATACAATGAAAAAAATCGTTTCCATCATGTTGATTGCCACGCTGCTGATCACAGCGGCAGCGTGTGCAGGCACCCCGGATGTCTCCGGAACCTACACACAAACGATCAATTCTGCGGATTATTACGCTGCACAGGAAGTCAAGAACGATATGCCTGAAAATGAAATGCGGCCCGACGGCTCCAATGCCATGGTTGGTTTTCGTCGTTTGATGCCTATGCTGGACACACGAACTGAAGCGGATGTAGCACAGGTTACCGGTGGAGAAAAGCCGGCAACACCCGGTGTTGAGGATTATTACACTGCGACATTAACGCTGAAAGACGGGAAGTATTCTCTCGAAAAATCCTACCATTTTGATCGAGAGTATGTATTCAGCTCTGTACTGTCGATGCTGTTGGATGACGAAACACCTACGTTGAAGTTAACGTTCTCCGGCAGTTATTCGGTTGAAAAAGATGGAACCGTTATTCTCGCGGCCCCTGAATCCGTCCTTTGTAACGTTGCGCCATGCGGACAGGCGTCAGCCTACTCCCGCTTCGGTGGCGGTTATGAAGATATTACGGAAACGACTGCTTCCGATACCGAGTATCCGGGCAAATTCCTTTATTATTTCAATACACCATACTTTGTCATTAGCGAAAATATATCGGCACAGTCTGTAACGCTTGATACAACAAACGGAACTATGACAATTAACTGAAAGGATTAAAGAAAACAAATATAAATTCCTTACAGAAACATACAAATGGGCTTGCGTTATTACGTAAGCCCATTTGTGCTCAGCGAAATCATTATAACAGTTTCAGCGTTTTGCAACAAGAACCGCAGGTTATATGTCACAAAGGATTCACAAGGTGGAAGAACAAAAGAAGAGGTTTCCCGATGCCCCTTATGAAGTTTCTTTATACACGGATTTTACCCTTGAAAAACCCGGTCCGCATGGCTATAATGAACAAGGATTTTGTTTGAACGGGGGTATCATCATGGAAGAACACACGAACGACAACCGTACAGAGCTTTCTCAACAGCAGCCCATCACGGATGACAAAAGAGTTCCGTTTGAAGAATTGATCGTCGAAATCAGATATTAAAAGAAAAATCGGAGGCGCTTCGAGCAGAAGCTGCCTCCTATATTTATACTCGCCAAAAGATGATTACTTGCTGTGTGTCGTCGCGCCGAGATCGCTGGTCCACTGGGTGAGCGGACTCATCAGAATCTTGCCGGTGCCTCTGCACACATTGACCAAGCCTTCCTTATGGACCATGGACCCGATCAGCGTCTTGGAGGAACGCTCCACGGTAAATTCAAGACCGGTGCTCCAGCAGATCGCATACCGCCCGTCAATTTTGATCACATCGTTATCGAGTGTAACCAGACGTGTGGAAGAGAAGATTGATGATATGTGAATTGCGATTCCGGATCCAAATCGAATAAAGAGTGATGTGTGTTGTGATATAGGATGTGCGTGGTCTTATGCTGCCGTGGCGCCTGGTTTTTTCCTCTTTGCCCGCCATGAATGCGCTGACAATCAGCCCAAGCTCGGCAATAAGATTCAGCACGACGCTCGTAACAGAGGTGTTGTAGGCGCGCCAACCGAGTTCGTTATAGGGATCCCATGTGAACAGGCCGGATGCAAGAACAACTCGTGCAGAAACCATCATAGCTATTGAGACACCGATGGAGACGAATGCAACATACAGCAGAGCGTCTGAGATCAATGTGTTTTTTGCGGAAAGGATGAAACTTGCCACCAAGGTCAAGATGGCCACAGCCTCAAAGCAGATGATCCATGCACCATTTTGGATCGGATACCCAGGAACAGCGTTCGTGATCAGCAGAAGAACGCAGGTAACAAGAGCAAGAGCACACGCGCCGATCTGGATATATCCCTTGATGCCGTTATTCGTGAAAAGTGATTTCGTGGAATTAACCCTCCTTCTTTTCTTTTCGACCGGACAGTACATACAACGCCATGCATATGCTTTCGGTACTTGAAGCGCCGGCGCATCAATGAAACGCAGCTGCGCCACGACGGTTAATTTGCTTCTTGCCATAACAAGCTTTACACGATTTTACGCAAATGACCGTTTACAGAATCGTATTTGTCGTTTACAATTAAGATGTAATGATACGAAGGAGGATTACGCATGGCAAAACTCAACCACAACCCCGCCACCGATGCGGAGCTGGAGCTGATGAACAAATATTGGCGCGCAGCCAATTATCTGACGGCCTGCCAGCTTTACCTGCTCGACAACCCGCTGCTCGAAAAACCGTTGACCGCAAAGCACATCAAGAAGAAAATCGTCGGTCACTGGGGCACCTGCCCGGGACAGAACTTCGTGTACACGCACCTTAACCGCGTAATCAAGAACTACGACCTGGATATGATCTATATCTCCGGCCCCGGTCACGGCGGCAACGCAATGGTCGCACAGGACTGGCTGGACGGCAGCTATCAAGAGGTCTATCCGGACATCAGCCGCGACAAGGAAGGTATGCAGCGCCTCTTTAAGCGCTTCTCGTTCCCCGGCGGCATTCCGTCGCATGTTGCACCCGAAACGCCCGGCTCGATCAACGAGGGCGGGGAGCTTGGCTACAGCCTCGCGCACGCTTTCGGCGCGGTCACGGACAACCCGAACCTCGTCGTGGCCTGCGTTGTCGGCGACGGCGAAGCTGAAACCGGCCCGCTTGCCACAAGCTGGCAGCTCAATAAATTCCTGTCGCCCGCGACCGACGGCGCCGTGCTGCCGATCCTGCATCTGAACGGCTACAAAATCGCCAACCCGACCGTCCTTGCCCGCATTCCGCATGAAGAACTGGAGAGCTTCTTCTTCGGCTGCGGCTGGCAACCGTACTTCGTCGAAGGCTCGGACCCCATGACGATGCACCGCAAGATGGCGGACACGCTCGATACCTGCGTCGAAAGCATCCTCACGTTCCAAAAAGAAGCGCGTGAGAACGGCAACACCGCGCGTCCCAGATGGCCGATGATCGTCCTTCGCACTCCGAAAGGCTGGACCGGTCCGGATTATGTGGACGGCGCAAAGGTCGAGGACTATTGGCGCGCGCATCAGGTCCCGATCTCTCCCGATACCGAGGAACACATCCGTCAGATTGAAGCGTGGCTGCATTCCTACCGTCCCGAGGAGCTGTTCGACGCGAACGGTGAACCGGTGGAGGAGCTGAAGAACCTCCCGCCCAAGGGCCGTCGTCGTATGGGCGCGAACCCGCACGCCAACGGCGGACGTCTGATGCGCGATCTTCGGATGCCGGACTTCCGCGAATACGGCGTGGATGTGCCGTTCCCGGGCGCTGTCGAAGCGCAGGATATGGCGAAGCTCGGCAATTTCGTTCGCGACATCTATAAGCTCAACGAAGCATCTCGCAATTTCCGCTCGTTCGGACCGGACGAAACGACCTCGAACCGCTTGAATCCTGTGTTTGAGGAGACCGACCGTGCATGGAACGGCGAGGTCTACGATACCGACGATCATCTCGCCCCCGGCGGAAGAGTTATGGACTCGATGCTGTCCGAGCACGTCTGCCAGGGTATGCTGGAGGGCTATCTGCTCACCGGACGCCACGGTTTCTTTGCCACCTACGAGGCATTTGCGAGAATCATCGATTCCATGGCGGCGCAGCACGCCAAATGGCTCAAGGTCTGCAACCAGCTGCCCTGGAGGGAGGAGATTGCATCGCTGAACTACGTGCTGGCGTCGAACGTATGGCAGCAGGACCACAACGGCTTTACGCATCAGGATCCGGGCTTCCTCGATCATGTCGCGAATAAAAAGGCCGACGTCGTCCGCCTGTATCTTCCGCCGGACGCGAACTGTCTGCTGTCCTGCTTCGATCACTGCATCCGCAGCCGCAACTACGTCAACGTCATCGTCGCGTCCAAGCATCCGCGTCCGCAATGGCTCACAATGGAGCAGGCAGTCAAGCACTGCACGCAAGGCGCAGGTATCTGGCAGTGGGCATCCACCGATGAAGGTCAGGAACCGGACATCGTTATGGCTTGCTGCGGCGATACGCCGACACTTGAAACACTTGCTGCGGTCACGATCCTGCGCGACGCGTTCCCCGAACTGAAAATCCGCGTCGTCAACGTTGTCGACCTGATGCGTCTCCAGTCCAACGAGCAGCATCCGCATGGCATGACGCAGGCAGAATACAACATCCTGTTCACGAAGGACAAGCCGATCGTGTTCGCATTCCACGGTTATCCGTCGCTGATCCATGAGCTGACCTACAAGCGGGAGAACAAGAACCTGCACGTCCGCGGCTATATCGAAGAAGGCACGATCACAACGCCGTTCGATATGCGCGTGATGAACCGGCTCGACCGCTTCAATCTCGTCATGACCGCGATCTACAACCTGCCGCAGCTCGGCAACCGCGGCGCGTATCTGATCCAAAAGATGCAGGATAAGCTCGTGGAGCATAAGCAGTACATCGCCAAGTACGGCGTCGACCTGCCCGAGGTTTCCGAGTGGAAATGGAGCAACTGATCATTGAACAGAATCAAAAAGCAGGCACCGCGAAGGGAGCCGTTAAGAAACCCGAAAGAGGATCTTAACGGCTCCTCTGTATTTACGAATCGAGAGAGCGAACGATGTAATAGAGTGAAGTTTTGTGCGAATGAGTATAGCACCCCTTACCCCAGGAACCGGAAGATTTCTTTGGCTTACGCTGCGATCTGCTGTTTTTGGAGCGAAACCTTGAATTGACAAATCCCTATATATGGGGCTTTTTTGTCCGGAAAATGGGCGTTTTTGGCAATTTCAAAATGCCAATACGTCCATATATGTAGGCATTTTTCAATAAAAATGTGGTGGAAAATGTGGCACCTGAGGCTTTTTGGC
>CAMHJE010000135.1:0-6704 GCA_946185305.1 uncultured Clostridia bacterium | reverse complement strand
CTACCGAAGTTTTTTTCTTGCGCATTAAACGATGGACAGAGTTTTGCGTCTAAAAAGCGAAATTAATTTCATCACAAATACCAACACGACAAGCACGACAGCAAGTCCCATCATTACCCATGTCAATATCTGCGTAAAGCGGTACGATAAAGCATTCCGAAGACTTGCATAGGTCTCGTTCTGACCGGGGAGCGTTTCGCCGATTCCCATGAAAAGATATTCACCGTTTTCGTCGGTTGCAGCTTCAGCATAACTTGGATTGACGCCGTCCGGTACCTCCGGCGCGGGGAGCGTGCCGAATACGGACGACATGGCATTATACCCGTACAGACCGTCAATATTGGCTTCCGTCCCTTTGATATTGCCCTTGGCGTCAATATTGTCCGCATAATAGGTTTTAAAATCGTCGGTGAAACGATAGGCAACATCGGCGTAGACTACGTTCTGAAATCCGGAGGTCAGAGCCATAACAAGCATAATGACACCGAGCGCCAGATAGAGCGGCCGAAGCAGCTTGATGAACTGCGGAATCTTTTCCTCAAGGATATTGTCTACGGAGAACAGCTTGCCCTTACCGGTGACGGCGCTGTACAAAACATAGCCTGCGATAGCAAGCAGAACAATCGTAAAGAGAAAATTCATAGAAACAGACCTTTCCGTATTACAGCTTTTTCAGTTTCGGGCCTTGTGCCGAATCCTCAACGGCATAGCCCATTTCCTTGAGCTCGGCGCGAATCGCATCGGCTTTTGCCCAGTCCTTCGCTTTACGGGCGGCTGTGCGCTCCTCGAGCAAACGTACCGCATCAGCGGGGAATTCGTCGGCAGTTTTCTTTTGCAGCAAACCGAGTATCCCGGACAGGTCGGCATAGCAATTCTTGACAGCATCTATATCGCTTTGAGACTTCGGCTCGGAAGCAAAGATGTTTACGAACCGCGCCACATCAAACAGTACCCCAAGTGCGTCGGCGGTATTGAGATCATCGTCCATCGCTTCGTTAAAACGATCACGGAATCCTTGTAGTGTCTTGGCAAGATCGGGCGTCGCAACGTTGTTATCTACAGGCGTCGCTTCCAAACGTTCCTTGGCTGTGCGAAGCCTTGTAAGGGAGGTAACGGCCTGATCCATGAGCTCACGCGAGAAGTTCAGCGGATTCCGATAGTTTGCGCCGAGCATAAACATACGCAAGGCCTCGGGATCGTATTCCTTTGTGATGTCCCGCACGCGGAAGAAGTTGCCGAGCGACTTGGACATCTTTTGATTGTCGATGTTCAGATAGCCATTGTGCATCCAATAATGCGCAAAGGGCTTGCCGGTTGCGGCTTCGCTTTGCGCGATTTCGTTTTCATGATGCGGGAAGATCAGATCCTGACCGCCGCCGTGAATGTCAAATGTCGGCCCAAGGATATGCATGCTCATTGCAGAGCACTCGATATGCCAACCGGGACGGCCTTCACCCCAAGGCGAGGGCCAACTGGGCTCGCCGGGCTTGGCGCCTTTCCATAGCGCGAAATCGAGCGGGTCGCGCTTGATATCGCTCGGGTCAATGCGAACGCCGTTTTCCATATCGTTGATATCCTGTCCCTTCAGCTTGCCGTAGCCGGGATAGCTGCGAACGGAAAAATAAACGTCGCCGTTTTCAACGGCATAGGCGTGCCCCTTGTCGATCAGCGTTTTGACAAGGTCAATGATATCGTCAATATGCTCCGTAGCGCGTGGGTTGACGGTAGACCGCATGATGCTGAGCGAATCGGCGTCGGTATAGTATTCTTTGATAAATCGTTCGGCAAGCGCCGGCACGGTGGTGTTTTCGGCGTTGGCGCGACGAATCAGCTTATCGTCGATATCGGTAAAGTTCTGCACATACGTTACTTTGTAGCCGCGAGATTCAAGATACCGGCGCATCGTGTCAAAGACGATCAGCGGACGTGCATTGCCGATATGGATAAAGTCGTACACGGTCGGGCCGCAAACATACATTGAAATCTGTCCCTCCTGCATAGGGACAAGCTCTTCCTTTTTACGGGTCATGGTATTATAAATCTGCATAGTATACCTCCAACTCGGTAAGTATACCATATTTTTGCAAGGAAGCAAACACTTTTCACGGGAATTGTAGGAAAAACATTGTGAACGAAGCCTGCTTTTCAAACATTTAGAAACATCTTTGCAAAACGAAAGGAAACTTTTTGCCGATCCATAAAGTGGATTTGACGAAAGCAGAGGTTTGCGTTATACTGTACACAAATGGTTCTACTATACAGAAAGGGTTGTCTATGAAAAAGCGACTGCTTCCTTTTATCACATGCATAGCTTGCTTGCTGCTTTTAGCATCGGTATCATATTCCGCGGCGGAAGATATGATATGGAGCGCGGAACCGGTACAGGCAACGGTCGGCGATACGGTAACTGTACCGATTTTTATATCTGTGCCGACGGAAAATCCAGGGCTTCTCAATACATGGGAATGTACGGTGACGTATGACAGCGAATCGCTCACCTACGGTGGCTTTTCGCTGATCGACGAACAGACGCGTACAACCTCGGTTGCGGTGGATTCGGTTTGGGCTGTGAACCCTGCTGAGCCCGGGAAAATACATATTTCGTTTGCCAATGATTACGGCTGTCCGGCCTCCGGGTATCTGCTCTCTTTGATTTTCCGTGTGGAGAAGACAGGCGAGCTTTCCGTCAAGCTACAAGATGCGGCGTACAGTCTGTATAACGATGGGGAAGTGGCATCCTATACGGCAGAGAAGCAGACATTCCTGACGCTTAGCATTGTCGAAACGCCGAGCGAATCGGTGCTCCCCACGACGGAACCGACAACGGAACCGACCCCGGAAGCCACCGAGCAGCCTTCTGCCGACCCGAGTGAACAGCCTACCGGGGAGCCGGTGGCAGAGCCGACGGAGACGCCTGCCGTAGAACCGACAGAAGAACCTACGACAGAATCGACTGCCGAGCCGACGGAGGAGCCTACGGCAGAACCGACCATCGAGCCGACGGAAGAGCCTACAGCAGAACCGACCATCGAGCCGACGGAAGAGCCTACAGCAGAACCAACAGATACACCGACGCCGGAACCGACTGCGACACCCGAGACGACTCCCACGCCGACAAAGAAGCCGACGCCGGAGCCGGATGATGACGACGATGAGGAAGATACGCCTCGTCCTACGCGCAAGCCTACCGCGACCCCCACGCGCAAGCCGACGGCGACACCGACTGTAAAACCGACTGCTACACCGACACAGACACCCACAGTTGCACCAACGGCTACGCCTGCGCCGAAACCGACACCATCTCCAAGCGCAACACCATCCCCTTCACCGACACCGGCCGGACGGATCGGCACGCTTGTCACCGACGGTGAAGGCGGCTGTACATCTTGGAGCAATTCCACACTCGGCATTCTGATACTGGATATCGGCATAGCGTTTTTAGCGATCCAAATGATTATCGTTGTGTTAATCATTTATCGCAAACGCCGCGCTACTCGCGCTGTCATGGACGATGAAGACGACTCGGAAACAGCAGAAGATGATTCCGATGAGGCCGACACAGGGGAAGAAACGGAAGACCTCTTTGACGACGAAGATCAATAAACAAGGAATATTCACGAAAGGGAGCGTTTCGGCGCTCCCTTTTATCATCTTGCATCCGATCCGGAATCGTTGTATAATACCATATAAATGATGTTGACGGCAATGAAAGGAAACAGAATGATTCGATTGATTGCATTGGATATAGACGATACGCTTGTAATTTCCGGAAAGCCCGTGTCACCACGCAATGCGGACGCGATTGCAAAGGCAAGGGAGAAGGGCGTGAAGATTATCATTGCTACCGGACGCGGCTTTGCCGGTTCCGAACCGATACGGAAACAGCTGCAGTTGGATGAACCCGTGATCAACTATGGCGGCGCTCTGGTATCCGACGGCATTACGGGTAAGCCGCTGTATACGCATTATTTTACGGAGGAAGAATCCAGAGCTTGTTTTCGGGCAGCCGATGCGTTCGGCCTCCATGCGCAGATCTATGACGGCGATATCGTCGTGTTTCGTGAATGGAATGCCTTTACGGAAGCGTATACCAATGTGATGCATTTGCCGTATCGGATCGACCCCGATCTGCTGCAGCACGATCTTACTACAACGCCAAAGATCCTAATGTATACCGATCCTTCGACCATCGGCGAAATGCTGCCGAAGGTGGAAGCGATGCTGCCCGATACGCTGCATGTTCTGACCAGCAAACCGGGATTTTTAGAGGTAGGCAGCAAGACGACCGATAAAGCATCCGCATTAAAATGGATCGCAGACTATTACGGATTTGATCGCAGCGAAGTCGTTGCCATCGGTGACAATACATTGGATCAAAGCATGATCGAATGGGCAGGTATCGGGTGCTGCGTCGCCAACGGAGGCGATTCCGTCAAAGCCGTATCGGATCGTATCTTGCCAAGCTGTGCCAACGACGGCGTGGCATGGTTTATCGAGAACGAGGTATTATAACGTCACATGATCGGAAAACGGCGGCGTATAGCTTGTGCCGACGCTTTCAAAGCCCTGTATATACACATTTTGAAATCCGAGCGAAATACAATGCTCGACAGCCGATTCATATTCACGCTTGGTAAGCCGTCGTGAAAGCGGCGGCTCTTTGCATGCAGGCATTGGGGTATATTGTGACATGAGCGACAGCGGAATATCCGTGCCGAAGGCTTCTGCAACAGCGTTCAAAACGGCGCGAGTGTCAAATACGCATCCGGGCAGGACAAGATGGCGAATACGAACTCCACGCAGCGCCATTCCGCTGTTATCCATTTGCATAAATCCTGTTTGTCGAACCATCTCGCGGATAGCCTCCAAAGCGATGGGAAAATAACCGGTTACTTTGGAGAATTTACGTGCAAGCCGATCATCGTGATACTTCAAATCAGGCAAGTATAAGTCCACCAAGCCCTCATACGCACGAATGGTTTCGACCGTTTCATACGCGTTCGTATTGTATAGCACGGGGATAGAAAGACCGTTCTCTTTTGCGGCGCGCAGAGCAGGAGCCAGTATATCCCGATGGGGCGTAGGGGTGACAAGGTTGATATTATGTGCGCCGCGTGATTGCAATGCAAGCATTGTTCCGACAAGACGATCCACGGTAAACGGTTCACCGAGGGTTCCGTCCTGCAATACGATGTTTTGGCAAAAGATGCATTTCAAATTGCAGCCGGAAAAGAAAATCGTTCCGCTGCCGCGTGTACCGCTGATGCAGGGCTCTTCATCAAAATGCAAAGCAGCGCGGGCAACCTTGGGAACAGAAGAACAGCCGCAAAACCCATTTGCGGCTGTTCTGTCAATATGGCAGTTTCGAGGACATATCGTGCAAGGCATTATGCAAACCGCCTTCCGCAAACAAAATTGCGATACCAGTAGTTTTTATCGCTGCTGCCGATGCTGCCGGTTTTTACGCATCCGCCGGAGGCGCTGGCGTGGATAAAGCTCGTACCGCCGGTGCAGATCGCAACGTGGCTGACGGTATCGGAATCATCGCTGCACCAGAAGATCAGATCGCCGCGTTTCAGATCACTGATATTTTCGATCAGCGTCCAGCCGCTGTGCGAAGCAAGATTGCGGGACGATGTACGGGAGACGGAGAAGCCCGCCTGCTTCATGCAGTAGCAGACAAAGCCGGAACAGTCGAAAGAATCCGGACCGCTTGCACCGTATACATACGGCGCACCGAGATGCGCCTGCGCACAGGCAATCATGCCCTCGATGCCGGATCCGAAGCTGCCGGTCGGCGCCTTATAGGTGCTTTGCGGCTTTGGCGTGGCTGTCGCTTTCGGCGTAGCCTGTGACTGGCTACCGGAAGAAGTTTCCTGCGGTTTCTTGGTCGCACTTGATGTTCTTTGCGAGGACTGCCTCGGCGTCGGCGTAGGTTCGGGCGTCGGTGTCGGTGTAGGCGTGGGGGTCGGCGTCGGTGTAGCCAAAGGCACCGCGTCCCCGGAATACAGCACGCCGCTCGTATCGCGATTGACCTGTCCGTCTATGGAAATATTGTTTTTGGACTGGAACATGCGAACGGCCATTTCCGTCTGCGGGCCGAAATATCCGGAAATCTTGTCCGTATAATAGCCAAGCTCATATAAGCGTTCCTGTACGCCCTTGACATCCACGCCGTCGTCGTTCAGCTTGACACGATACAGCTGGGCATTTTCGGCATACAGCAGCTCCTGCAATTCATTAGTGGCAATCCCGGTTTGCGGCAGATCGCTTGCACGCTGAAACAGCATAACAGCCTTTTCCGTTGTAGACGTAAAGGTGGAAAACAATTCGTCGTAATCCATATACCCAAGCTCCATCAAGCGCGCGTTCAGCTTGGCAACATCCGTATTTTCATCACCGAACTGCAGCGTGGAGTAGGCAGAAATGCTGATCTGTGAAACGGATTCCGTGGGGACTGCAGTAGGTTCCTCGGTGGGCTCTTCCGTCATAACGGGAGAAGCAGTCAGCAGCGAAGCGGAATCGACGTGGATTTCCTCAACTGTCAGGTACTCGCTTTGCCGGTTGGCGTCTTTCAAAAAGGCAAACGATCCAAAGCGAAGCGTAAATGCACACAGCACAGCTACGCCGATGATGCCGGCGATTCCGATGATCAATATAAACACGCCCAAAGGGAGACGATGCTTTTTGTTTTTATTGGATGG
>CAMHJE010000134.1:0-6740 GCA_946185305.1 uncultured Clostridia bacterium | reverse complement strand
TACGGGACGCACGCATCAGCTTCGCGTACACATGGCCTATATCGGTCATCCGCTCTTGGGCGACTGGCTTTACGGCAAACGGGATGACCGCATCAATCGTCCTGCTTTGCATGCTGCCGAATTGGCATTTATTCACCCGTTGACCAACCAAACAATCCATTTGACTTCTCCCCTGCCTGAGGATATGCGTTCGTTTTTCCCCTTCATAGTGTAACAGCAAAGCCGGCCTGCTGATGGGGTCGGCTTACGTTGCTGTGTTGTTGCTTTATTCAGTTCATATACGTATGCAGGAAGGAAAGCACCGTATTTTCGTAGCGTTCCGGATACTTATAACTGGATTCCCCGTGCACGGCGTCCTCAAATACAGCTTTCTGTTTCGGAGCCGCACATGCCTGATACACTCGATCCAGCATGTAAAACTGAACAAATTTGTCGGCGGTTCCGTGAATAAACAGGGTCGGGATATGCGATTTTTTCACGGCTTTCTCGGCATTGGTTTCAGAGAACCAGTACCCTGCAAGAAGCCTGCACCACAAAGAAGCCAGCTGACGAAGCGGAAATGCGGGTACATGCCGCAGCCGAATCAAGTAATCGGTGACATCCATGAGGGAGGTATAGCCGCAATCTTCAATCGCGCAGGCCAACTGCGGGATCGGATAGTTGCCGGTTGTGAGCATAACCGTTGCGGCACCCATCGAAACACCTATGATGGCGATGCGGCAATCGGCGCCAAAGCGTTCCGCCGTCCAATCCATCCAAGCGCGGACATCCCGCTGATCGAGCGCACCGAAGCCGATATATTTGCCCTCGCTCGCGCCGTGGGCACGATCATCCAGCGCCAATATCGTATACCCTGCCCGATAATACATTTCAAAGCTCGCGCCGAAATCCCATGCGGAGGAGCTGTGATAGCCGTGAACCAGTATCACGATGCGGTCAGCTTGGCGGTTCGGATAGAGCTTGGCGCGAAGAATCAATCCATCAAATGACTTGATCGAAACGACCTCATGCCTGCATACCGCGTTCTGTCTTGCTTTCTCTTTTATGACAGGCACATAAGGCTGCAGCGCGCGGCCTTCCCCGCCGTCAAGGCTGTCTGCTGCCTTATGGTTCTCCAAGCACATGTATCGAAAGAAGATATACCCCAGCAGCAATGCGATAGCCGCCAAACCGACGATGATCAAAGCTGCGATCCAAATCCATTCCATAAGTATACCTTCTTTCTATCCGATATGTACAATCCGATTCGGCCGCATTGGTCTTCGACGGTTTTGCGGCGTCAACTCCAGTATACGCACTGTCCTTGCCGAGATAGAAGCAACTGCTTGTTCTGTTTGATCGGGGGCTTGCTCTGCTGTGATCGTCGAAGCCTCGATAGGAGCGATTGTCTCCTCCGTTGTCCCTACCTCCTCTGTTTCGGATAAGACCGGCTCTGTCTCCTCTGCGATCTGCTCGGAAACACTTTTCTCATCATTTTTGTCCGCGTCGGAAGCATCCATTTGCTCAACAGCAGTTATAACCGCGGCAGCCTCTGGATCTATGTCCGCTTGCTCTTCTAAAACAGTTTCCGACGATAACGTGATCGGTTCTTTATCGAATTCGACGGCGTCGTGGATTTCCGACGGAGCATCTTCCTCTATGCCGCACTCTTTTTCAGCAGGCAATTCTGTATACGTTTCGTCAACAAAGACGTTGCTTTGTTCCGATTCGGAAGCAGTTTCAAGCACAGACGGGTCTGTTTCCTTTTTGATTTCCGGTTCCAAAGATTCCGGTTCGACCGCTTCGACAGGCTCCGTAATATTATTCTCTACGGTTTCCCTCGCTTCTATCATGACCGATTCGTCATTCTGTGTTTCAACCGTCTCATTCGTCGCGGAAGCCTCCGCCCAATCCTCCGTTTGTTCCGCGCTTGGCTTGTCGTTCTTCACGTTGTCGGAAACGGATTCATTTTCCACGTCAGAAGTCGAAATCGGATTTTCTGCCGATTCAGAGTCTGATACTGCCAAATCATGGTTCATCGAAGCAAAAGCTTCGTCCGCCGACGAAGAAGCGAGCTTCTCTTTTTCCGCCGCCAGAAATGCGGCAAACGTGGACGCCGGACGATGAGCGCGATACCCGTCATCAGCAGATTCGGGATTCGCCCAGTATTCGTCGATCTTGCGTTTGATCGGTGCGAACACAGAACTGTCTTCTTTCTCGGCAGCCCGTTTTTTGATATTTTCGGCGCCTGTGTAGCGCAGCTTTGCCGGCACCTTATAGCCCAACTGATCGGCAGGCGATCCGGCCAAAACGGTATCCACGGCAGTCTGCGCGGTCTTTTGGGTTTTCGGTACACGAATCGAAAGAAGTGACTGCTGCGGTAGCTTGGAACGCAAATGGGACTCGATCCCCCATAGAATCAAGCACAGAATTGCGCTGATAAGAATCAGAATCATAGCGACGCCCACGCCGTTTCGGAACGTCTCTCGGATTTTATCGGACAGATCCTGCAAAAACGTATTGGAATGATAGATGATCGTGTTATTCTCAGTCCGTTCGGCCAGCGTTGAAAGCTGTTCCAGATTCAGTGAAATCGTCTCTGTCTGATAGTTCTGACCGGTCGTGTCTTTTGCCGTTACGCGGAACGAAACGGACGGTATGCCGTCCACCTGATAAACGGCCTGATAAAAGGTTTCGCCGCGCTGCAGCTCGTCGAAAGCTGTTACAGTTCCGAATACGGTCAATTCCGACAGCACGGCATCCGTGATGCGCACATCGGAATAGTTGCGGATTTCAAACTGAATGACGCCGCACAGCTTCCCGTTTTCATCGTAATAGGCATCGGCGACCGTGGCAAGCAGGCTGAGCCGGACGGCGTCGGAGGTCACATAAGGAATACAATCATAGCTGTTGGCATCGACGAAAGTGAAATCATCTTCAAAGTAATCCTTGCCGGTCAAACGGAAGCGCACGGTACGAACAAGCCCTGCCGAATATGCCGAGGGCACATTAAAGGTCAATACTTTTTGCTGCTGTGCCGCAAGGTCAAACGGCTTATCTATCTGCGTATTGATCTCGTCATACAGCTGCAGCTGCTTCATGGCGCGATTGCCGGTATTGGTGATCGTGATGGCAAACGTCGTGCCGTCTTCGTTGGACGGATATTGCTGCACATCTATGCGTATGCCGATCACGACTGCGCCGACTGTCAAAACCTCCTTGCACGCCGTCGAAGTCTGACGCTGTGCCGCTATATACGTTGCCGTCGGCTGAAACACCATATCGGATTCGCCCATCGTATACTCGATCGGCACCGTGACAGCAGCTCCTGCCGTCAGCTCGGTGCCCGGCAACGGAATATTTCCCGTATAGGCTTCATCCGTAAGCGTAATGTTTGTGATATCGTATTTTGTTTCGTTGGCTACGCGGTAAACGACGGTAAACGTCTCTCCTGCGGCAACCATCGGCTGTGCTGCTGTCGCGGTGATCGTCAATTCCGGCAGGACAAACCGCTCTACACGAATGACGGCGGAAGTGCTTCTTTCCGTACGCACAATTTCTGATGCCGGTGTCGGTGCGGGTACTGTTGCCAATTCGGTTTCGTATTCGGGTTCCGTTTCCCCTTCGGTCTGTGAATCTGCCTCCGTTGTCTCCACTGAAGGCTCTGCGGGTATTTCGGTGATCTCGGTCCACGTCAGCGTATACAGAATATCGGTATCCAGCTGCTGATCCGCAATGGCCACATCATGCAAGACGAATTCACGCTTTCCGTGTGCATCAATCGTCATTTCGCCGTTCAAGGGGCGCTCGGCATCATCGTACCCGCCGGAGAGCTTCGCATCATGAAGCGTATACGCGGTATCGCTGTCATTGTAGAGTGTAAACGTCAAAAACGGCATTGTGCCGCCCGACTCCATTTCCGTTTCCGGATCTGCGGCGATCGACATGCGGATCGGATGGTCTTCTTCGGCAAACGAAAGCGTGCTAAGGAGCAGGACGGCTATGAACAGTCCCCAAATAACCATTAACAATATCTTTTTTCGTTTCATACCGTTTCCTCCGCATCCGGGAACGGGAAGCAATCCTCCCGCACCGGTATTGCTGCTACCCTGCCATCCGTACGCTCGCTGAGCGCTGTTGTGAAAACACCCGCTTTTGTCCGTTCGATCCACACAAGACATTGCACGGTGTCGGTAAATTCCGTACTTTCGATTCTGCCGTATCGTTCGCACAGCTTTTGCACCGTATTCCAATGCGGGTACGACATTTGTATCGAGTATGCGTAGCACGGAAGCATATTCACGACGCTTGCCGCGCGAACTGCGTCGCAGGTTGATTTGGAGTATGCACGAACCAAGCCCCCTGCGCCGAGCAGAATGCCGCCGAAATAGCGCGTTACGATGACAAGCACGTCCTCCACACCCATGTTGCGAATGCCTTCCATCATCGGCATGCCTGCCGTGCCGGAGGGCTCGCCGTCATCCGAATATCGCGCAGCGCCGCTCCGCAGACGGTATGCATAGCAATTATGCGTGGCATCCCAGTTCTCTTTTCGGATACGATCCAGTATGCCGAGCACTTCCGCTTCATCGGTTACCTTGAAGCAACGACCGATAAATCGAGACTTTTTTTCAATCAGCTCAATTTCCGCGTTGCTCGATATGGTCTTGTAGGCCGTAAGCGGCTTTTGCTCTGCCAATATATGCTCCTTTGTTCCGACGGAACGGCAAATACATTCTGCAAGATATCATACCAAAAACTGCGGAATTTTGCAACCGTAACGCATAAAGATCAAAAAAAGTTCGCTTTTGGATTAGCTGAAAAGAAAACAGGACGGAGCTTATGCGTCTCCGTCCTATATAGATATAGAATATATATTCTATTGTGTTATATCTCGCAGATGTCTATAAACGCTTTGAATATTGTGTAGCTCGATACATCGCCCACGGGCATCATTTCCGGATGCCATTGCACGGCCCAAAGAAATCGTTGATCCGGCTTATCGACAGCCTCGATCAACCCGTCCGGCGCGATTGCCATAACCTGCAGCGAAGGCGCTAATCGTTCGATTCCCTGATGATGACAGCTGTTTACGGCGAGCGTTCCGGTCTTTAAAAGCGCATACAAGGCGCTTTCCTTACGAATCTGCACGGTATGGCTCGGAATCGTATAGGGTCTCTCCTGCCGATGGCAAACCTCCGACGGATTCTGCGTCGGCAAATCCCGGTACAATGTCCCGCCCAAAACGGCGTTGATCAACTGCAGGCCGCGGCATATGCCGAGTGTCGGTATATCGTGTTCGACGGCGCACCGGAGCAGCAGTCTTTCAAATGTATCGCGTCTTTCACATGTAACGACGTTTCCGGTATCATTCTCCTTGCCGTATAAACGCGGCGAAACGTCCTGTCCGCCGGCGAACAGCAAGCCGTTGCAGGTCTTTGCTGTTTTGTGTACTTCCTCTTCGTCCGCTGTCGGCGGCAGCAAGATCGGATACCCGCCTGCGCGCCGAACTGCATCTATATAGCTCGGCAGCATCCAATAGCTGTCTTTTTCATTATCGTACAGAGCTGTAATGCCGATGATCGGTTTTTGCATGAACCGTCCTCCTTGCGGCAAACGGTTCAAAGCCGTCTGACCGTATCTAATTTATTTCCGTTTTCCCTTTGTCTTCTCTGTGCTGTTTATCTGTTCAAGAGCGATCTCATAGACCGACAGCAGGAATAAGCTGATCAGCACACCGCCCATAATATCTGTCAGCCAATGCACGCCGCTGACCAGCCGGCCGACAACCGTAATCACCAGCAGCACAGAAAGAACGATTTGTCCGATACGCAGCGTCAGCCCTTTGCAATATTTCGGCAAAAGCAAAAGTGCGCCGCCGAATACACAGCAGGACAGCATTGTGTGTGAGGACGGAAAGGACGCTTCCGGCTCTGTGTCCCCCGGCATGATGATCGGGCGATAATTGATAATCACCTTTTCAAAAAGGACATACAGAACGGCAATCGCAACAAGCAAGCCGCCGATGGCGTAAATCTGAGGGTCTACCTTCATAAAGCTGCGCCGAGTGAACAGCTGCACCGCGCCGAGCGCAACAAAGCCTAATGCAAGCAAAATAGCCAGATAGCCGCAGATTTCCGTAATCCGATACCATAGCATGTTGGTGCCTGTCCAGTTATGAAATGCTTGATTCAGATGTGAAAACCCGACTGCAGTATCCTGCGGTCCTATCGCCGCCACATCGAAGCTTTTTATCAAAACGATGAACAGGATACAAAGTACAAGTAAAACGGCAGATAGGATCATTTTACCGGTTCGATTCATTGGTGTAACTCCTTTCCTCGGATGTCGCCGGAGTGCAAAAGCTTTTCATGAGAGAACAGAAACCTATTCCTTGAAAACATACCGATATCATCCGACAAAAACAGAATTTTGTCAAGAGTCGATTTATGATTCTCAAAATGTATCGGGATCAACCGCCACAAAGCTGCGAACGGAAAACGGCAGCAGACCACCACCGAACTTAACTGCGCCTGCTTCAAAGGCTATCAGCAATCGCCCATCCCGATAATCCATGTCCTCGCTCATATGCGGCATTGTCAGCTTTCCCGTCTGTCTGTTGCTGTCCAGCACATACAGCGGTATCGTCTTATCTTCAAGCCGAAACACCCCATCCGGCTCTCCATCCGTTGTGTAACGATATAATTCTGCGTCATGCAATCCCCAAGAGCAAGACAGGTACGTCTCACCGTTGGACGACA
>CAMHJE010000133.1:0-6786 GCA_946185305.1 uncultured Clostridia bacterium | reverse complement strand
ATGATCGCCGTCAGAACGACCCAAATTGTACCTTTCTTTTTCTTCATCGAAATACTATCCTCCCTCTCGATGTTTTTCTATTTTGCATTTTACACGGTTCTGCATGGTATTCCAACGCAAACCGCATAAGTTGACCCTATCACAGCATAACCTTACAATTCCGTTACATAAAAAGTTCCCTGCCGAAAAGCAGGGAACTTGATTGTAAGCTGATTACTCAGCCTTGGTCGCGGTCGTGCCGTCGAGATTCCAGGTCTCGCCGCCCATCGCGTCCCAAACCTGTGCGAACGCACCGAGAGCTTCCGCATCGGGAGCGGTCACGGTCAGGGTCTTGCCATCCTCGGACAGAACGTAGGTGAAGCCGTCCTTGCCGAAGTTGTACTCGACGTATTCCGCAGTCATAGCGGTATCGTCGGTGAGGTAGAACGCCAGAGCGCCGTTCACAAGGTATGCGCCCTTCAGAGCGGTCATTTCCTTAGTTTCGTCGTTCAGCAGCCATGCATGCGGAACTGCCGGGAAAATCTGTGCGGCATAGCCTTCCAGTTCGCCGTCCTGCTCAAGAACGACTGCCTTGCCGACCTTGGTGTACTTGACGTTCATGGTCACAGCCGCGGTGAAGGCCGCAGTGCCGTCCTCGTTGAGCACGAGGGTCGCATCGAAGGACTGACCGCCGAGGTCAACCTTAGCCGCATACGGAGCGTCTTCTGCCGGTGCAGCCGCTTCGGGCGCTTCGACAGAACCGAGAGCGGAAATGTCCGCGCAGGCAAGGTTGAAATCAACCATGTTGCCGTCGCCGCGATCCATGCTGTACGTGAAGGAAGCCGCATTGCCGTCCACAGCTACTTCGACCGGGTTGCCGCCGATTTCGATGGCCAGAGCGCCGTCGTTGGTCCACTTGCCGTCTGCAACCTTATCCTTGCCGACATACATCAAAGCTTTGCCGTCGGCCTGCACATACAGAGTAGCGTTGTCGCCTTCGAAAGCAACTACATGCTCCGGCGCAACGAAGTCAAGCTTCTTGGCCTGGATGAAAGCATCCGCATCTGCAAACACCTTTTCCTCGGTGCCGGACATCGGCGCGATACGGGTGTAGCTCATACCGGGAACGACCGGGAACGTGAGGTCGAAGCTGTATTCGCCGGCGATGTCATACGCATACGCAGTCTGATCGTTGGAGGAGTTGCCTGCATCGTCGATATGAGCGAGCTTGATCTGGAGGCAAGCGACGCCGTCCTTCTCAACTTCCTTCCAGGTGCCGCTCATGTAGGACGCTTGATAAGTGGGGTTCTCCGCCGCAGGCGCATCGTTGAACTGCGCATACTGATAGCGGTCTGCAACAGCGGTGCCGTCCGCATTGAGGTTAAGCAGGAACCATGCATTCAGCATGCCCGCATTGGCGCCTTCCTCTTCATAAACGCCGGTGAGCTGATAGGACTTCGCTTCCGCAGCGGGAGCCGCAGCTGCATCGGTCTTGGTCTCGGTTTTGGTTTCGGTCTTGGTGTCGGACGCGGTGTTTGCCGGTGCGGTGGAACCGCCGCAGGCGATCATGGCCATCACCATGACAACCGCGAGAACGAGTGCAAGAATCTTCTTCATGTTGTTTACTTTCCTCCTATTTATTTTTCCGTGTTATGTTCTGTAAATGCCGCGATGACATGCACCACCGCAACAATTGCAAACAGAATTGAGAACGTGATCGCAAGCGTCGGGTTGCCGCCGAAGAACGGAACCTTCGTCAGCACGTCCGCAAGCGGGTACGCCGTTTCGACGAGGTGCATCGCAAGCGCGAGGCCGTAAGCAACTGCCGAAAGGATCGGAACGAAGCGGAGCCGCAAGAGCTCGCCGCCGCACGCGATCAGAGAACCGCCGAGCATGAGCAGGAACACCGTCCACTTAAAGACGCGGTCCCACTCCCCCGTCACCGGGTCAGCGGTCAGCGCATACGAGATGAGATAAGCGATGCTGCCGACAAACGCGATGCAAGCCGCACCGATGGTCAGCCAGAAGCCGAGCTTTCTGTTTTGGAAGAAGTTCTTCATCTTATTTGCCCTCCTTCTTCTTGGCTGCAATTGTCGTGTAGGCAAACATCGCAAGTGAGCCGACGGCAAGAACCGCAATCGCGATATTCAAGCCGATCAACGCGGGCTGCCACCAAGGCGTATAGTTCGTGATCGGAACCTCCTTGGCAAGACCGTTGACAAGGTTCGAACGGCTCATGGCGTACAGATAATAGTGCGCCACCTCGCGGAGCTTGCCCCAAATGAAGCCGTCACGATCCTTAACGAGCAGATTGTTGGCCTCCGGTACACGGCCCGGGTCGTTGTTGAACTGGTTCGTGCCCGCACGGAGCGCATCCGCCGTACCCATGTAGGAAGCGGAGTCCTTGGAGCTGTCGGTCATGTTGATGCCGAGGAAGCCCCACTCGCCGCGCAGAACGGTCGTCATCGTCTCATAGTCCGACGCTGTCGGGACGCAGCCGATGCGGTTATAAGCCGTCATCGTGCCGAGCGAATGATCTTTCGAAAGGCCGCCCTCAAAGCCCTTTAGCGGGCCCTGACGATAGGCTTGCTCCGTCATAAACGTTGCAACGCCATGACGGTTCGTTTCCTGATCGTTGCCGCAGAAATGCTTGAACATGCCAGCAAGGCCCTTCTTGGCCATGGCCGTTGTCTGCACTTCACCGCAGATGTAGGACATGATCGGATCTTCGGAGTAATACTCGAAGTTACGGCCCGAATACGGAGTACGGTGGAGGTTACCGCCCGGTCCGTAGATGTGACGGAAGCCGATCCAGAAGCTCTCTTCGCCGAAGAACGTCCCGCGCTGAGCAAGCTCATCCTTGTTGAACGTGGACGCACATACCATTTCGGCATTGAACAGGACGCCCTGTTGGTGACCGTCCGGACCGTCGCCGCCCGCATACGCCGGGAAGTTAATCGACTCGATTGCGTCAAGCGCCATCTTATCGCCGACGATCTGGGCAAGCTCGCCGACCGTCAACTGATCAATGAAGGTTTCCCACTGCGGATCGTCGAATTCGACATTCTTCATGTCGATGAAGGAAATGCCGTTGTCCTGCTTGTACTTGTATGCCGAAATGTCCGGTGCGTCAGCAGGCTTGACATACTGGAAGTTCTCCATGAGATTTTTGATCTCATCGGTCGCCTCAATGTTCTCCACCGCATCCGGGAACGTGTTCCAGTCCGCACGTGTCATGTACGTGACGGCGCCCGGAATGAAGTAGTTCAGATCGCGGTCCTCAAAGTGGTTGTATACCACTTCGCCCGTGTACGGCGATACCGCCCAGGTCTTGTTGTCAAGCGCCGCAAGCGTGTCCTTAACGGCCTTATTCGCATCGCCTTGGACTTCATTGCCCTCGGCGTCGAACATGCCGGTGACGCCGCGTGCGGCAAGCACGTTGTTCAGCGCGTCGTGCGCATCGTCGCCGATCGCAAAGTAGTAATCGCCCGCGTCAAAGACGTAGCTGCCCTGCTTCGTGGTATCGACGCCGTTTTGCGCATTGCTATCATACGTGGCAAACAGGTAATCCGAGAAGGTCAGCGTTACGGTGTCGCTTTCGCCCTGCGCAAGTTCCTTCGTCTTGCCGAAATCGACAAGCTGGATCGCGCTCTTTTCGGCCTGCCCCGCTTCCCACGGAAGCTGCACATACAGCTGCACGACATCCTTGCTCTTACCGTCAAAGCCGCCGTTGTTGGTGACCTTGACTTCGGCTGTGACCTGATGCGTGGTCTTGTCCCAGTTCACCGAAACAAGCTCTTGCGTAAAGTCCGCATAGCTCTTGCCGGCGCCGAACGTGTAGACCATTTCGTCGGCATAGTTCCATGCGCCGTCCTTGGAGGCATAGACGCCTTTGGAGGAGTTTGCATTGTTGATGCCGAGCACCTGATCCTGATAGCGGGTCTCGTAGTACTTATAGCCGAGGTAGATGCCTTCGGCATACACGAGGTACTTGTTCTTATACAGGCCCGTGAGGTTCGTGAACGTGAAGTCGCCCGCGTTCTGCATCGCGGCAGAGGAGAGCGAATCCGTTGCGTAGGTAATGACGTTGCGGCCCGAAGGATCCGCTTCGCCCTTGATGCACTTGGCAACGCCGGTCATTCCGTAGGCACCGGGATAGCCGATCCACAGGCACGCATCCACGCCGTAATCGGCGAGCCAGCCGAGATCCATCGCGTAGCCGCTGTTGACGACGACGATGATCTTCTTGAACCCTGCATTCTTGATGAGGTTCAGCGTGTCGATCTCTTCCTGATGGAGGGAGAGCTCGGGAACGCCGACGGGGCCTTCCTGCCATTCGCCCTGCAGGCCGTGGTTGAGGTCGCCCTCTTCCCCGCCGTACCGGGACATGACATAGATCGCGGCGTCGTTGTACGACGCGAACGAGGACTCGGTGCCGCTGTAAGCCGAAGCGGCGATCTCGCCGATCAGACCGGTCTTGGTGCGGGTGCCGCCGGCGGCGACGATGGCGTTATATACGGTCTCGTTGACGGCGACGCCCTCTTCCTTCAGCGCGTCGTAGAGGTTGATGCCGGCATTGGCGGGGCCGCCGGAACCGCCGTGATACACGGGGGTTGCGGCCGCGAAGCCGAACAGGGTGACCTTAGCGGAGGGATCGAGCGGGAGCGCGCTGTTCTCGTTGCGAAGCAGAACGCTGCCTTCGATCTGATCGTTGATCAGATAATCCTTCAATGCCGCGCGCATTTCGTCCTTGGATGCGTAGGCGGAAGGATAGTACGTGGTATCATCGGTCGCGGCCTGTACCGGAGGCAACGTACCGAGGAACAGATTGACGTCACCTTCACGATGGAAGGCAAGGCCTGCGCCAAAGCTTGTTAAGCAGAGCAACAGCGCAAAAAGCGCTGTTAAGCCCCGCCAAAGATTGGATTTCTTCATGCGCTTATACCTGTTCAGTCAACTTATTAGTTGGAGAAACCGGTCTTGACGCCGAAGGTGTAGAAGTCGAAAGAAGCGGTCTTTTCGTTGACGGAAAGGGTGATCTCGTCAAATGCGTTCTCCGCAAGATACTGCTCAGCAGTCTTGGGTTCGCCTTCGCCGATGACTTCGCCGGTGGTGCCGTCATACTGCTTTTCCGCGGTTGCTTTGCCGGCTTTTTCGGTCCAGTTGTCGGTATCGAGCCAGTAGCTCTGGTCGAAGCTCTTGACAATGCGGGTCGGCTTGGAGAAGGTGACATCCGTCAGATCGTCGTCGAGATCGTTGGTGACGGCGGTGTAGGTGCCGAAGAACTTCGTGATCTGGTTGGTACGCTCGTTCTCGCTGTGGTCATTGGTGCTCTCGGAGAGCTCAACCGCGGAGAACGTAGAGTCGGTCACGATGACCATGTAGGTGCCGTCCTCATAGAGGGTGACTTCGGACTGTGCAAAGTTGTAGTTATAGAAGTTATAGGTCGGACGCATATTGTTGTAGTCCGCCTTGGCCGGGGACAGATAAACGCCCTTGATCTTGGCCTGTGCGCCGCCCTTGCCCGCGCCGGCGCAAGCAAGGATCATCACTGCAACCATAACAGCAGCCATCACAAGAACCAGTTTCTTTTTCATCATTCATTCCTCCTGATTTTTCTATGGGGCTCCCCCCATGATTTCTCTTGAATTGTAACGGATTCGACTTCTGCTCACAATCAAAACAGCGTAACCTTACATTTCCACAGCATAAGTTTTTGCAATTCTTGACAATGGTTTTACAAACCGGTATAATGCATAATAAGGAGAGTAGGAAGCATGATTCGGATAGCAATTGTAGAGGACGATAAGGAGCAGGCTGCCGTTCTTGAATCTCATATACGGCAATATGCCAACGAGCACCAGAACGCCGTCACGGTTTCCGTCTTTTTTAATGTCATTACCTTTTTGGAAAAATATCAGGCGGAATTTGATATCATTTTTATGGATATTATGATGCCGATGATGAACGGCATGGATGCAAGCCGGATGCTGCGGCAAAAGGACGACCGGGTCATGCTTGTCTTTGTCACGAGCATGCGGCAATATGCCATTCAAGGGTATGAAGTTTCCGCTTCCGATTTCATTGTGAAGCCTGTATCCTATCCCGAATTTTCGCTCAAATTCACACGGATGCTCTCCAAGCTCCCGCAAAAGACGACGCAGGATATCCTGATCAAAACGGAGGTCGGGTTCGTGCGTCTGATGCCGAATCAGATTGTCTATGTCGAGGTGCGCGGGCATCATTGTGTATTTCACACCAAAAGCAACGAATACCGGCAATACCAGACCATGAAAAGCGTCGAAGAAATGCTGGCCGGGCAGGGCTTTGCCCGCTGCAACAATTTTCTGCTTGTGAACCTTGCTTTTGTGGAGAAGGTCGAAAACCTGACCGTGATCGTCAACGGTGAAGAGCTGCAGATCAGCCATCCGCGCAAGAAAGCATTTACCGACGCTCTGGCGAATTTCTCGGAGACAAAACAGTATGTTTGATTTTACCACCTCGCTATTCGGTGCAGCATACGCATTTGAAGGCTATTCTCTCGTTGCAACCTATATTGAAACGCAGTTTGCGATATCGCTTTTCTGCTCGAAAATGCAGAAAAAAAGCCCTTTCGCACTTCGTATTCTGTTTGCGCTTGCCGAATCGGTTGTGCTCTGTTTCCTTTTGGCAATTCTGAACACGGAGGTCAATACGCTTTTTGTCCGGGTCGTTTGCTATCTGACGATCTGTGTATTCAACCTGGTGTTCGTATATTTTTGTTGGGATGGTTCCAGCAGCGAAACTTTGATGGCTTTCTGCTCCGGA
>CAMHJE010000132.1:0-6919 GCA_946185305.1 uncultured Clostridia bacterium | reverse complement strand
TTGCTATGCGAGGAGCTAAGAGCCTTTATGATCGAGACCGTCGCGAAAACCGGCGGTCATTTGGCGTCCAGTCTCGGCGCTGTTGAATTGATCGTAGCGATGCATCGCGTATTCGACAGCCCGAAGGATAAGCTGATTTTCGATGTCGGCCATCAGGCATACGCGCACAAAATCCTTACCGGCAGACGAGAAGTATTTGAGACGCTTCGTAAGGAGGGCGGCATCTCCGGCTTCCCAAAGCGGGAAGAAAGCGAACACGATGCGTTTAATACGGGTCATGCTTCTACGGCAATTTCTGCGGCACTCGGCTATGCCCGTGCGATGCGGTTGAACGGTGAGGACGGATATGCCGTTGTATTGGTCGGAGACGGTTCCATGACCGGCGGCCTGATCTATGAGGCAATGGACGATGCGGGACGTGACAAAACGCTGCCGCTGATTATCATTTTGAACGACAATGAAATGTCGATTGCAAGGAACGTCGGCGGCGTAACGCACAGCTTTGCAAGTATGCGCACGGGAAAGAGATATCTTGCCTTCAAGCGCGGCGTGATGCGGGCTTTGGATATGAGCAAGCCCGGAAAATGGCTCGGCATGCATATGGAAAGCCTGAAGAACCGTGTCAAGCATTTTATGCTGCCTAATCTACCGTTTGAAGATCTGGGGATGACCTATATCGGCCCAATCGACGGACATAACATCCACAAGCTCATTAAGTATTTCGAGCGCGTGAAGGAAATGCATAGGCCGGTCATTCTGCATACCATGACACAAAAGGGAAAAGGGTATGTCTATGCGGAGGAGAATCCGGAACGCTTCCATGGCATATCCCCGTTTTGCATCGAGACCGGGGAAACGAATATAAATCCCAATAAAAGCTGCTCACAGGTATTCGGTGATACGTTGTGTACGCTTGCGCAAAAGGATCCGCGTATCGTCGCGGTGACAGCCGCGATGCCGAGCGGCACCGGCTTAACGAAATTTGCAAAGCAATTTCCGAAACGATTCTTTGACGTCGGCATAGCGGAAGAACACGCCGTAACGATGGCAGCGGGCATGGCGGCTGGCGGGCTGAGACCTGTCGTAGCGTTGTATTCCTCGTTTATGCAGCGCGCATACGATGAGATGCTTCACGATGTATGTCTGCAAAAGCTCCCGGTCGTGATCGGACTGGATCGTGCAGGTCTTGTCGGAGAGGACGGAGAGACGCATCAGGGCGTCTACGATCCGGCCTTTTTGATGACGATGCCGAACCTTGCTGTGTATTCGCCTGCATCGGTTGAGGAACTGCAGGCCATGCTGAAGATGGCGACGGAAAGGACAGAGCCCGCGGTCGTTCGCTATAATCGCGGCAGCCTGCCGAGCCCGAGCCGCAATATGGCACCGCTGCAATTCGGAAAATGGCAGGTTATGCGTCCGTTCGATTCCGTTGCGATTCTGGCGACCGGAACTCTTCTGCCGCTTGCGGAGCGGATTGCAGAACAGCAGAACTGCGGCCTTGTGCACATTCGTTTTTTGAAACCTATCGACGAAGAATTGATTCGCAATTTCTGCGAACGAAAAACGAAACTGCTTGTCTTAGAGGAAAATGTGGCGGCGGTTTCATCTGTAATTGCTTTGCGGTGTGAACCCTGTTCGGTTCGTGCGGTCACCGTGCCGGACTGCCCGGTTACACAGGGAACAATTGCACAGCAAAGAGAACGGTTTGGCATGACGGCACAAAATATTTTGCAAGTATTAACGGAGCTGCAATCGCTATGAGCAAGGTACGACTGGATATCGAAATGGTGAAGCGCGGTTTATCGCAAAGTCGTGAGCGCGCGCGTGCGGAAATCATGGCGGGAGAAGTTCGCGTAAACGGCGTCCGTGCCGAAAAGGCAGGACAGGAGATAGCGGAGGACGCGGAAATCACCGTCGTGAGCGCTGCGATCCCGTTTGTCAGCCGCGGCGGATTGAAGCTGGATAAAGCGGTAAAGGTGTTTCCCATAGAACTCAAGGATCGCGTCTGTGCCGATATCGGCGCTTCTACCGGCGGGTTTACCGATGTTATGCTGCAAAACGGCGCAAGCCATGTCTATGCGATCGACGTAGGTTATGGACAGCTGGACTGGTCGCTACGCAACGATGACCGTGTTACGGTCATGGAGCGTACCAACGCTCGCAATATGGAACCCGGATGGTTCAATCAGCCGATCAGCTTTGCCTCTATTGACGTATCTTTTATTTCATTAAGACTGATTCTGCCGCCGCTTTTTTCGTGCCTGCAAGACGAAGGAGAGGTCGTTGCCTTGATCAAGCCGCAGTTTGAAGCGGGACGCGGGGAGGTTGGAAAAAACGGCGTTGTTCGGGAGCAAAGCATCCATGAACGTGTATGTCGGGAGATTATGGAATTTGCCGATGGAATCGGATTTACGGTAAAAGGCCTTTCCTATTCGCCGATCACCGGGCCGAAAGGGAATATTGAGTTCCTTTTATACATGCAAAAATGCAGTCCCAAAAACGTCCCAGAGCAGCTTGATTTTTCCGATTTAGCGCATAAAACCGTAGAATCGGCGCATAAAACCGACGCCTTTTGTTAAAGTTTATTCATAAAATGCTTGCATATTCTGATATCGAAATGTATAATGATGTCACAATATTCATCGGCGGGAGAGCATAACGTGCATATTGTACTGACAGCCAACCCGAAGCGTCCGGACACGGTTACGGTGCGGGAACGCATAGCGCAAGTGGCGGAAAAAGCGGGTTTTCTTTGTACGTATTACGATGGGGAAGACATGCTTCCTGAAGATACCGATTTCATGCTTGTCATCGGCGGCGACGGCAGCTTGATTCGCGCGGCACATATTGCAAGTCGATACGGTGTACCGGTGATCGGTGTGCATTGCGGCAGAGTAGGATTCTTAACCGAATTGACCGAGTCCGACATTCCGGAGGCATTGGATAAACTGTACAGCGGCGCTTACAAGGTCACCGACCGTACCATGATTGATGTGACGGTAAACGGCGGAAAAGCGGTTTCGTGTCTGAATGATGTGCTTGTTTATAAACATTCCTTTTCCGGCGTGACCCAGTTGGACTACTCGATTGACAATAATCCGGTCGGCACACTGTTTGGAGACGGCGTTGTGATTGCTACTGCGACCGGCGCAACAGGCTATTCGTTGTCTGCGGGCGGTCCGATTGTTGCGGACGGTTTGGATGCGATGCTTGTGACACCGATTTGTCCGCATACGCTGCATATTCGGCCCATTGTGGCATCGATGGATTCCGTTGTTACGATTCGCGTATCGGACAACTGCTTTGTCGCTGCAGACGGTGATCATATTGCCGAGCTGCAAAAGGATGATATCGTCAGTGTAACTCGTTCACCGTATGTGACGAAGCTGCTGACCTTCGGGGATCGAAACCCGTTTCGCTTGATCTCCGAGAAGCTGAGTTGATGGTTGAGGTTAACAATGAAAAGCAAACGACATGCTATGATCTTGAAGCTGATCGCTTCGGAAAATATTGAAACACAGGAGGAGCTTGCTCGTCTTCTGGCTTTGCACGGCTTTGAAGTCACGCAGGCAACCGTATCCCGCGATATTAAGGAACTGCGCTTAATCAAGGTGCAGACCGGGGAAGGACGCTATAATTATGCCACGGTAGAGCGCGCGGAATCGGATATGCAGGATCGGTTTATCAACCTGTTTTCCAACTGCGTCATTTCGATTACCTCCGCCGGAAATATCATCGTGATCAAGACGATGGCAGGCAGCGCCTCTGTCGCCGCAGAAGCGATCGACTCGATGAAGTGGGCTGAAATTGCAGGCTCCATCGCGGGCGACAATACGATCTTTGTGGCTGTGCGGGATGGCAAGAGCATTGCAGAAGTGATTAAAAAATTCCAAAAGATGATGAAATAACGGAAGGCCTGTATGCTGCATCGTTTACAGATTTCCAATATAGCGTTGATCGACAAGTCCGATATCGTTTTCGATACGGGCTTTTCTGCTTTGACGGGCGAAACGGGCGCCGGCAAATCCATTCTGATAGAATCTGTCAGCTTTGTGCTCGGAGATCGTGCGAGCCGGGACAGCATCCGTACCGGCGCCAACAAAGCCTCCGTGGAAGCCGAATTTGTGCTTTCCGATGATTCGCCTGCGCTTGCGTACCTGAAAGAGCATGAACTGGATGATGAACATACTCTTATCGTTTATCGGGAATTATCACTAAGCGGACGGAATGTGTGCCGCATCAACGGCACTCTTGTCAGCAATGCAGAATTAAAGGAGCTCGGTGCGCTGCTTGTCGATCTGCACGGTCAGCACGCACATCAATCCTTGCTCGATAATACAACGCACATCCATTTGATCGATGCTTTTTCAAAGGAGCAAGACGGACTTCTTGCAGAATTGGACAGCACGCGAAAAGAAGCCTTGCGCTTACAGAACGAATGGAAGCTGCTTCAGACAAGTTATGCACAGCGTATGCAGCGTATAGATATGCTGCAATTCCAGCTGCGAGAGATTGACCGTGTTTCTCCTGTGGACGGGGAAGAGGAAGAACTGGATACACGCAGAAATGTATTGCGAAACGCGGAGGAGATCACCGAAGGACTGAATACCGCTTATGAAGCCCTGTTCGGTGAAGCCGGTACGCTTTCCACCCTTTCGGAAGCGCGGGAATCCCTTCGGAGGATCGGACGATACGATCCGCAATATCAACAGTTATCCGACCGTACCGACGAATCCTATTATGCCTTGGAGGATGTTGCCTATACGCTGCGGGACGCTCGTACGACCTTCGCTTTTGATCCCGACGAGCTGGAATCCATCGAAAGCCGATTGGCGCAGCTGCAAAACCTGAAACGCAAATACGGAGCGACGATAGCAGAGATACTGGCCTATCGAGACAAGATCGCCGAAGAGTTGAAGCTCCTTCTCGATCACGACAATCAAGCGGAAATCAAGGAGAAGGCGTTTCACGAAGCCGAGAAACGATTTGCAGCCGTAGCGGAAAAGTTGTCTGCGCAACGAAAAAGAACGGCAAAAACGCTCTGTGAAACGGCCTTACAGCAAATGAAGGATATGGGCATGCCGAATGCAAGATTCGAAGCGGAGTTCCAGTCCGTTCCGGCTTCCGAGCTGTCGGAAAACGGCATAGATCAAGTCGAGTTTTTGCTTTCCGCCAACCGTGGTGAACCAGTAAAACCGTTGCATAAGGTCGCGTCCGGTGGTGAGATTTCCCGCATTATGCTGGCATTGAAGATTGCACTGTCCGATGCGGATCGGATCGAAACGTTGATCTTTGACGAAATCGATACCGGCATTTCCGGCATGGTCGCCAATGCCGTAGCCAGAAAGATGCATGAGCTTTCGCTGCGGCATCAGATCCTTTGTGTAACGCATCTTCCGCAGATTGCTGCGTATGCCGATCATCATTACGTAGCAAGCAAAGAATCGGATGAATCTACGACGCGAAGCAAGACACGTCGCTTGACGGAAGCAGAAATACCCGCCGAGCTGGCGCGCATTATGGGCGCATCCTCCGACGACGAAGCTGCGCTGCGTCATGCCGAACAGCTTCTTTCCGAAGCACAGAAGGATAACAATTAAAAGAGAATAAAAGGAAGAGACGGAACGTTCTGCGCTCCGTCTCTTTGCTCATAATAGCTTTTCAATCCAATGCAAATTGTATTTATGGATCATTTGCTGTGCTTTTTTGTTCGCAGCTTCTCTATACACGTCGGAAGGCTTGTGCGCATCGGCGCCGATCACCACGTCGTTGCCGACTTCGCCGGCGATTTTCCAGAGCATCGTATTGGGATACCACCGCTTGTCCCATATGCCGAGCAGATTGATTTCAAGCGGAATATGCAAAGATTTTGCCGCTTCGCAAAGTCGCTTCATTTCCGACTTGTAATGCTTGCTGCGCGGGCGCATATAGCGCAGCAGGTCGGGGTGCGCCAAATACAGAAATGTTCCGGTCTGCATCGCATCAATCGTTTGATCGACGTACGCGCTCAGCACAGCGGGATCCATCGTCGGTCGTCCGCTGTAAATACCTTCATACTCGTTTCCGACAAAGTGCTGTCCGAGAATGAAATAATCAAACGGATACGGCTCGGTGAGCTTTTTCCAGGCATCAAAGAATTCCGGATAGTACTCAGCCTCTAATCCGAGAAGAATACGGATATCATCCTTGTATTCATCCTTTAGACGCAGAATGGACGACACATAATCTTCGAGCTGTGAACAGCCCATACGGATACCGGAATGATATCCGTTGCTGAAGGGATAGGGGGAATGATCCGAAAATCCCAGCGTTTCCATACCGGCTTGGATTGCCGCTTCCACAAATTCATGATCGGCTCCGGAGGCATGTCCGCAGCGTACTGTATGTGTGTGATAGTTATGCGGCAGAAGCATTACTTTTGCTCCTCGGAGGATTCATCCTCAAATTCAAAAGCAGAGCTCGGCATCGCAGCGCCGCCGGAGCGCGCCTGCGCGGCGGCGGAGGCGTCCCAGCCGGGGCCCTCCGGGTAGCCGTCGGCGCCCCACCGCACGCGAAACCAGTCCGTCACGAGATACGCGGCGAAGGTGCCGCCCGCGGTGGCCGTCGTGCCGTCGGCGACGGCGGTGAAGAGGAACGTGTGCTCGGCGCCGGCGCGGACGGCGACGTTGGTCGAGAAGACGCCGGAGGCGGAGAGCGCGAAGGTGCCGGCGGGCGCGCCGTCGAGCAGGAGCGAAAGGGTGGCGGAGGGCGCGTCGAGCGCGACCGAGACCGAGAGCGTGGCGACGCTCCGCTCCTCGTCCACGAGGGCGGCGGGCGCGGAGAGCGCGACCGGGAGCGGGCGCGTGGTGGCGGAGCCGGAGATGGAATCGGAGGCGCCGAGGTCGTTCTCGGCCGTGGCGGTCCAGGCGTAGGCCGTGGC
>CAMHJE010000131.1:0-6942 GCA_946185305.1 uncultured Clostridia bacterium | reverse complement strand
CAGGGACTTGTTCCCTGTTTTTTATTTGCGTATGAATCAGAGGGGACTTGACCGAGCGACCGCAAAAGCGTCCGGTGGACGGTTTTGCAGCGAGGTGGGTTTGCGGCAGGCGCGGACGCGCAGCGCGGAGCGCAAGCGGAAGTCGCCGATTTCCATTGCCGCAAACAAGTCCCATCTACCGCACCAAATAAAAAGCAGGGACTTGTTCCCTGTTTTTTATTTGCGTATGAATCAGAGGGGACTTGACCGACGGCGGCAGCTTTGCTGCCGTAAAAATGCCACAGTGCGGCATTTTTAGGATGTAGGCTTTTGCCGTAAGACCTGCTGTGTAGCGCGGAGCGCAAGCAGTTGTATCTGAAACGGCAAAAGAAGTCCCTTCTACCACACCCAATCGAGTGGTGATAACGGATTTTTTCATCGCCACTCTTTTTCATTCATTGTACCTGCTCCGAGGCCTCAGCCTTGCGCCCTGCTCCACTGCTGCGCTCCACGCAAAACCGCCCTGTTCCGGACCCACGGATAAGGAAGGAAGCGGTTTCAGGAATGGTGTAGCCCTGATTGGGCTGCACCGTTTCTATTACGCGGATCGCTTTTTTCGCGTTTCCCGCATCTCTGCCTGGATCGATGCGATCTCTTCTGCTTCCGGAACGGTAAATAATCCGATTCCGGTGAAATAGATGTCGATCGGAATGATGTTCTCTCTGCCCCTTTTGACCGGCTTGTGCACTTTGATCCGCTGGATCAGTGAGTTGACCAGTTCAGCAGTGAGATCCCAGAAATCGGAGCGGTCTCGTACCGCTTTCAGCAGAAGGCGTACATCCTCCCGCTTCGATTCTGCAAGAGTCAGTTCTTCTTTCTCCTGCTCTACACGCTGCTTGAGTTCAAGCTGGTCCGATTCATACCGGTCTCGCATGGCTATGAACCGATCATCGGAGATCTTCCCATTGAGATTATCCTCATAAATCCGCATCATGATCCGGTCGATTTCCATAATCCGTGTTTCCGCCTGCATGATCGACTGCCGCTTCTTCTGGATCGCTGTGTTCCTGGCTATGACCTTGTTCTGTTCGATCATATACAGGAATACGCTTTCGTAAGAGCGGACAAAATCCGCGATTCGGCTGATCGCTTCCGAGACGATCGTTTTCAGGACGGTATCCCGAACAAAGTGAATCGTGCAGTCTCCGCGTCCGGACTTATAGTTGGAATACACAAAATGATCCTGCGCCGCCGGATGCGATCGGGATGCCGCAAAGTACAGCTTCGCTCCGCAGTCCGCGCAGAATACCAGTCCGGAAAACAAACTGCTGCGCCCGATTTTTGTCGGACGCCGCTTGTTCTTTCGCAGTTCTTGTACTCGCAGCCACTGCTCTTCCGAAATGATCGGCGGCTGCATGTTCGGGATGATCTGTTTCCTTGCTTCATGTTAGTTCAATCATTCAATTCCGCATGTAAATCATGTTCCAAAACAAAAAGAAACCGCCGGATTTCTCCGACGGTTTCGTCTTGATTCTTCGCTTGTAAGAACGTATCGGTTACAAATATATTGGTTCCCCGTCTTGTTACTGTGTTTTTATGATTGTGATGATCGCCTCGTGGGTTGCGGGATCGTAATGCTCGACCGTGACGGAATAGTTCATCATGCCGCCGTTGTTCATATACGGCGCGTTGGGAAATGCAGTCGAATGGCTCTGTACGGAAAACGTTTCTCCCGGACCGTACAGGTCCTTCGGGGAAAACATTGTAAAGATCGACCATTCTGTCGGCGTTGAAAGGCGGTACTTGCTCGTTCCGTCGCTCGGAATCAACTCAATCAGGTGATGGAAGCGCGAATCGTCCGCAAGATACGGCGCATATCCATTGGAATCTGAATATGCGTGCATCAGATCGAACAGTGATCCGTACCCAGAATCGCTCACGATCGCCGGCAGCTCGTCATAGGACGATACCGGTTCATATCTCGCACTGACGCCGTATATATTCTTCAAAAGCCGCGCGTCCACATGATAGATCCGCACACCGCCATCCTTTTTCAGATCGCTTGCCGAAATCGTGCGCGCATCCATGCCGAATTACCAGTCAAAGCCGTTTGCGCCGACCGGCGCCATGACGTTGACCAAAGGGTGCGATGATTCCGCATGGACGCTTCCTCGCTTTCATGATGGATAGGCAAATGCGGAGAGAAGCGCATGATTCTCTCCGCATTGTTTTAGATGAATTGTTTACGGATTTGCAGTTTCCGCCTCCGGCGTTTCGCCCGGCAGCGGCTTCGCCATCAGGTACAGCGTCGCGGGCGTATCGCCTGACAACGTCAGGCGCAGGAAGCCGTCCTGCAAAAGCTCCAGCGTAACCGCACCCTTGTCGGACGTAAAGGTCAGCTTGCCGCTCTCGATTGCGCCGTCATACTGTGCAAGGCCGAACAGAGATCCGTTTACGGCGAGCTTCGTGCCTTCGATGTACAGCTCCGTGTCTTCGCCGATCGCGTCGGACAGGATCGTTCCGTCGCCCACGGTGGTAAAGTGCGAGACCCACCAGCCGTCAAAGATGCCTTCCTTGGCGTCCGCGATCGGTTCCGCGGGAACGTAGACCGTCGGCTGCTCGCGCGTGAAGAGCAGATCGAGCGAATCCATGCGGATCACATCGCCGATCGGCAGCAGCGGGTTTTCTTCGTCGCCGTCCATCACCAGCGCGCCGTCCTTTTCTTCCCACTTGCCGGTCATCGCTTCGCCGCCCGAAACCGACAGCGCATACGCGCCGTCCTCGGAAAGCGTCAGCGTGACCGTCATTCCCGCAACGTCCGCATACCATTCGCCCACGCAGCGCTCCGTCAGCGTCCTATATTCATCGGGCAGCGGCTCATACTCCGGCTCCTCGGGTGCGGGCGGGCGCGTCGGCTCCGGCTCGGGCGGTTCCGTACTCGCAGCGGCAGGGGCTTGATCGCCCTGCGGCGCGGGGGTCGCGGCGTCACTTTGCGGCGTCTGTGCCGAAGCGTTCTCCGGCGTCTTGCAGGCAACGGCAAACAGAAGCATTGCCGCCAGCAGAATCAAAAACCATTTTTTCATTGTCTTTCTCCTTTCCGATTATCCCAAAGCGTGTGTGCCGCCTCAATACCATGTGACAAGCGGCGTCTTGCATTCCTGTCCGAGCGCGTCCCGGACGAACAGATAATACTGTGCCGCTTCGACGTCGAACGATTGCGTGTCGTAGTGCCAGAATTCGGCGTACTTCGGCAAAGTAAACGTCAGCAGCTTCATGCGGTTCTCAAAGAGCACTTCCGTTTGCCGGACCATGTTGGCAGCATACGGCATAGCATCGTCCCCGAACGTGTGGCAGATATAGACCTCATACGGTCCTGCGCCGCCGGTGAACGAGAACTGGAACACCCAGTCCGCGTCGCCCGAATGCCGCGCCGGCCTTGCCGAAACACATTCGAGCTTATCGATCGCCGTCACGTACTCGCTCCATGTGTATTCGTCGTTCTCAAGATTGACGACCTTGCATTGATACATGCCCGGTCTGTATGCATCATAGTATTTTGAGATCGTCGTGTATACCGGCTGCCAGATCCCGCCTTCCCATGCGCGCCAGTACCATTGATAGGACAGCTGGTCGTCCGGGTTTGCGGAAATAGCTTCGCAGTAGAAAGTGGTATCGAAGTATCCGTCCTCATCCCTGACAACGATCCGGCTCGTCGGCTGCTTCACGATCATCGGCGCACTTCCGACATATTCCACCGGGATCTCCTTGCTCCACACAAAATTCTTCTCCGCATCCCTGACAAGGCAGCGATACCGCCCGATCCGGTCCGCATCATAGTACGATTCCGTGCCGTTGAGCTTGTGCCAGATACAGCGTCCTTCCTTGTAAGACCAATCCCCGAACGACCATTCGTAGGTATACGGCGTTATGCCGTTCTCCGGCGTTACATGAATGCGCGTCTTTCCGTAAGGCACATGGATGCTCTCCGACTCGGTCTGCTCCTTGATCCGGAACGTGGCTTCGCTGACCGTCACCGTTTTGGTCATGGCCGAGCGGTTCTTGTTGTCCACCGCCAGGATCGAGCAGGTGCACGGATACCATACCTTGAACGAGGGCGCAACATGGCTGACCTGCTGCGCTTTGCCGTTGCAGTAGAGATAGTAGGTATACGGCGCTTCGCCCTCCCCGAACTCGGCGCTGATCTCCACGTATTGATTCAGAGGCAGTTCGCCGCCGACCGGCTGACGAAGCACTTCGAGATGCTTTTCCGAACGGTAGATATTGGCTTCGGCGGTCGCGCCGAGCGCGTCCTCGGCGTGAACGGTGTATACACCCGCCTTGTATGTGTCGGCACAGTATTCCAAATGCCCGTTGTATTCGGTGCCCTCATAGGTGTCCAGCACGACCCCGTTGTACGTCCACCACACCTTGTACGGTTCGACGCCGTACCAAAAAGACGCCTTTACGGTCAATTTGTCGCCGTCCCAAACCTCCTGGTTCGGCGTTTGGGAATAGACGGCGAGCGGCTTTGTGGAATAGACCACGCACGCGTCCGAGTGCACCTCGTCCCCGGTCGCGTCGTCCGTGACGATGCACATATAGTCCCCGATCTCGTTCACGGGAAGGGACGCGCCGAAGCCGATCTCGTTGTCCTGATTGTCGATCCAGCGGTAGGTGTACTTTCCCATGCCGTCCGCCGCCTCACAGGTGAGCGTGGCCGAACCGGCGGGCTGCAGGTTTGCGTTTTGCGGCTGTTTGGTGATCCGGACTTTATAGCGCACCTGCGCCATTTCCGAGGTCACGCTCTTGTTCGCCGCGTCGGTCACGATGCAGTAGTAGGACTCACCCGCGTTATAGGCGGTCAGCGTGTCCTCCGTCGAAAGCGGCGTCTCCAGCGCCGCGTCCACCTGCTCCGGCGTCACGCCGAACAAGCCGACGAACCATTTCAAAAGGTCGTTGTATTTCTCGTCCTGCCCGACGTCCTGCCCGTGCGAACGCCATTCATAGGTGTACCCGCCTGCACCGCCGGTCGCCGTCACGTGCATCGTGACGCCCTCGTTCTTGCCGCGCGTGATCATGCCGCCCTGCGGCTGCTCGATGATCGTCAGCGGCGCGCTGTAGGTGGCGATGCTCGAAAAGTCCACGCCGTGCAGCCACTCGAAGACGACGGCAAGTCCCTCGACCGCCTCCGTGCGCGTGTGCGAGGCGTCGCGCCTGCAGGTATAGGTTTTCTCGCCCGGCGTGAAGCCGTGCGGGACAGCCGTGACCTTGCCCTCGTCCCAATCGTGACCGAGCGCGCGGATCGCTTCGGTGCGGGTGTTCTTGCAGCGGGAACAGGTGTAGGTTTTTACGCCGTCCTTTTCACAGGTCGCCGCCCTCGTGACCTTGCCGGAATCCCATTTATGCCCCTTTGCGGGGGACGCCTCGCCGTAGGTCTGTCCGCATACGGTGCATACCCAGACGCGCTTGCCGGATGCGGTGCAGGTTGCAGTGTCGTCCTGAACGACCCAGTTGTGCTGATGAGTCGGATCGCTCTGCGGCGGGTCGGCAAACGCCGCGCTCGGCAGCAGCGCAAATAGCAGCAATGCTGCAAGCCAAATCAATACCCATTTTTTCATATCAAAACTCCTTTCGGATCACGGTTTGTTTCACTTTTTCCCATGATTTAGCGTCTATTCTTTTATTTCGACTCTTATGGTTCTGCCGTTGGCGTCCGTAATGATGGCATAGGAGTCCAAGTAACCCAATCCTGATTTCCATTGTCCGTCGTCATAATATGGGTAATAATATGTTCTTGGAACCTGACACTTGAAATCCTTTGCCTCTCCGATGGTATTGATCGTATGTGTTTCCCAAAGAACCGTTCTGGAAGGTTCAACCCCCTTATCGCTATGATAGGCAGCATACACGATGTAAACCTTCATGGTATAGGGGGCTGCGCCACCGATTATGTTGAAAGTGCACATTATATTGTCAGCATCGTACCCCGAATGAGGAGAGAGACTATGCGACTCCACGCTGGCTGTCAGTTCCCCTGTCACGAATGCCGCTGTCGTATAGACATACTTGCCTGTCTTGGTATCCGTGACCTTGCAGCGATAGGTGCCCGGTACGGTGGCGTCGATGCTTTTGTATGAGCCGCCTCTGCGGGAGACGTTGCTCCAACTGGGCCTCACGCCGGTGGGGGTTCTCTCCCAATCGAAGCGCAGCTCCCCACCGGAGCCGGAAACGGCGTCGCAGGAGAGCGTCACGGAGCCGCCCTGCTCCAACACGCCGCTCTTGGGCTGCCGGGTGATCCAAGGGGTATCGCCGGTGTAGGTGACCAGGATTTCCTTGGAATGGAGCTTTTCGCCGGTGTCGTCCGTAACAAGGCAGGCATAGCGGCCGGGCTGTCTGGCGGGACAGGTGGCCGTGGCGGATGCCTTGGTATACCAAGGCGTGTCTCCTTTATATTGCATCCACTCGTAGGTATACGGCTCCTTGCCGCCCTCGGCTTCCACAAACAGCGACACGGTATCTCCGGGCTTTGCGAGGGACGCCGATTCGGTCTGGTCCTTGATGCGGAACACTTCGTCCTCGAAGGTAACCACGTCGGAATCGATCATGCGACCCTTGCTGTCCTCGATGTGATAATAGTATTCGCCGGGATCCCAAATGCCGACAGGGCAGGAATCGTCATCATCTGTTTCTGTCAGGTATTCGACCCCGTTCCGATACAGAATGTACGTATACGGCATATCGCCGTCCGCAACGACCACGTTGATCTTCGTGTAGCTGCCCTTGGGAATGATGCTGTCTTTTGGCTGCTCCACAATGGTGAGCTTGGGCGCGGTGATCGTGACGGAACCGGAGGCCGTCGCGTACATGCTGTCCACGCCGTAGACGGTATAGACGCCCGGGCCGTCCACGTTCGCGCGGGAACGGACGTTGTTCTGCGCGTCCCGATCCTCCACGGAGTCGATG
>CAMHJE010000130.1:0-6947 GCA_946185305.1 uncultured Clostridia bacterium | reverse complement strand
ACACTCTTTCCCTACACGACGCTCTTCCGATCTCCTCTGCGTGCGCCCAGCTTGTACATACGGGTGTAACCGCCCTTCTTGCCTTCCTTTGCGCGCTGATCGTACTTCGGCGCATACTCGCGGAACAGCTTCTCCACGACGGGATGGGCGTTGTCCTTGGTACGCTCCTTATACTCGCTCTTGCTTTCATCCGCCTTCTTCTGCTCCGGCAGGTCATAGAGGTACGCCATGATCTGACGACGGGCATGCAGCTTGGAGGGACGATCCTGCGGCTTTTCGACCTTGCTGATCTGATCCTTCTCGTTGCGGACTTCCTTTTCAACCATATCGTAGTTCTGATACTCGTTCACGGCGAGCGTCACGAGCTTTTCAGCAATACTGCGAACTTCCTTGGCGCGGGCTTCGGTCGTGACGATCTTGCCGTTCCAAATGAGTGCGGTCGTGAGGTTTCTGAGCATTGCAACACGCTGATCGGTGGTTTTCGAGAATTTCCGGTTTGCCATTGTTGCTTCCTCCTTAATCTTCGTTGGTGCGCAGGCTTAATCCCAGCTGCGCTAATTTCTGCTGTACTTCTTCGAGCGACTTCCGGCCGAGGTTGCGGACCTTCATCATCTCGTCCTCGTCACGCTGCACCAGCTCCTCGACGGTGTTGATGCCCGCGCGCTTGAGGCAGTTGTAAGAACGAACCGACAGATCGAGATCCTCGATGTTCATTTCCAGAATCTTTTCCTTCTTCTTGTCGTCCTTTTCGACCAGGATATCCACATCCTGCACATGCTCGGTCAGATGGATGAAGAGCATCAGATGCTCCGTCAAAATCTTCGCGGCAAGGGAAGCGGCTTCCTCGGGCGCAATGCTCCCGTCGGTCCAGATCTCCAGCGTGAGCTTATCGAAGTCGGTAATCTGACCGACGCGGGTATTCTCCACGGTGAAGTTGACCTTGGTGATGGGCGTGAAGATGGAATCGACCGCGATCTCACCGATGGGCATATCCGGGCGCTTATTGCGATCCGACACGACATACCCTCTGCCGTGATCGAGGTTGATCTCGATATGCAGATGGCCGCCTTCGTCCACGGTCGCAATGTGCAGATCGGGGTTAATGACCTCCACCTCGGCATCGGGCTGGATATCGCCCGCTGTCACTTCGCAGGGACCGAGCGCGTCAATGGTAACCTTCTTCGGCTCGTCGCTGTGCAGCTTGACGATCAGCTCCTTGATGTTGAGGATGATCTCGGTCACGTCCTCCTTGACGCCTTCGATCGTGGAGAATTCATGCAGGACGCCATCAATCCGGATGGATGTTGCCGCAACGCCGGGGAGGCTGCTCAAAAGCACACGACGCATCGAGTTGCCCAGAGTTGTGCCAAATCCGCGCTCAAGCGGTTCCACTACGAACTTGCCGTATTTATCGGAACTCTCGACGCATTCGAGTTTGGGCTTTTCAATTTCAATCATAATGAACCTCCTTCGGTGATGTCGTTTCGGTCAGCCGGGGCATTATCTCGAGTAGAACTCAACGATCATGTGCTCCTCAATCGGCATATCGATATCCGCACGGGTCGGCAGCGCAACTACGCGGCCCTTGAGGTTTTCGGTGTCGAGCTCGAGCCATGCCGGCACGGTGCGCTCCACGCCCTCTTCACGCAGCTGCTTGAAGAACGGGATCTCGCGGGACTTTTCGCACACGGAGATCTCATCGCCGGCCTTGATTTCATAGGAAGCGATATCGACCTTCTTGCCGTTGACGAGCAGGTGGCCGTGGGTGACCATCTGGCGCGCCATGCGACGGGTCTTGCCGAAGTTCAGGCGATAGGCCACGTTGTCGAGTCTGCGCTCGATCAGAACGAGCATGTTGTCACCGGTGTTGCCCTTCTGGTTCGCAGCCTTCTCATAATACTTATGGAACTGCTTTTCGAGGATACCGTAAACGAACTTAACCTTCTGCTTTTCCTTGAGCTGGAGGGCATATTCGGACTTCTTGGCGCGTCTCTGGGAACCGGGGTTGCGCTTGGACTCCTTGGAGTAGCCCATATCGCCGGCGGTGAAGCCCAGTGCTCTTGCACGCTTTAAGATAGGCTGTCTGTTTCTTGCCATGATTCCAATACCTCCTTACACTCTTCTGCGCTTCGGCGGGCGGCAGCCGTTGTGCGGGATCGGCGTCACGTCCTTGATGGAGACGATCTGCAGACCCACCGACGCCAGCGCGCGGATGGCAGATTCACGTCCGGAACCCGGACCCTTCACATAAACTTCAACTGTCTTGAGGCCATGCTCCATCGCCGCCTTGGCAGCCGCTTCGGACGCCATCTGCGCAGCAAACGGAGTGGACTTACGCGAGCCGCGGAAGCCGAGCGAGCCTGCGCTGGACCACGAGATCGCGTTGCCCTGCGTGTCGGTAATGAGCACGAGGGTGTTGTTGAACGAGGAACGAATGTGCGCCGCACCGCGCTCGATGTTCTTTCTCTCGCGGCGTTTGCGGGTAACTGCTTTCTTAATCTTCGCTTTAGCCATTGATGCGTTCCTCCTTATTTCTTCTTACCGCCCTGCGTACGTTTCGGGCCCTTGCGGGTACGAGCATTCTGCTTCGTGGACTGACCGCGAACGGGCAGGCCTTTGCGGTGACGGACACCCCGGTAGCAGCCGATCTCGATCAGCCGCTTGATATTCATCGAGGTTTCACGCCGGAGATCGCCCTCCACCTTGAGGTGATGGTCGATATACTCTCTGAGCTTGTTGACATCGCTTTCGTCAAGATCACGGACGCGGATATCGGGATTCACACCGGTCTCGGCAAGGATCTTGGAAGCGGTAGTTTGACCGATTCCGTAGATGTAGGTCAGGCCGATCTCGACCCGCTTGTCTCTCGGAAGGTCTACGCCAGCAATACGTGCCATATGGTTTTACTACCTCCGTAAAATTTGAATGAATGTATATGCGCTTGCGGGTTGCGCCAAAGGCGCCAGCCGCCCCGCAAGTATTTTCCGTTTCGGGAAAACTTGAATTAGCCCTGCTTCTGCTTGTGCTTCGGGTTTTCGCAGATAATCATGATGCGACCCTTGCGCTTGATCACTTTGCACTTCTCGCAAATCGGTTTCACAGACGGTCTGACTTTCATTGTGGTTTACTCCTCTCAAAAATCTTCTGATTCTCTTAATTCTTCGCACGCCAGGTGATGCGGCCGCGCGTGAGATCATACATCGAAAGCTCCACGGTGACCTTGTCGCCGGGCAGGATGCGGATGTAGTTCATCCGCAGCTTGCCGGAAATTGTCGCCAAGATCTTGTGGTCGTTCGGGAGCTTGACCTCAAACATAGCGTTCGGATACGCCTCGGTGACAACACCTTCGACTTCGATAACATCCTGTTTGGACACAGCTTTCCTCCTTAGGCAAGGTTAGGTTCGCACGCTTTTAGGAACTTGCGGATATCCGCATCCGAAAGCGTCGGGGACTGGATTTCCATGTGCAGCCCCGAAATCGCTTTCAGGTGCTTGCACTTTTTCTTCTTCGGCTTTTCGAGCAACCGCGTTCTGCCGTCCACTACCGTGACGCAGTCCGCGTCCGCCGTTTCCCATACGATCATCAGACGGCCCTGATCGTGCCCGGCCGTCGAGCGAACTACGTCGCCGCGCTCCGGCATGGTCTTCATCGGCCGCCCTCCGAGCAAGTCAGAAGGATCGGCGCGCCGTCCGTGATGGCGATCGAGTTTTCGTAATGCGCGGCGGCCTTGCCGTCCCGCGTGACGATCGTCCAACCGTCGTCCAGCTGCCACACCGCCGGCGAACCGAGCGTAATCATCGGCTCGACCGCGATGGTCATGCCCGCCTGCAGGCGCTGCCGCGCGTGGGGCGAGTAGAAATTGGGAACCTCGGGGTCCTCATGCAGCTGCCGGCCGACGCCGTGCCCGGTCAATTCCCGGACGACGCCGTAGCCGTGCGATTCGGCGTGGGCTTGGATCGCCTTGCTGATATCGCAGACGCGGTAGCCCGGCCGAGCGAATTCGATGCCCTTATAGAAGCACTCCTTCGTGACCTCGACGAGCTTTTTCACATCCTCCGGCACGTTGCCGACAAGGAACGTCCTTGCCGCGTCGCCGACGAAGCCGTCGAGCGTCGCGCAGACATCGCAGGAAACGATGTCGCCGTCCTTGAGCTTGCGCGGGCCGGGGATCCCGTGAACGACCGTTTCGTTGACCGAAATGCAGATCGCTTTCGGATAGCCGTTGTAGTGGAGGCAGGTCGGATAAGCGCCCTGCGACCGGATGTACTCCTCTGCGATGCGGTTCAATTCGGCCGTCGTGATCCCGACGCGGACTGATTTTTCCAGCAGCAGGAGCGTGTCTTCCACGACGCGCCCCGCCGCCTTCATTTTTTCAATGTCCTGCACCGATTTGATCGTAATCATTTCGCAGAAAGTCCCTTCACAATGCTTTCGGTGACCTCGTCGATCGCCGCGTCGCCGTTCACCACGAACAGCTTGCCGCGTTCTTCATAATACGCGATCAACGGAGCCGTCTTCTTCTCGTACACGACGAGGCGGTTCTGCACCGTTTCCTCCCTGTCGTCGTCACGCTGATACAGCGTGCCGCCGCACTTGGGGCAATTGTCGTCCGCGAAGGTGGAAACATGATAGGCCGCGCCGCAGTCCGGGCACATTCTGCGCCCCGAAATGCGCGCCACGAGCCGGTCGAACGGAACCTCGATGTCTACGACGGAATCAATCTCCACGAGCTTCGAAAGCGCATCGGCCTGCGCGGTCGTGCGCGGGAAGCCGTCGAGCAGGAAGCCGTTTTTGCAGTCATCCGCCTTGATGCGGTTCTCGACCATGCCGATGATGACCTCATCGGGGACCAGCTCGCCGCGATCAATGTAGGCTTTTGCTGCCGCTCCAAGCGGAGTCGCATGGCGGATCTCGGCCCGCAGCATATCCCCGGTGGAGATATGCGCGATCTCGAACTGCTCCGCAATACGCTCGGCCTGCGTGCCCTTACCCGCACCCGGCGGGCCTAAGAAAATCAGCTTCATAGCGTTCCTTCCTTTTTAGTTCAGGAATCCCTTGTAGTGCCGCATGAGCATCTGGTTGTCGAGCGCGTCGGCGGTTTCCAGCGCGACGCTGACCATGATCAAAACGCTCGTTGCGCCGAACATGTTGGTGACGCCCATGATGTTCAGAATGATCGTCGGGACGATCGCGATAACCGCCAGGAACAGCGAACCGAACAGCGTGAGGCGATTGGAAATCTTTCCGAGGTAATCGCCGGTGGGCTTGCCGGGACGGATGCCCGGGATGAAGCCGCCGTTCTGCTGCAGGTTCTTCGACATCTCAACCGGGTTGAACGTGATCGAGGTGTAGAAGTAACCGAAGGCGATGATCAGCACGAAGTAGATGATGTAGTACACATACGGAGCGTACTGTGCGCCGTAGTATTCCACACCGGGGGTCTTGAAAACGCTCGTCGCTACGTAGCCGGTGCCGTCCACCCATACTCTGGGCGAGGAGACCATCCAGCGATACCAGAACTTGGCAAAGCCGCTGTCCTGACGGAAGAACTGGAGGATCATCTCCGGGAACTGCATCAGCGTCATGGCGAAGATCAGCGGGAGAACGCCGTTCGCGTTGGCCTTCATCGGGATGTAGGTGGACTGACCGCCGTACATCTTCCGGCCGACGACGCGCTTGGCATACTGCACGGGGACCTTGCGAACCGCCTTGTCGATGAACACGACGAAGGTGATCAGCGCAAGGATGGTGACGAACGTGAGAACGAACACGATCCACGTCGAAACCGCTGCGGGAGCCGCAATGATCGCCTCGACGCGCTCGATGATGAACTCATCGACGCGGGAAACGATGGAAGCGAAGATCAGCATCGAAATGCCGTTGCCGATGCCCTTCTCGGTGATGCGCTCACCGAGCCACATCAAAAACGCTGTACCGGCGGCTGCGCAGATCGAGATGATTGCGACGTTTCCGGCGAATGCCCAGCCCGTCCCGTTGACAATGGGAGAACCGTAGGAGTTTGCGATAACGCTGTTGTAGGAAACAACGATACCGATGGACTGAACCACCGCGAGACCGACGCCGGCATACCGCGTGATCCGCTCGATCTTTTCGCGGCCGTCCTCTTCCTTGCTCATCTTCTCAAGGGCGGGAATCGCCATCGTGAGAAGCTGCAGGATAATGGACGCCGTGATGTAGGGCGAAATACCCATGGCAAAGATCGTGAACTGCGAGAACGCGGAACCGGACATCAGGGACATGAAGTCCGCCATGGCGGAAAGCTGCTTGGTAGCAGCCTGCCATGCGCCGAGATTCACACCCGGAATCGGAATCGCGCTGCCAAGGCGATAGACGGCAATCAGAAGAAGCGTATAGAGGATCTTCTTCCGAATGTCCTTCACCTTAAAAGCGTTGATGAATGTGCTAAACATTACAGCACCTCAACGTTTCCGCCTGCATTCCGAATGGCTTCTTCTGCGGATTTCGTGAACTTGGCAGCCTTGACGGTGAGCTTCTTATTCAGCTCGCCATTGCCCAGAACCTTCAGGCCATCCTTTTCGATCTTGCGGATGATGCCCAGCTCTTTCAGGGACTCCGCGGTGACCGTCGCGTTATCCTCCAACCCATTCAGGTCGGAAATGTTGATGATGGTGTACTCTTTTGCAAAGTGATTGTAGAAGCCGCGCTTCGGGAGGCGACGCGCCAGAGGCATCTGGCCGCCTTCAAAACCGTTCTTCTTGCTGCCGCTGCGGGCCTTCTGACCCTTGTGGCCCTTCGCGGAAGTCTTGCCGATACCGGAACCGGTGCCGCGGCCAACGCGCTTTTCGGCGTGACGGGCGCCCTCGGTCGGTCTCAATTCATGCATTTTCATATTGCCGGAACCTCCTTATGCTTCTTCGACCTTGACAAGGTGCTTTACCTTGAAGATCTGACCGCGGATGCAGGC
>CAMHJE010000129.1:0-6965 GCA_946185305.1 uncultured Clostridia bacterium | reverse complement strand
GCACTTCGAGATACCCGACAAACCGGTAACAGATACAGATGCGCTGCGTCCGGTTCTTGCCGGTACCTTCCGTTTCGTACACGTCGATGTGGTCGATCAGTTCCCACAGCAGCGGCGCTGTCAGCGTTTCCATTTCCATGAACTTGCGGATCGCCGCGGTAAACAGCTTCGTACTGCTCTTCTGCAGTTCCATTTCATTCAGCCGGATGCGGTACTCCGCCGTCTTTGCTTTCAGCTCCAACCGTTCCCGATCGTATTTCTGCGATAACTGTGCAAACCACTCGTCCGTGACCTTGCCGGAAAGATTGTCCTCATAGAGTTTTTCATACAGCGTCACAAGCTGTTCGCTTCGGGAGGTTGCTTTCTGCAAATCGGCTTCAATCCGCTTACGCTCTGCGGCTTGTTCCTTCTCTGACTGCTGTTGCAAGAACACCACAAATGCGCTTTCGTCGCATTCGAGCAGAGCGGCAAGCCGTTTCAGCTCATTGGTGACGATCTGTTCAATTGCGTCAGCACGGAGGTAATGCCTTTTTGGGCAGGTGCCGCGCGTATCTTTCACATAGTTGGAACATGAGAAGTAATGAATATCAGGATTGACCGTATTCGTGTGATACCACAGCTTTTTCCCGCAATCGGCACAGACAAGCAGATCGGAAAAGATGTTTTTTTCACCGTTCTCCGGTTTCGGTTTGCGATGTTTTGTGCAAAACAGTTTTTTCTGCACAAGCTCAAAGGTCTCGCGATCAATGATCGGTTCATGAACATCGCGGAAAACAGACCAGTTCTCAGAATCGTTGAGAAACCGTTTCTTGTTCTTGAAAGACTTGGAGTACGTTTTGAAATTAATAATATCTCCGCAGTATTCTTGATTTTTCAAAATCTGACCAACGGTACTGACTCTCCAACGGAAAGGATCAAGTTGTCCTTTTTTACCGGGACGGTTGATTCCCTTGCTTTGCCAATAGACCATAGGAACCATGATTCTGTTTTCTTGCAGGGTTCTTGCTATAACTTCGACACCGTTACCGTTAAGCGCAAGCCGGAACATCGTTCTGACATTTTCAGCCGCTTCCGGATCGATGATCCACTTCTTCTTGTTCTCCGGCGATTTCATGTACCCGTAGGGCGGCTGCGACAGCGGCTCTCCCATATTTCCGCGCAGGCGGTGCGAACAGCGAATCTTGCGGGAAATGTCCCTTGCGTACATCTCATTCATAACGTTGCGGAACGGCGCCAGCTCGTTTTCGCCTTCGTCGGAGTCCACCATATCGTTGACCGCAATGAAGCGTACATCGTGTTCCGGGAAGTAAGTATCGGTATAATTGCCGACCTCCACATAATGGCGTCCGAGACGGGATAGGTCCTTGACCATGACGGTCGTGACATACCCAAGCTCTATATCCTCCAGTAGTTTCTGAAAACCCGGACGGTTGAAGTTCGTGCCGGTGTAACCGTCGTCCACATAGTAGCGGGTATCGCTGAGTCCGTATTCCTTCGCTTTCTGTGCAAGGAACGTCTTCTGATTCGAGATCGAATTGCTCTCCGCATCCTGTCCATCATCCTTGGACAGGCGGCAGTATAGGGCAGTGATGCCCTCAACCGTTTTCTTTTTCGGCTGCATATGCCTCCTTTCCGACAGCCGCACATACACATTCCGCGTTCAGCGTAGAACGATCGTCTGTGAATGTCAATTCTGCCGTATTGTTCGTCAGATAATGCTGGAACCGATCCTTGAGAAAGACCGGCTGCTCTTTCTTCGGATGGAATGGAAGGAAACGGGATGCGACGATGTATCGCACCCCGTTCACAATGTATTCCTGATCCTGCCGCTCCATATTGCGGAGCATCTTGATTTCCGTTGCCTGCATTTTGTTACCTCTCTTGCTCGCGCGAACGGCGACGCTTGTACGCCTGTTCCAGCAACCTTTCCACATACTCCTGCGCCTGCTTCGGCGTATAGCCCTTGGGGATGTACTTGGAGATCCGCTCCATCGGGAGCGACAGATGCTCTTTCTGATTCGGCTTGTCCTCATCCATGATTTCCCGGATGCGATCGAACGTCAGTTCACCGAGCAAGTGCTCTCTGTGCATCCGAACCGCCTGCGAAAAGGATGGCGTTTTGTCAAGCAATTCCGCATCCGAGGCGAGATCCGTTTGCTGCTCCTCGTTGAGGTAGGAAAGCTCCACCCCTACCGAGAAGGCGATCCTGCCGGAATCCACCAACGAAAGCAGCTCCGGGATCAGGTTTGTCAGCCGGATATAGCGCTGTACCGTTTTGTAGCTCTCGCCGTTTTCCTTTCCGATCTGCGCTGTGGTTCGGCTGTCGTCCGACTTCGGGACAACTTGTCCCGAGGTGGCAAGATCGGTTCGTTGCCCTTGTCGGGACATGGCGTCCGCTTTCAGCTTGTAGGCAAATGCCTTTTCACTCGAAAGCAGATGCTCACGGTGCAGATTGCTGTCCACAAGCAGGATCGCCGCTTCGTCGCGCGCGAGATCGCATACAATCGTCGGCACGGTTTCCCGTCCGAGCGCCCTTGCCGCAAAGCAGCGGCGGTGACCGGAAATGATTTCGTATTCGCCGTCGGCATTCTCGATCGGTCGGATCAGGAGCGGACACAGGATACCGTGCTCGCAGATGCTTTCCTTCAGCCGATCCATCTCCTCGTTATCCAGCACCTTGTACGGATGATCGGGGAACGGATGCAGCTTGTTAATCAGGATCATGACCGGCTTCTTTGCCGTGGCTTTCTTGGCGTTATCGTTCATACTCTCTGGCTCCTTTCTTTTTCATAGATTTATCGATTTCGGCGCGGACGTCAGCAGGGATCGCGTTTACAATCTTTTGCGCTTTGTCGCGCTCTCGCTGCAACTTCTTGATTTCCAACTCGTGAACGGCAAGTCTCTCGTTCAGCGCACGAACCCGTGCATACTGCGCGCTTGCGAAATCGTTCGTGTTCTCGATCTTTTGCTCCTGCTCTTTGATCTTCGCCTCTAATTCGGTCACATACCCGTCGATGCTCTTGGTCTGTTCGACCAGCTTGTAGTAGTCCGGCAGATAGTGACCGATCTCTTTCAGCGCTTCGTCGCGTTTCTTTCCGGCGTTGAATACGTTCACGTTCTGCAGCGCTTTGCTCACGGCGTCATACGATTTGCTGACGTTCTCTGCCGATCGGAACAGGTACGGCGGAATGTGCTTGCGTCCGGTGATCGCAGCGGGGATGCCGCGTTCCAATTCCGAATAGAAGCCGTGCATCCGGTCGTAGAAGTCGTCCTGCCACTTGCACATAGCGGCTTTGTTGCCGAGTACTTCCTTTGCGGACAGCCGACCGTCTTTGGTGACCGGGACAAAGCAGAAGTGCATGTGCGGCGTCTTTTCGTCCATGTGAACGACGGCAGAGATCACGTTCTCTTTCCCGATCCGTTCGTACAGGAAAGCGGCAGCCCTTTCAAAGAACTGCCGCTGCTCGGAACTGTTCAGTTGTTCCATGACCTCCGGGGAAGTGGTGACCAGCGCTTCCACCATGATCACACTGTTCTTCCTCGTTCTCGCATTGACCGCTTGGATGCGCTCCGTGCAGCATTGCCTGTACTTGCCGGACGGCTCGATCAGGTGATAGTTCTGTTCCGACTTTGAACGGTCGATGTTCGGATTACTCTTGTATTCCGTCTTCTTCCGTTCGTTGTGACGGTCACGACCGGCGATACCGCCGGACTGCGCTTTCTGAAATCTCAGGATCGCGTACGGCATACGGATTCCTCCTTTCGGCAGGTGGGGTTCAAAAACATATCCCGAAGGATATGCACGACGATGGTTTGGTTGAAATGCTTTGTCAGCATATGATTTGGTTTCCTTTCTGTGTTTGTAGATTTGATTTTTGCAGCAAATGATTTACAATCACGCTGTGCTGCAGGCAGCAAGACTGTGTTAAGAGTGCCAAGTTCGTTGTGTGTACGGTTGGCACTCTCGCCCTGCGCGGGAGAGAATACTGCTCGGCTCATGCCGCGCGCGGAGGTTCGCACTGTGAACCGTCCTTGCGCGGCGGCAACTGCTCCGAAGGGAGGGCATCCGACTGTCAAATCCTTCGTATGAGCCGAGCAGTATAACACACTAGACCTACACGGTAGGTCGTGTGCTCCTGCAGAGGGCGTGCGAACGGTGTCGAACCGCGCTTTTCGCACGTTTCTGCCGTTCGCGGGATGGCGGCAGCGGCAACCTTGCTTCCACAAGGTCCCGATTTCTGCCGCCACGGCAAGAGTGCCAACTTATGTAAACACTCAATTTGGCACTCTTGGTTGGCACGCTTACATATCCTTCGGACGCGTGTAGTACCACACATGATCCCGAAGTTCCGATCCAACGCCAAGGTTCGCTTTCGCGCGTTTCAGCGTTCTGGTACTGTAACCCTTGCTGTTGAAGAATGCTTCCGCATCGGTGCTCGGAATGGACTCACGCTTGGAGAAATAGTTCCGAAGCATCTGCTCGACTTCCTTCACCTTCGTCGGTCGGACATCCGAAACGTCGTTCTGATCGACGAGCTCATCTGCGGTCAAAGAGCTTGTCCCCTCGAAGAACAATCTGCCTTCCTCCGCGATGAACACCAGTGTCTGTCCCATCTCGCCAACGTTGTTCTTGACCGCAGCGAGATACACCTCCGGTTCGTCGGACTTCGGCTTCGACAGCAGAAGTACGCTTCGCGGCGCACCAGTGATGTCCACCGAGCCGAGACCGCGCTGGATCGCTTTCAGACCTTTCATCTTATTCAGATGCTCGATCAGCAGGATCGCGCAGCCGGTGCGCTCGGCGATGCCCATCAGGGCATGGAACGCCGGACGCACTTCGTTTGCTCGGTGCATATCCACGCCGGTGAGATATGCCTGCAGCGGATCGAGCACCAGCAGCTTCGCGTTCGTCTGAACGATCGCTTGCTCGATCCGGTCATCCGTAAAGGACAGGGACGATTTCGATTCGTCGATGATCCGTACTTTGCTGCAATCGGCGCCTGCCGCCTCCAACCTTGGCTTGATCGTATCCGCGATTCCGTCCTCTGCGCTCTGGTAGATACAGCACACCGGCTCGCGCTATTCGTCCTCCCCAAACAGCGGAGCGCCGGTCGTCAGCGACGCGATGATCGACAGCGCCAACATGGTTTTGCCCTCGCCCGGATTGCCGCGCAGGATCGTGATCTTACCCGCCGGAAGGTACGGCTTCCACAACCATTTCACTTCTTTTGATTCAACCTCCGCAAGGTTGATCAGGTTCAATTCGCTCATATTGCTTTCCTCCTTTCCGGACGGTAAAAGAAAAGAGCCGATCAAACGATCGACTCCCAAGATTCCGTCCTATTCTGTTCTTGTCCCATGGTTCACTTCCCGTTTCCGGTGCGATACGATTTCTTTGACTCACCTCCGTTCTGCCCGCTTTCGCTTCCCACGGCAAAAGTGGGCGCAGTACTCATTTACCCCGACGCATCCCACCGCGCCGGAGTTCACAAAGGACGGAACCCATCCCGTCTTCTGTCCTTCTACACTAAAGCAAGGCGAGGGAGGCGAAATGTTCCATGGTGAAATAATATATTTTTATTGTATTGTTGCTAATTAATTTGTTTTTCTTGTTGAAATAACGATGAATAGTTGTATAATTGTAGTGACGTGTGGCAAGATCTTGTACTTGAGATTCGCAAGTATTGACTAAAATGGTAGGGCTTTTGCTCTTCATCTTCGTTGGCTTTTGGCCATTGGACCGGGATTCTCCCGAGTCATTTCGCATAATGAGTTGCCACACGTCATTTTTTAGAAAGTTGAGTTTCATGAGATTGATTGACAGTGTTACAACCAGAGACGATCTTGCCGATTTATTGCATGTTAGGCGTAGTCTATTGACATATGTCCTTTATGTAGCAAAACCTGATTCATATTACGAAACATTTTATATCCCAAAGAAAAATGGAGATTTGCGGGAAATAGAAGCTCCAGGACGTGAACTAAAGAGCATTCAAAAACGGTTAGCATTTGAAATAAGCGCTTATCAGCGTTATATGTATAAGCAACTTGAAATAGAAACAAATATAGCGCATGCTTTTCTGAAAGGGAAAAGTATTATTACTAATGCAAAAATACATAAGAATAAAAAATACATAGTGAACATTGACTTGAAAGATTTCTTTCATACAATACATTTTGGTAGGGTGAAAGGTTTCTTTGAAAAGGACGAATACTATAAATTGCCATCGGATGTTGCTACCATTATTGCTCAATTAACTTGTTACCATGGACGACTCCCCCAAGGTGCGCCAACTTCCCCGGTGATTAGTAATCTTATTTGTCAAGTATTTGATTATCGTGTTCTTAAAATTGCTAAAAAGTTTCGCCTTGATTATACAAGATACGCAGACGATTTGACTTTTTCAACAAACAAATTAGGCTTCTGGGATGAGTATCCCAAATTCTTATCTGAATTGACGGGTGAAATACATAGGAGTGGGTTTGCTATTAATGATGCTAAAACAAGAATAGTTAAACGGGAATCAAAGCAAACGGTTACGGGCTTGACAGTAAATAAAAAAGTAAATGTTGATCGAGCTTTTTATAGAAACACAAAAGCGATGACAAATTACTTATATAAAACCGGATCTTTCACAATTGATGGCCAGCCGGGAACATTAAACATGCTTGAGGGGCGCTATTCGTTTATTGATCAGATTACACGTTACAATAATAAAAACGATGGAAAAAAGCATGATATATATAAACTAAGTGCGAAAGAAAAGGATTATCAGAAGTTTCTGTTCTATAAATCTTTTATTTCAAATGAAAAGCCTTTAGTTGCAACTGAAGGAAAAACAGATACCTTATATATCAAAGCCGCACTTAAAAACTTGTATAAGCGGTATCCTTTATTAATTACAAAAAAGCCTGATGGAAGCTTTAATTATATTGATAAGGTTATCAACGGTTTGCTTGATACT
>CAMHJE010000128.1:0-7112 GCA_946185305.1 uncultured Clostridia bacterium | reverse complement strand
GCCCGCGCTTGCGATCCTGTGGGGCTGATCCGCATATCGTTACAAAGCATCATCGTCACGCAGCCGCGTGGCGATTTTCTTATGTTGCAGAACTGTCAAAAACGGCTGCATCACTGTCTTTTGTTTACCGGTCATGTAAAAGTGCTCTTTTGCCGACGATAAAACGCCCGCCTTCCTTACCGGAAAGCGGGCGCGGTTATATATGCGGTTCTGTCAGTTGAAGCGGACGACGATGTGCGCAAAGCGGTACACGCCCTTGACAAGCTGCTGACCGGCCTTGCCGGGGATATGCGCAAGGCGGATCGGGGTTTCCTTGCGGAAGTATCTCGCCCACTTCTTATCGAACGCCATGCAGGTTTCCCACATCTTGTCGAGGTTCTCGTCGGCCTCCTTGCTCTTGTTGAGACGGGCATAGACCGAGGAAATGCCGAACATCAAAAACAGCTCATGCTTCATATAGCGGCGCTTGCGGCGGCTCGTGATCTCGTCGAGATGGCAGGACAAAAAGCACAGCTCGGTGGACTTCAGCTGATGCATATACCGGCGCGTCATCACGTCCTCCTGCACCGACTGCCCCGCGCGGCCGATGGTATAGCGGTAGAGGTCGATGTTCATGTAGTACATCTTTTCGACGAAGCGCAGGTTGCCGTAGACGAAATAGTTATCCTCATAGAACAGGTGCTTCGGCATTTCGAGCCCGGTGCGGCGCAAAAGCTCGGTCTTGAATGTGACCGTGTGGATCATCAGCAGCTGGTCGACATGGAACTTGTGCGTTTCGTCCCATGTGAAGATGCGGCCTGCGGGCAGCTGCTTGGAGAAATTGATCGACCGGTCGCCCACGCCGTCCTCATGGACGTAATAATAATTCGTGATGAACAGATCGACGCCGCCCTGCTTCTCGACTGCTTCGAGCGTATCGAGAAACTTGGGGAAGTCCGCGGAAACGACATCGTCGCTGTCCACGGTCTTGTAATAGAGGCCGGTCGCGTTCCGAAGGCCCTGGTTGATGCCCTCGCCGTGGCCGCCGTTCTCCTGATGGATCGCCTTCACGATGGTCGGGTACTTGGCCGCGTATTCATCCGCGATCTTGCCGGTATTGTCCTTGGAACCGTCGTCCACGACGATGATCTCGACGCGCTCGCCGCCGGTCAGAAGGCTGTCGATGCACTTTGCCATATAGTCCTGCGAATTATAGCAGGGAATCGCAACGGTCAATAGCTTCATATTTCGGTCTCCTTTTCGAGGCTGTCCGCCATATCCAGCGCGCGGGCAAGGACGGCGTCCATATCGTAATAGCGGTATTCGCCGAGCCGCCCGCCGAACTTCACGTTCGGCTCCGCGTCGGCCAGCGCGCGGTATTTCTTGTAGAGCGCGTTGTTCTTTTCGTCGTTGATCGGATAGTACGGCTCCTCGCCGGGCTTCCATTCGTGGCTGTATTCGCGCGAAATCACGGTCTTTTCGGTCTCGACCGGGTCGAACCATTTATGCTCAATGATGCGCGTATACGGCGTTTCGCGGTCGGTGTAGTTGACGACGGCGTTGCCCTGCCAGTTCGGCGTGTCCTTGATCTCGGTTTCGAACCGCACCGAGCGATAGCCGAGCTCGCCGAAACAGAAATCAAAGTATGCGTCCACCGAGCCGGTGTAGATGATCGTCTTGGCAAGCGCGTTCCATTCGCGGCGATTCTCGAAATAGTCCGTATTCAGCCGCACCTCAACGCCGTCGAGCATGTTCTCGACGAGCTTCGTATAGCCGCCGATGGGGATACCCTGATAGCGGGCGTTGAAATAATTGTTGTCGAACGTAAGGCGCACCGGCAGGCGCTTGATGATAAACGCCGGCAGCTCGGTGCAGGGCCGACCCCATTGCTTTTCCGTATAGCCCTTGACGAGCGTTTCGTAAATATCGGTGCCGACGAGCGAGATCGCCTGCTCCTCCAAGTTTTTCGGCTCCGTAATGCCCGCGGCTTCGCGCTGCGCCTTGATCTTGGCGGCGGCTTCGTCCGGCGTCACGACGCCCCACATGGCGTTGAACGTGTACATATTGAACGGCAGCGAATAGAGCTTGCCGTGGAAATTGGCGACCGGCGAGTTCGTATAGCGGTTGAACTCCGCAAAGCGATTGACGTATTCCCAAACGCGTCTGTCGTTCGTGTGGAAGATGTGCGCGCCGTAACGGTGCACCTGAATCCCCTCGATTTCCTCCGTATACACATTGCCGCCGATGTGCGGCCGCTTGTCGATCACAAGAACGCGCTTGCCGAGCTTGTGCATCCGTTCGGCAATCGTTGCGCCGAACAGACCCGCGCCGACAATCAGAAAATCATACTGCATGACAGCTTCCCTTCTCTGTTTTGTATTTTCGGGCTTTCTCCCCGCCCGAAGCGGAAACGGTTTATCCATGTGTATTTTACTTGATTTTACATACAGTTGCAAGGGGGCAAGGCATGAAATGAAGAATTTTTTCACATTTGTGGAGAAAAAAGGGCGTTACCGATGCCGATAACGTCCTTTTGAACTGTATTTTTCGATTTTCGCTTTGTGTTTTTCCGTCTTACGCCTTTGCGGTAAACGTATAGGAGCCGCTTGGCACGGTCTGCGTTTTGCCGTCCGGCAGGGTCACATCGCACGTGCAGCCGACCGGCACGGTGACATGAAGCGTAAATGCGCCGTTTTCGAGCGTCCATGCGGAAGCGGCTTTGCCGTAGGGCGTGCAAACGGCGGCTTCCGCAGAGGTCAGCCCGCCGCCGAGCAGCGGACGCACCGCAAACCGCTTATACCCCGGTTCGACCGGCTCCAGCCCCGCGACGCGGCGATACAGGAAGTCGCCGACGGCGCCGGAGGCGTAGTGGTTATAGGAGATCATCGCGTCGGTGCCGTCGTTGCCGATGGGGCATACGCCGTTTTCGTCGAGACCGTCCCAACGCTCCCAGATCGTCGTCGCGCCCTGCTTGACCTCATAGAGCCAGGACGGGCATTTTGTGTTCAGCAGCATCCGGTAGGCCACGTCCGCGCGGCCGTGATCGGCAAGCGCGAACAGGATATACGGCGTGCCGGGGAAGCCGGTGCCGATGCAGTAATCCGCGCGCTCGACAAGGGCGACCAGGTTCTGCACGGCCTTTGCCTCGTTCTCCTTGCGGAACATGCCGAAGTGCAGCGGCAGCACGTAGGCGGTCTGAAATTCGTTCTTGAGCTTGCCGTTGCCGTCGGTCAGCAGGCTTTCATACGCGTCGGCCACCTTTTCGGACAGCACGCGATACCGCTTCGCATCCTCGTTTTTGCCGAGGATCTCCGCGATCCGGGCGAGCATCGAGCTGGTATGATACAGACTCGCGGTCGCCGTCCACTTGGCGCGGCCCTGCCATTGCGTCATCTTCGGCACATCCGGCGCAACCCAGTCCCCGAAGTGGAACGTGGCCGGGGTGTTCCAGATATAGCGATGCTTGCCAAAGGACAGCAGCCCCGCCCAGAACGAGCACGCCTTGACGTACTTCTGCATCGTCGCATAGTTGTCCTCCAGCACGGTCTTGTCGCCGTCCGAAAGGTACAGCGCCCACGGCACGAGCACGCACGCGTCGCCCCACCAGTCGATGGCCATATCCGGCATCGTCATCGGGAAATGGAAGCCGTTCGCGGGGATCGTGTTCGGGAAGCCGCCGCCCTTGGTCTGCTCGGCGCGCACGTCCTTCAGCCACTTATCGAAGAACCGATCCATACGGAAATTGAAGCACGCCGCGGGACCGAACACCGCAATGTCGCCCGTCCAGCCCATGCGCTCGTCGCGCTGCGGACAGTCGGTCGGGATATCGACAAGGTTCGATTTCGCACCCCATTGGATATTACTCTGCAGCTGATTCAGCATTTCGTTCGAGCAGCGGAACGAGCCGATGGGCTCCATGTCCGAATACAGCGCAACAGCCTCGACGCGCACGTTCTCCGGCTCGATGCCCTCGACGGAAGCGTAGCGGAAGCCCATATAGGACAGGTGCGGCATATAGGTCTGCTCGCCCTCGACGCAGGTGTAGGTTGCGGTCGCCTTGGCGCTGCGCAAAAACGCGACGTTCAGGCTGCCGTCCGGGTTCAGGATTTCGGCATGGCGCACGGTGATCACCTGCCCGCGCTTGGCGCTCTGAATATGCAGCCGCACGACGCCGGCAAGGTTCTGCCCGAAATCGTACACATATGCGCTGCCGACCTTATTGCACGACAGCGGCTTGAGCCGCTCATGCGCAGTCACGGGCGCGCCGATCTCGGCAAAGATCGCCGGATGCGAACGCGGCGCCTCCACCGTCGCCTTGCGCCATGCGAGCTTGTCAAGCTCTGCCGTCGCGTCGTAGGTCTCGCCGTCATACAGATCGACCATGCAAAAAGGCCCGTCCTCGGTTACATCCCATGTCGTATCGGTGCCGAGCGTTTCGGTCGTGCCGTCCGTATAGGTCACGCGAAGCTCCAGCAGCAGCGCCTGCCGGTCCGCCGCCACGCGGTTGGTGCGCGTATACACGAACGAACCGACGGCCCAGCCGCCCGCCACGGCAACGTCGAAAACGTTCTCTTTTTGCAGCTGCGCCGTCACGTCATAGGTCTGGTATTGCAGGTTCGTCGCATAGGACGTAAAGCCCGGCGCAAAGAAGCGATTGCCTACCTTTTCGCCGTTCAGATGCAGCTCATAGACGCCGAACGCCGTCGCGTAGACCTTGGCGGACGCCACCGGTTTTTTCGCAGAAAACGCCTTCCGGAAGTGCATCGGCTTCGGAGAAATGCTCTTTTCGGTGAAGGTATACGCGCCGTCGGTGATCCAGTTGGCCGCCCAAGGCGTATTCAGGCGCCCGGTCTCGAACGCCAGCGACGCCGTCGCGGTTTCGCCGTTCGTATCCACGGCGGTCAGCGTCGCGGTATAGGCGGTAAACGGCAGCAGCGCCTTTCCCGCATAGCGCACCCCGATCTGCTTGGTCGCGTCGATGGTTTCGCCGTTCACGCAAAGCGTCGCGCTTTGCAGCGCGGTACCGCTTTGATCGCTCTCCAGCGCAAAAGAAAACGCGGGGTTCGGCTTGTCGGTCACGCAGCCCGACGCAAGCCCTTCGCAGGTAAAACGAGTGATTTGCAGCATAAAAATTCCTTTCCCGCCGGATTCGCCTCCGGCTGCTTTCCAATGGTTGTCCGCTTATGCAAGCGCACGGTCGAACGCGTCCCGGATGCTCGCCTTGATGGAATCGTAGCTCTGCGAAGGATCCGCTTCGTACAGCTTTTCCTTGCCGCAAAAGATCGTCGGCACGCGGTAGTAATCATAGCGGTTCGCCACGTCCGGCTGCTCGCGCTCCTCGATCCAGTTCAGCGTCAGCGCGGTATAGGCCGGGTCCTCCGTGAACAGCTCGGCGATAGCGCGCTTTGCGTTTTTGCAATAGGGGCAATTTGTCAGATAGAAAATCGTAAGCGTTGGCATCTGCGTTCCCTCCGTTTCGGTTCTTATCTATATTTTACCCGATAACGTACCGACTTGCAAGTGCGCTTCATTTCCAAAAAACGACCGTTTGCGCTTTTGGTGCGGATTGCCGCTTGCCAAATTGACAAAACAGGGCTATGCTGTATCTGTTCGGAGGATGGGAAAATGGCAAAGTATGACTTTTCTATTCGCACGCAAAAGGACCTCGCGGACGCCATCCATGCGTTCGGCTTTGTGCCGTTGTTTCAAAACCCGATTCCCGGCTTCTCGGTCGAGGAGCACGTCGATCCCATCGCGTGGTTCGACAGCGGCGTGGATGACGTTTGGGAATGGAAGGGCCCGGTGATTCAGCAGACCGGCTGCGCCTACGGCAAGTTCTTTCAAAAGAAAGCCGTGTTTATTTCACGCGAATGGTTCCTTGACTTTGCCAACTACCGCCGCTGCGGGGATGATTTTGAAACGCTGTTTCAAAACGGCGAAGCCCCGCGCACGGACAAGTACCTTTACGATCTTGTCACCGAGCACGGCCCCGTGCTGTCCAAGCGGCTGAAGTATTACGGCGATTACCATAAGGGCGGCCGCACCGGCTTCGATACGATCATCACCCGCCTGCAGGCCGAAACATACGTGCTGATTTCCGACTTTCTCTATGACTTCGACCGTTTCGGCAACCGTTATGGCTGGGGCGTCGCGGAGTACAGCACGCCGGAGCAGTTCATGGGCGACGCCTTTGCCGCGCACGTCTACGACCGCACGCCGGAGGAATCGTACGCAAGGATTTTGGAGCACCTCGGCGGGCTGCTTGGGGTAAGCGAAAAGGAACTACTAAAACTGATATAAAGGCATAGAAGCTGCGGAGCATGGTAACGTGCTCCTTTTCTATCTGTCAAAATTTATCGTATTTCAATATATTTATCTTGACATTCAATATTCGTATGTGCTTTCCTTCAGCAAGAGGTGTGCTGTATGTTTTATCTGTTGGGAAAGCTGCTTGGAAAAATCCTCCAAAGGGCATTTATCGGGTTGTTTGTGCTGCTGTTAAGTCTTGGTACTGCTTTGGACGGCAACGGTATCCGGTATCCCACCGAGGCGCAGGTTACCCGCCGTATCCGTGAGCAGACCGGTCTTGTGCTGCCGCAAGGCGAGCTGCTCGAATCGATCGACACGCACGGCGGCTTTCACGGCGACGGCGAATACTATGCGGCTTACCGAATTTCCGACGCCGCCTTTGGTGTGACGCTATCGCAGGCAGCCGGTTGGCAGTCCCTTCCCTTGCCGGAGGAGTTGGAGATACTTATTTACGGCAAATCCAAAGCCGGGTCGGCTTCCGGCCCGTATCTGAAAAAGGCATCTGTCCCCCGGATCACCGATGGGTATTGGTATTTTTCGGATCGATTCGATCCGTCCGCTCCGCAAAGAAGCCGTCCGGTATTGACGCGCGGGGCTTTCAATTTTTCGATCGCGATTTATGATGCAGCGTCCGGAATTTTGTACTATGCGGAGCTGGATACATGAGAAATTTTCTCTTCCCGCCGCGCCCTCTCGGATCCGCCTCCCATTTTCCATATAGCAAAGCCCCGACCTTTCGATCGGGGGCTTGGAGCTGATGTTGGGAGTCGCAAAGTTTTCGTTGAAAGCTTTACCTTGCGGCTGAAGCCGCAAGCGCGTCGGGA
>CAMHJE010000127.1:0-7155 GCA_946185305.1 uncultured Clostridia bacterium | reverse complement strand
GTTCAAACGCCGCCGGGCGGCAAACACGTTTTCCTCTGTGCAGTCGACCGTGAACCGCAGGACGACGGCGGAATCCGCAAGCGCCTCGACGCCGAGGTACTTCGGCGCCGCAAGGAACACGTCCGCATTGCGCGCAAGCATGGCGGGCAGCGCGTCCTTCAGGATCGCCTCGACGCGCGGAATGTCCTCCTCATAGGTGATGCCGATTTCCGAAACGGCGAGCGAAAGCGCCTTGGAGCGGTTCTGAAAATTGCGGATATCGGAGTTATTGACGACCTTATAGTTGCCGCCGGGATCGACGATCGTTGTCGTGCGGACGCCGATCCGCTGCACCGTGCCGCGAAAATCGTCCAGTATGATGATGTCGCCGACGTTATACTGTCCCTCCATCACGATGAACAGACCGGAGATCACGTCCTCGATCAATCGCTGCGAGGCAAAGCCGATGATCAGCGTGATGATGCCGAGACTCGCAAACGCGGCCGTCGCGTTAAGACCGAGGATCGTAAGCGCCCAGACGACGCCGAGAATGACGCCGAGATACCGGATGACGCTGGAGACAAGCTCGGTCACGGTTTTGACACGGGTGTTTTTGCTCAATACCCGCAGCAGCCACGTCAGCGCGGCGCAGAGGAGGTAGACGAAGGCAAGCGCGGCGATCGCAGCGATCAGCTTGACCGGCGTCAGCCGATACCCGCCGAGATCGGTCGAAAACGTCTCGGCAAGCGCCTCCCGAAGCGCAGGGAACCATCCGGAAAAGCCTGCGACGGCAATGACCAGCAGAATGACCGCCGCGATAATAAAGCCGATCCTTCCGCCATTGAGACTGGATTTGTTTTTCATAGTTCTGTTCCTTTCTGTCGGTTCGTTTCGTTCTGTCCTTTTCAAATACCTGCGCCGCGGTTACGCGACCCGCCAGGATAGAAATACCTGCACATTGGAGGTCCGCATCGTAAAGCTGACGACCCCGTCCGAGGTGATCGTCACGGGGATCGCGCCATCGTCGTCCGTGACCGTCACGAGATCCAGCTCATACCCCGGATTCGGCACGGTCACAACATAAACCGTTTCGCCCTCCTGGTACATGGCGTATTCCGTCGAGGCGGTGCCGTTGCCGTCCGTTGTTATGTCGACGGAATAGGTCGCGAAGCCGAACGCCAGATAGACCGTCACATCGCTCTCGCCCATCGTGAAGGTCAGCGACATTGTCGCGGAATCCCAGTTCAGCATCACCTCGTTACCGTCCTTATCCTCGGCATACCATTCGTTCTCCATAATGGTATACCCGGGCAGTACCGTCCATCCGATGTGGACTGTGGCGCCCGGTTCCGCATCGGTCGGGTTCGCATAGCCGCTGCCGTAGCCGTCGCCGTCAATGAAGGTGTTGACGATCGTCACATGATGCGTGTCCACGGGCGTAGGCGTAGGCGTGGGCGTTGGGGTCGGGGTCGGCGTAGGCGTGGGCGTCGGTGTCGGCGTCGGCGTTGGCGTTGGCGTGGGTGTCGGCGTTGGCGTGGGCGTCGGCGTGGGTGTGGGCGTCGGTCTCGGCGTCGGTCTTGGCGTCGGTCTCGGCGTCGGTCTCGGCGTTGGCCTCGGCGTGGGCGTCGGTGTCGGTGTCGGGGTAGGCGTCGGCGTGGGCGTCGGGGTAGGCGTAGGTGTAGGCGTTGGCGTTGGCGTGGGCGTCGGTGAAGGCGTTGGCGTGGGCGTCGGTGTAGGTGTAGGTGTAGGCGTCGGCGTGGGCGTCGGCGTCGGCGAAGGCGTCGGCGTGGGCGTCGGCGTGGGAGTAGGCGTCGGTCTCGACGGGGGTGTAGGCGTCGGCGTTGCGGGCGGCAGCACGATCAGCAGCTCGTCCCCGACAGCTTGTTCCATCGGATCCTGCTCCTCGATAAAAAGCAGCAGAAGATACGATCTGCCCTCGGAAAGACCGGAAAAGGACAGCCGCTCGGTGCGCTTCGTCAGCTCGCCCGTGCGCACCGGAGCGCCGAGGGCATAGCGTTCCGCAGGCGGCTGCTCCCGCGTATCGTCCTCGTGCGCGAGGATCTGTTCGATCGGATACAGACGATAATAGATCGGATATTTGTAATTGGAAAAGGAAAGGTCGGACTGCACCTCCGCCTGCGCGGAAACAGGGGTCACGGCGTCCAGCCTGAATGAAACGGAAACGGATTGCAAAAGCAAAAGACATGCAAAAGCAGCGACCAGCGCCAGTGCCGGAGCAGCTTGCAGCACGGCCGCGATCGCCTTTGCCCCGGATCGCTCCTTGTGCGTGAGCATGCGCTCATATGCCTCGTTGAACTCCGGGTAAATATCGTGAAATTCTTCTCTTTCGCTTAGCTTTCTCATACGTATAGAACCCTTAAAGAATTATACCATATATAGTCATAAAACACAAGATATAAAACGCTGATGGATATGGCTTTCATATGATTTGCATATAGGTCGGGCGGCGCGGACGCAGAATATTTTGCGCCGAGGCTATGCAAACGCTGCAAACTATGGTATACTTTTCTATTATCACACGGAGGTGCGGCTATGGCATACGCAGACGAAGTCTTTATCAAAATGTGCCGGGACATCATCGACAACGGCATCGACACGACGGGGGAGAAGGTGCGCCCGCATTGGCCGGACGGTACGCCCGCGTATACGGTCAAGCGGTTCGGCGTCGTAAACCGCTACGATCTGAAGAAGGAGTTTCCGATCATGACGCTGCGCCGCACCGCGATCAAGTCCGCCGTCGATGAAATCCTGTGGATCTGGCAGAGGAAGTCCAACAATATCCACGATCTAAAGCCGCATATCTGGGACGAATGGGCGGATCCGGACGGCTCCATCGGCAAGGCCTACGGCTATCAGATGTCGGTCAAGCACCAATACAAGGAGGGCATGTTCGACATGGTCGATCGCGTGATCTTCGACCTTAAGAACAACCCGTATTCGCGCCGCATCATGACGAATATCTACAACTTTGCCGACCTGCACGAGATGAACCTCTACCCGTGCGCGTACAGCATGACGTTCAACTGCACCAAGAATCAGGAAACCGGCAAGCTCGTTCTGAACGCGATCCTCAACCAGCGCAGCAACGACGTGCTCGCCGCGAACAACTGGAACGTCGTGCAGTATGCCGTGCTCGTGCACATGATGGCGCAGGTGTGCGATATGGAGGTGGGCGAGCTCGTTCACGTGATCGCGGACGCGCACATCTACGACCGGCATATCCCGCTTGTCGAGCAGCTGATCGCGCGCGAGCCGTTCCCCGCGCCGAAGTTCATTCTGAACCCGGACGTGAAAAACTTCTACGACTTCACGACCGACGATGTGCAGCTGGAGGGCTATCGGTTCGGCGAGCAGATCAAAAACATCCCGATTGCGATTTAAGGGAGATCCGATATGATTGAAATTGTCAACGTCAGCCCGAACTGGGCGATTGGAAGGAAGGGGCAGCTGCTGATCAACCTGCCGCCGGACATGAAGTATTTCCGCGAGACGACGCGGGGCAAGACCTGCATCATGGGCAGCACCACGCTCGAGAGCTTCCCGCGCATGGCGCCCTTAAAGGATCGCAAAAACATCGTGCTGATCGACGACGAAAGGAAGATCCGTCCCGCATCCGTCGCCGCCGCCGAGGCCGACAGGGCCGCCGGCCGCACGACCGAGCTGATCTATGTCCGTTCCCCGCAGGCGGCGCTCGACGCCGTCAAGGATATCCCGAAGGATGACGTGTTCGTGATCGGCGGCGCAAGCATCTACCGGCTGTTTTTGCCGTACTGCGATACCTGCCTTGTCACGCACAACGATTACCCGTCCGACGGCGCGGACACGTTCTATCCCGATCTGTTGGCCTCCGGCGAATGGAAGCTGACAAACGAGGGCAAGCCGCAAACCTACGAGGGAATCGGGTTCCGGTTCTGCCGGTACGAAAGGGTATAGCTGAGAGGATAAACGAAAGCACATGCCGCAAGGGCGTGTGCTTTTTGCCTATTTGTATTCCAGCAGCATCCGGAACAGCCTTTTTTCCGTCTCGCCCTGCATGGCAAAGGCGGCGTCGGTGGCGGCGCAGGACAGGCGCAGCGTTTCCCCGGCCTTGGCTTCGCCGGTATATTCGATCTGCACCGAGGCGATCGGGCGGGATCGGAGGCCTTGGGGCATTACGTCCTCGGCAAGGTCGAGGTAGCGCGTGTTGTTCATGTGCCCGTTGAGGTCGGTATAGCTGTACGGCACGGTGAAGGCGATCGTCTCCGTCGGCGCGGGCAGGCGCGGCGGGCGGGGGAACGGCGGGTCGGTCTTTTCGTTCGTGCCGTCGATCACAATGCCGTGCGCTTCGGGAAACACGATGCGGCGCGTGGCCCTGTCCATCAGCGCCCACACCGCCGCGGCCTCGACAAGCGTTTCGCCGTCCTTGCCGGTCAGCCGATAGCTTCGCGGAAAGTAGAGGTGCATCGTCCGATTCGGCCAGGACGCGAGCGTCACCGTTTCGTCGTAGACCGGCAGGCGGTATATCTTCGCCTGCTGCAGCGTGATGATCCACAAAAGCCCCTTGTCGAGCGTCTTTTCCCGCCCCATGCCGAGCGCGGTCGTGTGCGCGATGGACGCCTCCTGCAGCATCGTGAACAGCGTGGACAGCCGCAGCCGCTGCGACGCGTCCACGTCGGAGCTCAAAACGGTATGCGTGCTTTGATAGACCGGCATAGCTTACGCCTTCGGCAGACGCTTTTCGATGGCGTCCACGACATCGCCGAGCGTGGACAGCTTCTGCCATTGCCGGGTCGGGATGCGCACGTCGAACGCCGCCTCAAGACGGCAGATGATCAGCGTGAAGCCCATCGAATCGAGGGCGGCGTCGGTGTTGATGACCGTATTGTCGTTCAGCTCCATGCCCTCCAGCTCGGGCGCGCTCTCGTAGATGATGGCTTTCGTGCGATCCAAAATCTCCTGACGGGTAATCATAGTCCTTCTACCTCCTGTTGAATCTCCCAGCGTTTGAGCTTTCCGGTCGCGGTGCGCGGGAGCGCGTGCGGCAGGAAAACGACCTTTTTGATCTGCTGTCCGCGCGGCCTTGCGGCGTTGACGGACCTGAGCTTTTCGAGCACGGCTTTTGCGTCGCCCTGGACGATTTTGCCGATGGCAAGCGTCGGGACGCCGCCGTGCAGGGTGATGCAAAGCTCGTCGGTGCCGAGGGCGGCGGCGCAGTCCCGTTCATATTCGGGCAGGAACAGCTTCGTGCCGTCGGCCAGCGCGATGATCTCCTTTTTGCGACCGGTGATGTGCAGCCGGTTCTTCAGATCGAGATAGCCGAGATCGCCGGTGTAGAGCACGCCGCCCTTCAGCACGGCGGCGGTATCCTTGGGCCGCTTGTAATAGCCCTGCATGATGCACGTCGGGGCATGGATGCAGACCTCGCCGTCCACCGCAATCGTGATCGTATCGTCCGGGCAGACCGCCATCGCATACGGGTCGCCCTCCGTGCTGATCGCCACGCCGGAGCTCGTCTCGGTCAGGCCGTAGCCGAACGCGACGCGGATGCCGCGCGCCTTTGCCGCCTCCAAAAGGGCTTTCGGGCAGTCCCCCGCGCCGATCAGCACGAGCTGCAGCTCGGGATTCAGAGCGTCCTGCTTTAATAGGAAGCCCCACAAAAGCGGCACCGCGGACAGGGCGGTGGGGCGGAAGAACCGGCAGTCGTCGGTATAATGGCGCGCGCCTCTGCCGAGCGCGACGGCGGCCCCGCAGGACAGCCCCCAAAGGAGGCCGCAGACGAAGCCGAATACATGTCCGAGCGGGAGCATGCAAAGCAGCGTATCGCCGGGCGCAAGGGGCAGCATGGCGCTGCCGTTATAGGCGCTCGCCATCAGCGATTCGTCGGTCAGCACCACAGCCTTGGCGCTTTCGGTCGTGCCGGAGGTGAAAAACAGGATTTTATGCGCGCCGTCCCTGACGCCGCAGGTTATGGCATCGTTCAGCGCCTCGCAAAGGTCGGGGTCGCCCCACAGCATATCAATATCCGTATAGGCGATCAGCTTTTGCAAAAGCTCGTCGGGCGCGTTCTCGTCGAGCATCACAACCTGCAGGCCCGCATGGACGGCGGCAAAGATCGTCACGACGCAGTCAAAGCTGCCGTCGGACAGGACGCCGATACAGGTCTTGCCGGAGGCTGCAAGCTCCTCCGAACGCCGCAGGACGCATGCCTTCAGCTCGGCAAACGAGCAGACGCGGCGCTCGCCGATGCCGTAATAGAGCGCGGGAGCGTCGGGCGAAACGGCTGCGTAATGGGACAGCATTTCAAAAAACGAATGGAAACGCATAGCCGATACCTCCTTGCGAGTCGTTTGTGCGTACAATATACCACACTTTGCGGCTTGTGCAAAGTTTTTTTTACAAAAAGCAGAAATATTTCAGATTTTTATAAAAAAGGGGTGCAAATTCTGAGAAAGTGTTGTATAATACGCATGTCTGTAAAGCGACAGTAAAATGATTGGGAGGATATTTATGGACAAGAACACACGCATCTGCATCATCGGCGGCGGCCCCGCGGGTCTGTCCGCAGGTATGTACCTCGAGAAAAAAGGATACAACAACTACACCATTTTAGAGCGGCTCGACCGCGTCGGCGGCAAGTGCTGGTCTCCGACGTACAACGGACGCCGGTATGAGATGGGCGCGATCATGGGCGTGCCGAGCTACTATGCCGTTCACGATGTCGAGGAATTCTGCGGCATCACGCACGACGGCCCGAAGCTCAACCGTAACTACAAGAACCGCGAAGGCAAGGTCATCGAGCCGTTCGAGCCGAAGAAGAACATCCTCAAGATCCCGCGTCTTCTGAAGATGAAGAAGCAGGTCAAGAAGCTCGGCGAGATCCTCGAAACCAAGTATAAGGGCTATGACGTGAACGGTCACCGCGGCGTGGCGCAGGGCCGCTACGACGGCTTCTCCCAGGTCAACGCCAAGCGTGAGCCGGTCAAGGGCGAGAACCCGAATCTGAAGGACCTCGCGCTGCCTTTTGCCGAGTGGTGCAAGCTCAACGGCGTCGAGCTGACCCAGGATATCTGGATCGGGCCGTACACGTCGTTCGGCTACGGCTACTTCGATGAGATCCCGGCTGCATACGTTCTCAAGTATCTGGACTTCCAGACCTGCATGAACTTCGTCAAGGTC
>CAMHJE010000126.1:0-7161 GCA_946185305.1 uncultured Clostridia bacterium | reverse complement strand
CTCCAATATATGCAGGTATAGTGTAGTGGTAACACATTAGCCTTCCAAGCTGAGGTCACGGGTTCGAGTCCCGTTACCTGCTCCAAGCAAAAAAGACATCTTTGCGGTGTCTTTTTGTTTTCCTAAGTATAAAACAGAGCTTTCCGTTTGAAAAGCTCTGTTTGTATTTTAGATGAAGCTAATCTGCTTTACTGTATATGCCTGCAGCATGGAAACCGTCGGGGGAGCAGTACAAAAGCTCAGATACCGTTACAAGCTGATACCCTTGCTCCACCAGAACCGGCGCCGCTTTTCGGAAAGCCTCTATCGTCCTTTGGGTTTTATCGTGACAGAGAATGATCGAGTTGTGCAGATCGTGTCCCGTATCATCATAAGGATCGATCATGCGCTGATAGATCATATCCGAAGTATAGTCGTCATAGGTGTCATGCGTGCTGCGCGTATGATTGATAACTGCCATATCGAATTCCCGCATGATGGCAAGCAGGTTTTCACGCGTTTCCGAGCCCTTCTTTCCATAGCTGATATACGGCGGACGGAAAAGATGGGTGTGATACCCAAGCAGACTTTCCAATGTGTCGCTGACACGCGTAATCTGATAACGCATTTCCTCCGCCGACAGCGTTTCCACATCCGTATGATCCCACGTGTGATTCCCGATTTCACAGCCAAGGGCAAGCATCCGTTGCAGCTGCTTCTCATGACCCTGGATATATGCGCCCTTGATAAAGAACGTCACGCGGATATTATATTGCTCACATATATCCAAAATCGCATCGGTCAATTCGTCACGCGGGCCATCGTCAAACGTAAATGCGACCCGCTTCTGCTTCGGATCTATCGCCATTTGTGCGACGCGCATTTTGACGTCCCGTTCCGAATCCAAACCGCCAAATGCACGGACATATCGTTCCAATTCCTCGTTCCGCTTTTGATACCACGCATCCTTAATCAACGGCTCCGGCGTGATATACGGCTCATCAGTCGGCAGCGGAGTATCTATCGGCTCCGGCGTCTGCGTTTCGATCGGTTCTGTTTCTGCCGATGCCGTCTGCGCCTTGCACCCGCATCCGTTCACTGCCGCTACAATTGCGAATATAACGGCAAGCAGCAAAACGAACGCCGCAATCGCACCGAGCAGCATCAGCCTGCGGCGCTGCCTTCTGCGTTTTTTTGACTTTTTGCTTTTATGATTTCCAACGACAGGTTTGGAATCCGCAACGGCACTTTGCCTTTGGGCTGCACCGTTTGGGAGGGATTTCTGCTTGCCGTCTTTACGGTTGATGGTTTGATAGTTCGATTCATTTGCCATGAAATCATTATAACAAAGCCACAGCCGAAGGACAACCGGTTTTTGTCAAATTTCGGAATAATCTGTCATGTCTGATCATACGTTTTGACATGAAACGCATGATTTACCGAAGAGGGCTGTTGGTTCTCCTGCTCTTGATTCTGATGTTCGGCTTTGCTTTTATCTACGTCAACCGTTCTTTGCGGCCGGTTTTGGAAGGTTTATCTAAAGCGCGCGTCGAATCGATTGCAGCTGCAGCAATGAACGATGCCGTATTGCAGATCCTGAGCAAGGATGCCAATACGGACGATCTTGTCGTTGCGCATGAATCCAACGGATCGGTCTATTTTCTCGAAGCCAACAGCAGCAAGCTGAACACATTGGCGGCGGACTGCGCGATCTGCGCGCAGGAAAAAATCGCTTCCCTCGGCGAGCAGGGGGTTTCGATCCCGATCGGCACAGTACTGGGCATCCCGATGTTTGCCGGATTGGGACCGGATATTACTTTAAAGTTTACACCAGCGGGCTCCGTGCAGTCTACATTTTCAAGCCGCTTTTCCAGCGCCGGCATCAATCAGACCTTGCATCGGATCACCCTGCAGCTGAAAGCGACCGTCCGCATCATTCTGCCCGGAGACGCCTACATCGTGACTGTCGAAACACAGGCGCCGATCGCGGAAAGTATTCTGATCGGAAACGTGCCCCAAACCTATACCGATGTAACAGAAAAAGATATGCTTGACTTGCTGCCTGAACCTTAAACGACATTCCGATCTTTGACAAAAAGTTTTCCCGCAAACGGTTGTACTTTGCCGCCATGTGTGCTATACTCAATGCGTAAAGGCAATATGCCTAAAAATTTCATAGAGAGGTTATTATGTACGAAGGTTCGGGCAGTATTAAGATCTTTGCGGGAAGAACGGGGCGTCCTTTCGCACAGCGCATGTGTGACTTTCTCGGAACGGAACTCGGAGATTCGCAGACTCTTATGTTCTCGGAGGGGAATATCTTCGTTCGTATCAACGAATGTATCCGTGACAATGACGTATTTTTGGTGCAGCCGATTGCTCGCGATCCAAACACAGAGTTTACGGAGCTTTTGTTTTGGATCGACGCTTTCAAGCGTTCGAGCGCTAACTCCGTAACGGCTATCATTCCGTATTTTTCCTACGCAAAAGGCGACAAAAAAGACGAACCGCGCGTTTCGATTCGTGCCCGCGTCTGCGCCGATTGTATCGAGACCGTCGGCGTAGACCGCGTTCTGTTCATGGATTTGCATGCCGCGCAGATTCAGGGCTTTTTCAAAAAGCCGGTGGATCATCTTTACGCAAGACCGCTGCTTTCCGAGTATGTCCGCAGACAGGGTCTTGTGGATGATAATCTCGTTGTGGTTGCGCCCGATGCCGGCAGCGCCAAGCGTGCCCATGAATACGCCAATGAATTGAACGCCGAGGTTGCGATTGGGGACAAGACCCGTTTCGACCACAGCGAAAACGCAAAGATTCTCAATATTATCGGCGACGTAAAAGGCAAAAACTGCTTGGTCGTGGATGATTTCTCCATTTCCGGCGGCACAATGGTGGACATTGCCCGCGGCTTGAAGGAAAATGGCGCGAACCGCATTTTCGGCGCTCTGTCGCATAACGCCATGAATGACAAGGCCCTTCGCCGGATTGAGGACAGTCCTTATGAATGGGTTGTTACGACCGATACTGTCGAATGTCCCGAAGCAGCAAATTATAAGAAGATCCGCATTATCTCTGCTGCACCGCTGTTTGCCATGGCCGTTAAAACGATTCACGACCGTACCTCGATGGGCAACATGCTCGAACATCACGCTTCGGCTCTGATTCAAGATATTCATTTTGAAGAGCAGCCCAAAAACCTTTGATCCTTATGCCAAAGCAGGCTTCGATAACGGAGCCTGCTTTGCTTATCAGAAATGTATTTTTGCAGCAGTATCAGCGAAAACGCGGGTTTACAATTTCTTGACAAGCATCCGTTTCGTCCGATATAATGAGTAAAAGGAGGTGAGCGTATGTTCCACATCGGTGAACTGGTATGCTATCCGATGCATGGGGTAGGAAGAGTAGAGGCAATCGAAGAACATTCCGTATTGGGTGAAACTGCGCAGTACTATCTGCTGCGTTTCATAGCAGGCCGCATGACAGCGATGATTCCCGTCAGCGGTGCACAAGCGGTCGGACTGAGGCCGATCGCCGATCCACAAACCTGCCAAGATATGATTCGTTTTTTGTCAGACAATGTTTACGCAACAGAAAGCGAGAACTGGAACCAAAGATACAGAGACAATTTAGACAAGCTCAAAGAAGGCCGCATAGACAACGTAGCCTGTGTCGTAAAGGCATTGATGCGGCGTGAAAAAGAGAAAGGACTATCTGCCGGCGAACGGAAAATGTTTTTAACGGCCAGGCAGGTTTTGATTGCCGAACTGGCAGCATCTACGGGACGCAGCGAAGCGGAATTGCTGCCTCTGGTCGGCGGTTGATAAAATTCGGAAATTACCTCTTGACAAACAAGGGGTTTATTCACTATAATAAGCAATGCTATTGCGCCGGAATACGGCGTGACTATTCATGTAAGGAAGGTCTAATAATATGGTACGTACCTATCAGCCCAAGAAAAGACAGCGCAGCAAGGTTCATGGTTTCCGCAAGCGTATGGCGACTGCCAACGGCCGCAACGTTCTGAAGCGCAGACGCGCAAAGGGTCGTCAGAAGCTGAGCGCATAATGCTTTCCAAAGCAAACGGAACACAACGAATTGAATGAGCGCTTGCGGCAAGCGGTTGGCTTGCCGTAATTGCTGTATTCGGAAAAGAAAACGGTGAATCGATCCTATTCTTTGAAACGACATAAGGAATTTCGTTACACCTACCGTGTCGGAAAATCCGTAGGTTCGCATTTGTTTTCTTTGATCTGGGCAAGGAATCGCACCGACAGCGTCAAGGTCGGTTTCTCCGTTTCCAAAAAGGTGGGGAACAGCGTGCAGCGCAACCGCGTCAAAAGACGGCTTCGCGCCTGCATCACACCGATGCTCGGCTCCATTCGCCCAGGCTCCAACCTCATCTTCGTTGCCCGTCGGGAAGTGCTCGATGTGCCGTTTGCCGACATGCAAGCACAGATGTCCGGCATTCTCAAGCGAGCCGGTCTTTGGGAGAATCGCTCATGAAACGCGTGTTGATCGGTGCGCTTCGCTTTTATAAAAGAGAGATTTCGCCGTTTCTTCCCAATGCATGCATCTATACGCCGACCTGCTCCGAATACGCCATGGAGGCGATTGAAAAGCACGGCGTGTGTAAAGGGTGCTTGCTGGCCGGTTGGCGCTTGTTACGCTGCAATCCGTTTGCGAAGGGCGGGTTTGATCCTGTTCCCGAACCGCATCACAAGTAAGGAGTTTACCGCATGACAACATCCTTCTTTTTGACCCGTTGGCTGTACTTGGCCATGTCGTGGGTCTATCAGCAGATATCTGCATTGTTCGGTTCCTCCGCCAATGCCTCCGGGCATGGCGGTGCTGTTGTCGTTTTAACGATTTTCATTTTTACGCTCGCTATTCGTTTGGCTACGTCTGTCGGCGATATCTCCTCCCGCAAATCGCAGATCAAGATGCAGGAGATTCAGCCGGAGCTTGATAAGCTGCAGAAAAAATACAAGGACGATCCGCAAAAGCTGTATGCCGAGCAGCAGAAAATCCAAAAGGCGCATGGCGTCAGCATGTTCGGCGGCTGCCTGCCGATGCTGCTGATGTTCCCGCTTCTCATTATGTTCTTCAACGCGTTCCGCGCTTGGGCGAATGAGCAGATGCTTTCTTTGATGATTGCCATTCAAAACGGGCAGGGACTCGAAATGTTCGACAGCTTCAAGTTCCTTTGGATCACCAATATCTGGCGGCCGGACAACCTGTCTCCGGGCGGTTCTTTGATGAGTGCAGCGGAATTCTGGCAGACATTTGCCGGCGCTTCTCCGATCAAGGATTTCATTTTCTACAACAACCATGCCGACACGCTGAATGAGCTCCTGTACAAGCTGCATTTCTTTACGGTGCAGTTCGATGAATTCGGCGTTATGGAATATGTGGTTGCGGCAGATGCCGGCGCAGCCTTCAAAACGGCATACGAAGCGTTTGTCGTGCCGATTACGGATTCCATTCCGAATTTTTATTCCATGTCCAACGGTTACGCGATCCTGCCGCTGCTGGCGGGCGCGACTGGTTTCCTGATGTCCTGGATTCAGCAGAAGATGCAGCCTGCTCCGCAGAGCAATGCCAATTCGCAGGCCAATCAGTCCATGAAGACAATGATGTACTTCATGCCTCTGATCTCCGTCTTCTTCTGCTACCGTTATGATGCAACATTTGCGTTCTACTGGACCTTCTCCAACATTTTCGCCATGCTGGTCAATGTCATTCTGAACGTTACTGTTTTCAAAAAAGGTAAAGATACCAAAAGTGTGGAGGCAAAAGCATGAGAAGCATGGAGTTCTCCGGCAGAAATGTCGATGAAGCGATCTTCCATGGGCTGGTGGAGATGGGTCTTTCCATCGACCAGGTAACAACGGAAATCATTCAGAAGGAAAGCAAGGGGTTATTCGGGCTTGGCGCAAAGAACGCCATCGTCCGCATTACGGAGTTGGAGGTTCCGGTTACGCCGGTCTTTGAAAAGGTTGCCAAATCCGATGAACGTCCGAAGAAAACTGAACGGCAGAAGGAAGATCGAAAGCCCGGCAGAAGCAACGAACGCAGCGAACGCTCCGGCAAGGAGGATCGCAGCAAGAAGCCCGCTGCGCCCAAAATCGAATATGATGATGAACTGGCCAAGACAAATGAAGCGGCTCTGTTCCTTTCGGATCTTTTGAAAGCTATGAAGATCGACGCAACGGTACAGGCTGCACAGTTAGAGGACGGCCTCCGTCTGAACATTGTTTCAGACACCGACGGCCTTTTGATCGGCCGTCGCGGAGAAACGCTTGATGCGATTCAGTATCTTGTTTCGCTGTATTGGAACAAAGATCGCAAAGAAAATGCCTACCGCCGCGTCAGCGTCGATACGGAAGACTATCGCGCGCGTCGTGAGGAAACGCTTCGCAAGCTTGCCAAGCATACTGCTGTTCGCGTCGTCAAGAGCGGACGCGCAGTCACGATGGAGCCGATGAATCCATACGAGCGCCGTATTCTGCATTCCGCGTTACAAAACTTCCGCGGCGTTACGACATACAGTGAAGGCGAAGAGCCGAACCGCGCCGTCATTATTGCGCCTGAAAAATAACAACTATGACCGCGAAAGCGGTCTTTTTTCAATTTAGAGGTTCAATGCCCATGCAAAACCGAAATGATACGATCTTCGCGCCCTCTACAGCCATCGGCGGCGCAATTGCCGTCATGCGAATCTCCGGGCCGGATGCAAAGCTGGTTTTCGACACGCTTCTGCATAAACAGCTGCAGCCGCGAGTGATGACGTATGCCGTCATTCGTGAAAACGGAGAAATGCTTGACGCCTGCATGGCCGCGTGGTTTCCTGCACCCGGCAGTTATACCGGAGAGGACATGCTCGAGCTGCATTGTCACGGCGGCATACAAACCGTTCGAAAGGTTTCAGAAGCCCTTTTGCACTTGGGATTCCGTCCCGCAGAGGGCGGTGAATTTACCAAGCGTGCCTTTTTGAACGGCAAAATGGATTTGACGCAAGCCGAAGCTGTCATGGATATCATCAACGCGCAAGCCGATGCTTCCTTACGTTCGGCCCTGCATCAATTGAGCGGCGGAATACGGCGGCAAGTGGAAGCCATAGAGGATCTGGTTTTAGATGCTCGTTCCTCTGTTGAAGCCGCTATTGATTATCCCGATGAAACG
>CAMHJE010000125.1:0-7171 GCA_946185305.1 uncultured Clostridia bacterium | reverse complement strand
AGTGAGGAATCTCGGAAACCGAAAAGCGCGGACACGTCCCACACCCGCACACAAGTCTTTTGTATGCAGAGATTCCTCGTCGTCACATTCGTTCCTCCTCGGAATGACGGTGTTGGGGATTGGAATGACGGTGTGTGAAATTCGGAATGACGATGCTGGAAGCTTGGAAGGACGGGGTGGGGCTTCGCGCCCATAAAAATAGATTCTCCGGATGGAGAATCTACCTTCCCTCGCATCTATGATGCGAATATCACTGCGAAGCAATATCGCTGCGGCTCTGCCGCAATATCACTCGTTCGCTCTGCGAACGAATATCACTGCGAAGCCATTTCACTTCCGCAAAGCGGAAATTTCATTTGCGCCCCGCGTCACCTGATCCTGCCGCTTGCCTCCAGCACGCGGATATCCGGCTCGCAGAGGAACGGCTCGCCCGCGGCGCGGAGGGCGTTGGCAACGTCCTTGAGGCCGGAGCCGGTGGAGATCGTGGTGACGGTCTCGGAGGGCTTGATGATCCCAAGCTCCACCGCGCGCTTGACGCCTGCCGTGGCGGTCACGCCCGCAGGCTCGCCGAACACGCCTTCCGTGCGGCCTAAAAGCCGCATCGCGGCAAGGATCTCGTCGTCGCTGACCGCGATCCAGCGTCCGCCGCTTTGCTCGACCGCGCGCTGTGCCTTCTTCGGATTGCGCGGGACGCCGACGGCAATGCTGTCCGCCAAGGTGTTTTCGGGCGTGGGGACAAGGTCGCGGTGGTTTTCTGCGGCATCGACAAACGGGCAGCAGCCGGAGGACTGGACGCCGAGGATCTTGGGGATACGCTCGATCATGCCCATTTCATAGAGGTCATGGAAGCCGTTATACACGCCGCCGATCGTGCAGCCGTCGCCCACGGAGACGGCGACCCAGTCGGTGGGCTGCCAGGAAAGCTGCTCGGCAATCTCCAGCGCGACGGTCTTTTTGCCCTCGGTGAGGATCGGGTTGATGCCCGCGTTGCGGTTATAGAAGCCCCATTTTTCGATGGCGGCTTTACTGAGTTCAAAGGTCTGCCGGTAGTCGCCCTTGACGGAAATGACGTTGGCGCCGAAGATCAGCAGCTGCGCGACCTTGCCCTTTGGCGCGCGCTCCGGCACGAAGATTACGGTTTTCAGCCCCATGCGGGCGGCGTTGCCTGCGCAGGACGAGGCGGCGTTGCCGGTGGAGGAGCAGCAGATCGTGTCGTATCCGAGTTCCAGCGCCTTGGCGACCGCGACGCCGCTGGCGCGATCCTTCAAGCTGGCGGTGGGGTTCAGGCCGTCGTCCTTGATGTAGAGCTTTTTAAGGCCCAGTTCGTCCCCGAGCCGTTCGGACGCATACAGCGGCGTCCACCCGATGCGTAAGAAGCGGGATAGGCCCTCGCCCTTCAGCGGCATCAAAGCGCGATAGCGCCACATGGAGTTATCGCGGTCTTTCGTCAGCGATTCGCGGTTCAGCTCCTTTTTGACCTCGGCATAGTTGAACACGATGTCGAGTATGCCCTTTTCCCCGCACGACGGGCAGGTCATCAGCTCCGGCCCGAACGGGTATTCCTTGCCGCACAGCGTGCAGCGGTAGCCGTAGATGCGTTTCATGCAAACCTCCCAATGCTTTGCAGTGATATTGCCCTTCGGGCAGTTATATTGCTTTGCAGTGATATTGCTCCTTCCACTACGCTAACGCTTCGTTATATAGGAGCCGTCGCGCGCCGACGCAAAGCGTCGTCTAACGCGTCGCCATGGAGCAGTGATATTTGCATCTTCGATGCAAGTTCAGGAAGATTCTCCTACGGAGAATCGAAAGATTATATTGGGACGAAGTCCCATCATCCACTTTGCCGAAGGCAAAATATCACTTGCCGAAGGCAAATATCACTACGCGAAGCGTAATATCACTGCACCGTAGGTGCAATATCACCGGAACATAGGCTCTGCCTATGCTCCCATCATACAATACTAAAAAATTTTTTGCAACCCTTTTGAAAATTTAGTTTCCGCTATTGCACAATGAGGCGGTTTGCGATATAATGAAATCGTAAATAATGGGTAAAGGAGCGGAATGCGTATGATTCTTTTGACAAACGGCAGAGTGCTGACACGGGTCGGGACCGAGTTTTACGAGAACGGCGCGGTCGCCATCGAGGGACGGTACATCAAGGAAGTCGGCGACGCGGCGGCGATGAAAGCCAAGTATCCGGACGCGGATGTGATCGACGCGCACGGCGGCGTGATTATGCCCGGCCTCATCAACATGCACAACCACATTTACAGCGCATTCGCGCGCGGGTTAAGTATTCGCGGCTATGCGCCGAAGGACTTTATGGACATCCTGGAGGGGCAATGGTGGCGCATCGACCGCTGCTTAACGCGCGAGAACGACCGCCTCTCCGCCTACGCCGTCTATGCGGACTGCATCAAAAACGGCGTGACGACCGTGTTCGACCACCACGCGAGCTTCTTTGACATTCCGGACAGCCTCGACGAGCTGGCCGAGGCCGCGACTGCGCTTGGCGTTCGCACCTCGCTTTGCTATGAGGTATCCGACCGCGACGGGGAAGAAAAGCGCGTCCAGTCGATCAAGGAGAACGAACGGTTCATCAAGCGGGCACAAAAGGACGACACGGATATGCGCAAGGGCATGATGGGTCTGCATGCGTCGTTCACCTGCTCGGACAAGACGCTGGAGGAATGTCTCGCGTCCGGCGGCAAGGAAGCGGGCTTCCATGTGCACTGCGCCGAAGGCCCGGCGGATCTGCAGCACTCTTTGCACAACTACGGCAAGCGCATCATCGAGCGGTTCTTTGACGCGGGCATCCTCGGCGACAAGACGCTTGCGATCCATTGCGTGCACATCAACAAGGCCGAGATGGAGCTTTTGAAGGCCACGCACACGGCGGTCGTGCACAACCCGGAATCGAACATGGGCAACGCGGTCGGCTGCGGCGCGGTGATCCAAATGAAAAAACTGGGCCTGCTGCTCGGCCTCGGCACGGACGGCTACACGAACGACATGCTCGAAAGCTATAAGGTCGGGAACATCATCCACAAGCACCACCTGTGCGACCCGACGGTGGCGTGGGGCGAGATCCCGGATATGCTGTTCAACGGCAACGCGGAGATTGCGGGGCGGTACTTTAAGGCGCCGCTTGGTGTATTGAAGCCCGGTGCGTATGCGGATGTGATCGTGACGGACTACGACCCGCTGACCCCGATGGACGGCGGCAACGCGAACTCGCACATCCTGTTCGGCATGCAGGGCAAGTCGGTGATCACGACGATCTGCAACGGCAAGGTGCTGATGAAAGACCGCGAGCTGCTCGTTTGCGACGAAAAGGAACTGATGGCCAAGTGCCGCGAAAGCGCAAGAAAGCTATGGTCGGCTGTCAATGCCTGACAGCGACCAAAGTGGTGATATTGCACCTACGGTGCAGTGATATTCGCCTACGGCGAGTGATATTGTGCCGACGCACAGTGATATTTTGACTTCGGCAAAGTTGATGATGGGCTTCGCCCGATAAAGAAAAAGATTCTCCGCAAGGAGAAACTACCTGAACTCGCATCCTCGATGCGAATATCACTGCGAAGCAATATCACTGCGCGTAAGCGCAATATAACTGCGGCTCTGCCGCAATATCGCATCACTCTTATCCACCCTTAAACTGATACGGAGGTAAAACCCATGTCCGATCTGATGACCCCGATTCCGTTTGCGAATCTGATGGAATGGATTCTGACCGAATACAAGACCGGCGCGGTGTTCGGCGTGCGGCGGCCGTTTGCGCCCCAGAAGGGCAAGACGCTCGACCTGTTCGGTGAAAAGCTGGAAACGCCGTTCGGCCCCGCCGCGGGCCCGCATACGCAGCTGACGCAGAACATCGTCGCGGCCTACTACGGCGGCGCGCGGTTCTTCGAGCTCAAGACCGTGCAGATCATGGACGGCGAGGAACTGAGTAAGTGCGTCAACAAGCCGTGCATCGTCGCGGAGGACGAGTGTTATAACTGCGAATGGTCCACCGAGCTGACCGTGCCGCAGGCGATGGATGAATACATCAAGGCATGGTGGATCCTGAAGCTGCTCACCAAGGAATACGGCTGGGGCGACCCGGAGGGCTTCGTGTTCAACATGAGCGTCGGCTATGACTTTGCGGGCATCACGTCCCCGAAGATCGACGCGTTTTTAGAGGGCATGATGCACGCGGACAAGACCACGATCTGGCAGGAATGCAAGGCATGGGCGACCGAGAACCTTGACCGGTTCCGGAACGTTGACGCGGCTTACCTTGACGCGATCGAGCCGCGCGTGTGCCGCCAGGCGACGCTGTCCACGCTGCACGGCTGCCCGCCGCAGGAGATTGAAAAGATCGCATCCTACCTGATCGACGTGAAGAAGCTGCACACGTTCGTCAAGTGCAACCCGATATTGGGCTACGCGACAGCCCGCAAGACGCTCGACGAGCTCGGTTTTGACTATATCGTGTTCGACGAGCACCATTTCAACGAGGATCTGCAGTATGCCGACGCGGTGCCGATGTTTCAGCGGCTGCTGGCGCTTGCGGCGAAGAACGGCGTAAGCTTCGGATTGAAGCTGTCGAACACGTTCCCGGTGGACGTGACGCGAAACGAATTGCCGAGCAACGAAATGTACATGTCCGGCCGGTCGCTCTATCCGCTGACCATCGAGATGGCCAAGCGCATGGCGGAGGAATTTGACGGACACCTGCGGCTGTCGTTCTCCGGCGGCATCGACGCATTCAACATCGACGGGCTGTTCGATGCGGGGATATGGCCGATCACGCTTGCGACGACGATTCTGAAGCCCGGCGGGTATCAGCGGTTGAAACAGCTCGGCGAAAAGTGCCTAAAGCACGACTATCTGCCCTTTACGGGCGTATCGGTCGGCAAGGTCGATCAGCTGGCGAAGCAGGCGAAGGCCTCGGTGCGCAACACCAAGCCGATCAAGCCGCTGCCGAAGCGGAAGCTGGACGAGAAGGTGCCGCTGTTTGACTGCTTCACCGCGCCGTGTACGCACGGCTGCCCGATCGGGCAGGACATTCCGCAGTCTGTGGAACTGGTGGGACAGGGCAAGTATGCCGAGGCTTTGAAGGTGATTACCGCGAAGAACCCGCTGCCGTTTATCACCGGCACGATCTGCCCGCATCATTGTGCCGAAAAGTGCACGCGCAACTTCTATGAAGAACCGATCCGCATTCGCCGTGCGAAGCTGACAGCGGCGGAGCAAGGATTTACGGAACTCTTAAAAACCGTCAAGGCCCCCGAATCCATCGGCCTGAAGGTCGCGGTCGTGGGCGGCGGCCCCGCGGGCATGGCGGCGGCGTACTTCCTCGCAAGGCAGGGCGCGCGCGTGACGCTGTTTGAAAAGCGGGAAAAGCTGGGCGGCATCGTGCGCTATGTGATCCCGGCGTTCCGCATTGCGGATGAATGTATCGACAACGACGCAAAGCTTTTAGCGGCGCTCGGCGTCGAGATCAAAACCGGCGCGGTCGCCCCGGGCGCGGATGAACTGCTGCAAAGCGGTTACACCGACGTGGTCTATGCCATCGGCGCATGGGCCGAGGGGAAGATGCGGCTTGAAAACGGCGAGGCGCAGAACGTGATCGCATTCTTGGAGGCGGCCAAAAACGGCACGCTCGGCGATATCGGCAAGAATGTCATCGTGATCGGCGGCGGCAACACCGCGATGGACGCCGCGCGCGTTGCCAAGCGGCATCCGGGCGTGAAACGGGCGATGCTCGTCTATCGCCGCACCGCGCGGTATATGCCCGCGGACGAGGAGGAGCTGCAGCTTGCAAAGGCCGACGGCGTGGAGTTTATGGAGCTTTTAAGCCCGATTGCCTTTACGGACGGGAAGCTGCTTTGCGAGAAGATGATCCTCGGCGCGCCGGACGCTTCCGGACGGCGCAGCCCCGAGCCGACCGGCGAAACCGTCGCGCTGCCGTGCGATACGCTGATCGCGGCCGTCGGGGAAAAGGTCGAAACCGAGGTGTTCACCAAGGCGGGCGCAAGCCTTGACAGCCGCGGACGCGTCGAAGCCTCCGCCGCGATGGAGACGACAAGACCGCATGTCTATGCGGTCGGCGATTGCCGCCGGGGTCCCGCCACGGTTGTGGAGGGCATTGCGGACGCGGCGAAGACCGCCGAAGCGATTGTCGGGCGGTATGCCTACGAGATCGGCAGGGACGCGTATATTACAAAGGAAGCGGCGCTATGGAAGCAGGGCGTCTTGCGGGACTACGACTGCGCCGAAACGGAAAGCGGACGCTGTCTGCATTGCGACACGGTCTGCGAATGCTGCGTGCAGGTCTGCCCGAACCGCGCAAACGTCGCCATCGACGTGCCGGGCTTTGCGCACCCGCAGATCGTGCATATCGACCGGATGTGCAACGAGTGCGGCAACTGCCTTGTGTTCTGCCCGTATGCCTCGCGTCCGTATAAGGAAAAGTGGACGGTGTTCAGCACGGAGAACGAGTTTGACGGCTCGACAAACGACGGCTTTATCAAGCTCGCAGATGGGTATAAGGTGCGGCTGTTCGGCGTCGCCAAGGCGATGCATGACCTTTCCGCCTTGCCGGAGGGCGTACAAAACGTAATCCGGACGATCGAGGAAAAGTATCCGTACCTGCTCGGATAAGGCTTTGCGGCAGAATGAACCGCTTCGACGCAGGTTCGGGAAGATTCTCCTTGCGGAGAACCGGAGCATGAAACAACAAAGGGAGGATCCCCATGGCGGATGTATATGTAGACGGAAAACGCGTCACAATGTCGGACTTTTACGTGAATGGGATTCACGTCGTCGTGCCCGACAATAAAAAGCTGATCCGCTTTCTGCGCGACGATATGCGCCTGCTGAGCGTGAAAAACGGCTGCTCGGAGGGCGCGTGCGGCACGTGTACGGTGCTGATCGACGGCAAGCCCTCCCGGAGCTGTATTCCGATGACCGACCGCATGGAGGGCAGGCACATTGTCACCTGCGAGGGGCTCACGGCACGTGAGCGCGAGGTTTACGCCTACGCGTTCACGGCCTGCGGCGCGGTGCAATGCGGCTTCTGCACGCCGGGCATGGTCATGGCGGCCAAGGGGCTTTTGGACAAGAACATCGACCCGACCGAGGCCGAGGTGCGCGACGCGCTGAAAACGAACATCTG
>CAMHJE010000124.1:0-7202 GCA_946185305.1 uncultured Clostridia bacterium | reverse complement strand
CTGCTCGCGTTTCGAATACGCGAACCTGCAATTCATCTTTGGAAAATGCTTTCATCTGTTCACCCTTTTCTTATGCCTACGCAAAGAGATACGGTTTGCCTTCTTTGGAAGACGTATATATCCCGATAATTACTTCCAACGCTTGGCGACCGGTTTCGGCATCGGACATGAGCTCTGCACCGTTTTGAATTGCGTCTACGAGGTTTTTGATCTGCCGCACATGACCCTGCACAGAAATCGCTTTCGGATCAGACGACGCCACGTTTTTCGCCTCCGCACCTACCGGCAGGCGGCACGGGATCGGCAGATCCCACCGAAGAATGGAATCCTCCTCCATGACGACGCTGCCTGCGTCTCCGCAGATTTCGATGCGGCGCGGATAGCCCGGGTAACAGGTGGTTGAGCCCTCGATGGTACCGACCGCGCCGTTTGCAAAGCGTACGATTGCAACCGCGGAATCTTCCACCTCGATTTTTCGAGTCAGCGTATCGGTGATCGCTGTCAACTGACGCATCGGCCCCATCAGATAGCGAAACACGTCGATTCCATGAATACCTTGGTTCATCAGGCATCCGCCGCCGTCCATCTGCCATGTGCCGCGCCATCCGCCCGAGGCATAGTAAGTGTCCGATCGGAAATATTTCATTTGCAGACTGCCGGAAACGATCTTGCCGAAAGCGCCGACGTCGATTGCACGACGAACCTCCTGCACCGCATCCGAAAAACGGAATTGGGAAATGATGCAGGTCTTGACGCCGGTCTGCCGCGCCGTTTCAATCAACCGATCCGCATCTGAAAGTGTCAGACTCATCGGCTTTTCGCAGACGATATGCTTTCCTGCCCGCATGGCTGCAATCGCCTGCTCCGTATGCAGACCGCTCGGCGTACAGATGCAGATTGCATCCACATCGCAGCTTCCGAGCAAAGCGTTCATCGTATCGTAAACGCGGATCTGGTGCAATTCGGCAAACCGCTCGGCGCTCTGCCGATTGTTGTCAAATACTCCCGTCAGTACCGCTTCCGGAATCTGCGCTATGGCCGCCGCATGAAAGTTTGCAATCATGCCGCAGCCGATCAATCCAAACCGAACCTGCTTCATTTCTTTTCCCCCTGCCAGTCAAATCGGTCGCGTAAAATCTGAAAGTATGCTTCGGTCGCCTCATAACCGCCTTCGGAAAAAGACGCGCCCTGCGGCCGTGCAAGTTCCGCTTCGCTGAATGCTTTGCGACGAATGCGGTAATGCGTTTCCACCGAAACCCATCCGTCATAACGATCGGCCTTCAGCCGGCGAATCAACCCTTCATAATCCACATCACCTTCACCGATCAGCGCAGGTTCATAAAAAGCGCCGTCATGGGTTGCTTTCGTGTCCTTGAGATGGACATGCCGGATATACGGTTTCAGCAGTTCGTATCCGTATGGGTACGGCGCCGGCCACGATGGATCCGTCGCCTCATTGCCGGCATCGTACAGCGCGCCGATGCGCTTGGACGGAACGAGCTGCAAAAAGTCGTACAGCATCTGCATATTGACCGTGCAGACGCTCGGCTCGGATTCAATTATGATCTCGATATCTTCCTGCTCGGCAATTTGAATCGCTTTTTCGTACCGCTCGGCGATTCTTGCAAAATCCTGTTCGGGATGCGGTGTGCGCCAAAACGTAAAGCCGCGAATCAGGTTTGTCCCCCATAGATGCGCTGCTTCGGCACACCGCTTCAATCCCTCATAATGTGCTTCGATCTCCCGTTCATTGTTGAGATCGCACTTGAAAAACGGGGACGAGATTGCTGCAATCTTCAATCCGAAATCATCGGAAATCTGTTTGATCGATTCCCAGTCGGTACGATTCATATCAAACGGATTCTTCTCGTTAACGGAACGAATCTCCATTCCGTCCAGTCCGTATTTGACCGCAAGGGCGCAGGCCGTCCGAAAGTTCTGCGAAATCTCATCGTTGATAACCGCTGTCCGATACATATGTCCTCCTGTTTATTGATCCGCAAATGCTTCCCGAATAAACGCCGCAGCCCGTTCTGTCGCTCGATCAAACAGGATGCGTCCCTTTTCGGCGGATGCGCCGGCGATATCACCCCATGCCCCCGTAACGCAATACTGTGGAAAGGTTCCAAACTTGTGAAACGGCGTTCCGTTCCACCGGTTGACGCGCGCAAGTCCCGGCAGCGGCGCTTCGTTTGCGGCGCGTTCCGGATGAGTCCATTCTTCGGCGACCGCCATCGAAACGCTTGTAATCATTTCTGCGCCGTGTCCACGTCCGTTCGCCGAATCAGTCAGAATATCTTCCGAAACAGATCCGACCGTCGGCCACCAATCGATCAGCCCGACCGTAAATCCCTCCGCCGTAAGTTTGCGGCATACGGACGTCGCTGCAGATCCGTTCAGCGAATGTGCCGTAAGCAGAACCACGGCTTTCGCGTGGCAGGCGGTCAGCAGTGAATGCGCGACCGCGTACAGATACGCTTCCAAAGCCGATTCCGGGACATGCACCGTTCCGTCCATATGACAGAATTCCAGCGTGTCCCCGTAAGGAATCGTCGGCGCAACGAGCGCGCCCGAACGTTCGGCAATCCGCTGCGCAGCCGCGTCCGCAGCGATCGAATCCAGACCGAGCGGACCATGTTTGCCGAGTATTTCCATGGATCCAATCGGCAAAATGACGGCAGGCGCTGCAGCAACCCGCGCTGTCAGTTCCTCTGCCGTCATGTATTTCAGTTGTACCGTATTCAGGTTTTGTTCCATCGTCAGCCTCTATTCTTCACGGTTACTGGCTTGTGCGTTCGGATCGATTCCATGATCGCATGCACAACATCCATAGAGCGGCATGCATCCGCAAGTGTGCTGCGAGTCGGTTTTCCGGTCAGAATGCTGTCGGTAAACTCATCCCATTCCTGCCTGAACGGGTGATGATCAACCGCGCCGGAATTCGGTCCGATCATCGGCAGCGTGATCCAATCTCGCTGCATTTCAAACAGTTTTTTGGAATACAGCCGATCATTGCGTGCCGCGCCTTCGGTACCGAGAACGTCAATGTTGAACTGGTACGGAAAGGCCAATCCGTCCAAAGAAGCCGAAAGCCGTCCGACGGAACCATTCCGGAACTTGACGGAAGCGGAAATGGTGGTCTCGTAATCGAAATCGGAGCGACCGAATGCAGAGAACGCGGAAACTTCTTCGATCTCACCGTTCAAATACCGAGCCGCGTCGGCGGCATGGCATCCGCCTGTAATCATTGCGCCGCCGGCGAATTCCTTTTTGCGGATCCATGAGTAACTGGAAAATTCCTTATGAATGCCGTGCCAGTAATCCATGCCGGCAAAATACACGTCGCCGAGCGCACCGCCGTCAATCAACTGCTTGAGATTGGCGACGAGCGGCGTCCAGCGAATCAGAAAACTGACGACGGTCTTTCGATCGCTTTTGACCGCCGCTTCATACAGCGCGTCCGTTTCTTCCTGCTTGATCCCCACGGGTTTTTCCAAAACCAAGTGCTTTCCGGCCTGCAACGCAAGGACGCCTTCCTGCGCATGCAGAAAGTTCGGCATACATTCCACTACGATCTGCACGTCGGGATCATCCAGCATCCGTTCATAAGAATCATATATCCGCGCGTCAGGAGAAAAATGACGCGCCAACTGCTGCGCTTTTTCCGGATTTCTTCCGCACACAGCCGCCAGATAAACATGCGGATTCGCCAGAATTGCCTCGGCATGCTGCCAAGCAACCTGACCGGTGCCGCGAATACCGACGCCTAAAAGGCCTTCTCGTTTCTGTTCCATATTATTGCTCCAGCATGTTGTAAATTCGCAACGAATACTCGTTAAACTCCGGCGTCATTTTCATTTCCAGCTGACGCGGTCTCTTCAATTCGATATCTACGTTGCCGACCATTCTCGACGGCCGTGCCGACAGCACGACCACGCGGTCGGACAAAAACACGGCTTCGTTGATTTCGTGGGTCACGAACAGCACGGTTTTCTTGGCCTCCGCCCAAATGCGAAGCAGTTCGAAATTCATTTTCTCACGTGTAATGGCGTCCAGCGCACCGAACGGTTCATCCATCAGAATCAGTTTCGGGTCGTGAATCAATGCGCGCGCAATCGAAACGCGCTGCTGCATACCGCCGGAAAGTTCATTCGGATAGGCGCGCTCAAACCCCTTGAGCCCGACAAGTTCCAGCAATTCCTGCGCGCGCGGTTCGTACTTTTTGCGATCCAGTTTCAGAATCTCGATTGGAAGAAGGACATTGTCTATGACGCGCCGCCAATCGAGCAGCAACGCTTTTTGAAATACAAAGCCGACTTCGCGCTTGGGATTGAAATACTGCTGATCTACAATCAAGTCTCCCGAGGTTTGCGGCATCAGTCCGGCGATAATCCGCATCAGTGTGGTTTTGCCGCAGCCGGACGGGCCGACGATGCTGACAAATTCTTCTACACCGACGTCGAAAGAAACGCTGCCGAGCGCTTCCAATTCCCCCTCGCGCGTCGTATACACTTTCTTCAAATTGCGGATGGACAACAATGTCTTTTTCTCTTCCATGGTCTTTCTCTTTTCTTCAATAGTGGTGCTGCGCCGCCGGATCGACGGCGCAGCAGGAGGAATTTGCTCCAAAGGAGCAAGCGACATGAGAATCTTCGAGGATTATTCGAAGTTGTTGTACGGCGTGGCCGGCAGGAACGACTTATCGTAAATGTCCGCTACCGGATAACTCAACTGCGTCTGATAGGTGTTGACGAGATCATACGTTGCCTGCATCTTCTCATCGCTGATGGAGCAGACGCCGTTTTTCTTGAAACGATCGGTCTTGAGGAACGCGAATTCGATCTTCAGGGCTTTCAGCACGTCGTCCTTATTGATTGAATGATACTTGGACAGAATCTCGATCGCCTCTTCGGGATTGTTCAGCACATATTCCCATGCACGGCAAGTGACGTCCATGAAAGTCTTCAGCGTATCGCCGTGTTCCTTGATGTAATCGTCGCTTGTGATGTAGGAATGCGCGTAGCACTCAAATCCGTAATCCGACCACAGGAAGTTGCCGAAGCCACCTTCCGGAATCGCGGATTCAAAGTTCGGATAGCCGGTGTACAATTCAAAGACGACGTCCGCATTGTGCGAAGCCAGCGCGGATACTTTGGCCGTGGATTCGATGTTGACGAATTCCACGCTATTCGGGTCGACGCCGATCATGGCGGCAAATGCCGGCCACATGATCTTATGACCGTCTGTTTCCGGAACGGCTACCGTCTTGCCGACGATATCCTTCGGCTCTTTGATGCCGCTGTCTTCCCAGTAGTACATCGAGTTCGGATGGTTATCGAAGATGATGCCGACGATCTTGACTGCCGCACCCTGCTCCCGATATGCGAATGCAACCGGCGCGTCGCAAATCGCGATGTCCGCTGTTCCCGCGTCGATTGCCGTTGCGGAATAGCCGGAGCCTTGTCCGATGATCACGTTTACATCCAGTCCGGCTTCTTCATACCAGCCCTTGTCCAACGCTACATAATACGGAGAATGGTCGGCAGCGATTGTCCAGTTCAGCAGGAAATCAACATGCGTCAGTTCTTTCTTCGTATCCGCTTTTGCTTCTGTTTTGGTTTCTTCCGTCTTGGTCGTTTCGGTGGTGTTCTGCGCCGGTGTATCAGCGGTGTTTGCCGCCGCAGCAGGCTGCTGCGTATTTGCGCAAGCAAGTACGCTCAGTGCCATAACCAACACCAGAATGACTGCCAATGCTTTTTTCATATGATTTTCCTCCTTTGTTTTCTCCTATGAATAGGACTTTATGGTGAAGACGTTTCAAACGTCCACACGTTCTTTCACATAATTCCACGGCATGGCGATCCGCTCGAGCAGCGAAACCACCAGATACATCCCCCAGCCCAATACGCTCATCATAATGATCGAAGCGAACATCGGCGGCGTGTCCATCGTCAGCTGCGCGTTGATGATGACGTAACCGAGACCCTTATCCGATGCAATCAGTTCTCCGACGATTACACCCATAATGCACAGGGAACTGGACACCTTCAGACCCGAAAAGATATACGGCAGTGCACCGGGAATCTGGATCTTGAACAGAAGTTGCCAACGATTTGCGCCGAGATACCGCACCAGATCCAGCAACTGCCGATCCTGCGCGTTGAGACCGGTGATCGTGTTGATGACCATGGGGAAGAAACTGACTAAAAACGCGATCAGGATGTTCGTTTTCAGCCCGTATCCAATCCAAATCAGCAGAATCGGCGCGACGGCAACCATCGGCATCGAATTGATGAAGATGAACACCGGCATCAGAATTTCCTGCACACGCTTTGACCAAACGATTAATACCGACAAGGCTATGCTGCCGAACGCCACGATCAGAAAACTCAATACATACTCGCGCAGCGTCATCAGAATGTTGATTTTCCAATGATAATCCGCATCCGGCTGTGGCCAGAACAAATGATACAGCGCACTGGACGGCGTGCAGAGGAATGCTTCCTTCACTTGGAAAACCCGAACCAACACTTCCCAGAGCGTTAGGAACAGCAGAATGGATACGATGTTTTGCAGAATTGCTTTTGCCTTGCCCTGTTTTTTCGGAGCAAGCACATTCTTCATCTTCTTCATCGCTTATTCCTCCTCGCTGCTCCGGTTCATCCACGGCATACACAGCCGTTCGGCTATGTTGATCATTTTGAAGAACAATAGACCCAGAATCGCCAGCAGGATCAGACACGCGAACATGGTCGCCATGTCAATATTCGCCTGCGCGGAGCGAAGCAGCCGCCCGAGTCCGTGCTTCGACGCAACGAACTCGCCGACGATCGCACCGGAAACGCACATGACCGCACTTGTCTTGATGCCGGCAAACAGATGCGGGAGCGCATTGGGAATCCGCAACTTGGTAAATACCTGCCATTTGCTCGCACCGAGATATCCGACTAGATCCAGCAGGTTTTCGTCGATCTCGATCAAACCTGTGACCGTATCGATAATGACCGGAAAAATAGCGACCATGACCGCTACGAACACATTTGTTTTCAATCCGTACCCGAACCACAGCAGAAACAGCGGCGCCAAAGCGATTTTCGGGATCGAACTGAATACAACCATGATCGGCATGACCAGTTTGTTCAGCGTTTTCGACCAGGCAATTAGATCGGAAGAGCACACGTCTGAACTCCAGTCACCCATCC
>CAMHJE010000123.1:0-7288 GCA_946185305.1 uncultured Clostridia bacterium | reverse complement strand
TGCAGATCTTTGGTGGAATAAGCGCCGAGCAAAACCAATCCCTTAAGCTGGTCCGAATGGGACAATGCATAACCGGCTGCCATAGCGCCGCCGAGCGAATGTCCGCCGATGTACCAAGTGGACACTTCCGGAAAGCTGTTCATCACGCGATCAGCCGCATTGCTGTCCAGCACCGCCATATTCCCGGGCATGTGAACAATTACACAAAGAACGCCGTTTTCGCTGAGCCGTTCCATCATCGGCGCATAGGCGGAGAATTCTACCTTCGCACCGGGATAAAAGATCATGCCTGTATCGTAGGATTCCGGGATAAATGCGATCCGATCGGCCGTTTTTTCTACGGTAATCCCCGCTGCGGGCTGTTCGATGACCGATAAAGCCGAGGGTTCTGCATGATAGTAGTCGGAAAGATACCAGTATACTGTAACGGCAAGCAGCAGCACGAAGCCAAGAACAATCCAAAGCGGAAGAAAGCGAGCTCTTTTTTTGTTCTTCTCCATGATTTACTACGTCAAAGCAAGCATATTTACGATTTTTTCGGTCAGCAGATCGACGTCAAAGGAATCTGTTATCTCCAAGCATGGGATATCGTATTCGATGCAGGCTGCATTGAATCAGACGTTCCAAATCGGGCTGATCGTCCAATCGGTTTTCAATTGCATTTGCATGAGTGACCACATCCGAAAAGTGATCCCGCAAGTACGATTCGCTCATCACAATAAATACACAGCGGATGCTGTCCCAATATTGCTCCGAGAAGTATGTGCGCCATGTTTCCGGAATATAGCAGCCCTCGATGATCAGATTCTGGTGATTCTCGATGGCTGTTTTGATGATTTCCGCTGCAAACGGGAACAGGAAATAGCGCATTTCGTAATCATCCTCTACCGTCAGATCTGTCTTTCCGGTACGGATGAAGGCCATTTTCAGATGGTCAAGGCTGATATACGGATACTGGATTCGCTCCAACAGCTTCTGCGCAAAAAGCGTTTTTCCGACGTGGCTGCTGCCGCCGATCAAAATAACCATAGGCGGTATTGTATCAATCGGAAACATCGACGTCGGCGGTAATGTGCAGCATATAGCCGGGATACATTTCCCCGATTTCGGTGTACAGCGTTTGCAGAGCTTCGGCATGATCGACCTCAAAGCTGAGGACAACATCAAAGCGAAGCTCCTTGTTTTCTAAATCGGCATAGAACCCGTGAAGCTGCAAAGCCCATTCATGTGCCATGACTTTTTCCAAAATGCGGTTGCGGATCTGTGCCGCTTCATCGCTGCCGGTATTATAGGAATAGACGCCTACGCCTGTTAAGATAACGCCGGTTTCGCAGTATACCTTTTCCTGCAAAGCGCGGGACAGCGTGTCCACCTCGGCAACGGTCATGGTATCGCGCAGCTCCAAATGTACGGTGCCGTAATTTCGATTCGGGCCGTAATTGTAGAGAATCAAATCGAATGCGCCGCGCACCTCCGGGGAAGCGGTCAATATTTCACGAATTTTAGCGGTAACCTCTGTATCCGCTCGGCGGCCGAGGATGTCGCTGATGGTATCAGACATCATTTCAATACCGGATTTGATAATCATCACCGAGATGAATGCGCCGACATACGCTTCAAGAGAAAGCCCGGTAAACATGAAGAGGATCGCGCACAGCAAAACCGAGGACGACAGTATCGCATCGAACAGGGCATCGGAGCCGGAAGCAACGAGCGATCCGGAATTCACCTTCTTTCCCTGGCGCTTGACAAACTGACCGAGCAGCAGCTTTACGATGATGGCTGCGCCGATGATGATAAGGGACGTGACGGAATAATCCGGCGTTTCGGGCTGGAATATCTTCTTGATGGATTCGATCAGCGACGTTAGACCGGCATACAGCACGATGGCCGAAACAATAAACGCGCTGATGTATTCGGTTCTGCCATGACCGAGCGGATGCTTTTTATCCGGCTTTCTTTCGGCCAGTTTTGCGCCGATGATGGTAATGACGGACGAAAGCGCATCAGAAAGATTGTTGACGGCGTCCAAAATGACGGCAATTGAATTGGACAGCAGCCCTACGACCGCCTTGAATACAACAAGCAAGAGGTTTGCGCCGATGCCGATCATGCTGGTGCGGACGATGACCTTGTTGCGGTTTTCCAGGAGCTTTGGGATCTCCTGTGTCGATTCTTTGTCTGCAGGTATGTTTTGATGGCTGTTTTCCATAATTTCCTCCGGGGTTAGTTATCGATTCAATTTTTCGGCCCAGTCCTTTTCACGAAAGCCGACAAGGACAAAATCATCGCCGATCAGCAGCGGACGTTTGATAAGCATACCGTCCGAACCCAAAAGAGCAAGCTGTTCCATTTCGCTCATATCCGGGAGCCTTTCCGTAAGGTGCAGTTCGCGGTACAGCATCCCGCTTGTATTGAAGAATCGTCTCAAGGGAAGTCCGCTTTTGCGATGAATGGTCGCTATGGCCTTTTCATCCGGATGTTCGGACTTAATGTCTATCAGCGCATAGGCAAGATTCCTGTCATCCAGCCATTTTTTTGCTTTTTGGCAAGTAGCGCATTTCGGGTAGCAATACAGTGTAAGCATGATAAAGCCCTCTTTTTAGTCGGTTAGGCATATTCTAAAATACGGCGGGTTGTGACCGCCGTATTGTTTGCGTTTCTTAAACGCGCGTTTCCTTTAACAGCTTCTCCCATTCCTTCACAATGGAACGATCCTCGAAGTAGTTAATGCGCATGGCCTTTCGAACCCGCGAAAGCGTCTCGTTGGTGATTTCATTTGCTTTCTTGGTGCCTTCATACAGAATGTCATAGACAGCGCCGATATCCTTTTCCCATGCCGCGCGTCTTTCGCGGATCGGAGAAAGCGTTTCTTCGAGAACGTTGATCAGGAACTTTTTGCAGGTGCCGTCGCCGAGGCCTCCTCTTTGGTAATGCGCCTTCATTTCGTCAAGGTTTGCATACTCCGGTGCGAACATAGCAAAATGACGATCCTCACAGAAAGCATCCAGATAGGTAAACACGACGTTTCCTTCGATGTGCCCGGGATCGCTGATCTGCAGATGCATCGGATCCGTGAACATCTTGCCGTTGACCTGCTTTTTGACGGTCTTAGGATCATCGGACAGATAAATGCAGTTGCCGAGCGACTTGCTCATCTTTGCCTTTCCGTCCACGCCCGGCAAGCGTCGCTGCGTTTCGTTCTCCGGTATCATAGCCTTTGGCATGACAAGCGTTTCGCCGTAGATCTTGTTGAATTTTTCAACGATCTCCCGCGTCTGCTCGATCATGGGCAGCTGATCCTCGCCGACCGGTACAGTCGTAGCATCAAACGCGGTAATATCCGCTGCCTGCGAAACGGGATACACAAAGAAGCCTGTGGGCAAGCCTTCATCCGCAAAGCCGCGCATCTGGATCTCGGATTTTACGGTAGGGTTGCGGGAAAGACGCGCAGTAGTAACGAGATTCAAATAATAAAATGTCAGGGCATGAAGCGCCGGCAACGCGGACTGAACGCAGATCGTCGATACATTCGGGTCGATGCCAACGGACAGATAGTCCAAAACCACGTTGATGATGTTATCCCGAATTTTGGCAGGATTGTCCGCATTGTCCGTCAACGCCTGATCGTCGGCGATCAGAATGTTGACCGCGTCGAATTTGCCGGAATTTTGAAGCTCTACCCTGCGTTTTAAGGAACCGACATAGTGACCGAGATGCAATCTCCCGGTCGGGCGGTCGCCTGTTAAAATAATGTTCTTTGCCATGTTTTCCTCTGTTTTACTCTGTCAAAAAGGTCACAATGAGCAAGCCGTAAGCCGAGTTCTGTCAAAGGACGATCATCTATCTAGACGGAGCGTTACCGCTTCGTTCATGCGATTACAAGGAGCGCAGCGGGCCGCTGTTCAATGCTCCCAATTCAATCTTGCACCGAGTGGGGTTTACAGGACCGGCATGTCGCCATACCGTCGGTGAGCTCTTACCTCGCCTTTCCATCCTTACCCGCAAAAGCGGGCGGTTTCTTTCTGTTGCACTTTCCTTGAAGTTGCCTTCACCGGGTGTTACCCGGCACCCTGCCCTGTGGTGCTCGGACTTTCCTCATCTTCCCAAAGGGAATCCGCGATCGTCTGACTTACTCATTGTGACAAATTTATTCGATGTACAGCAGTCTGCCGCAGTTTTCACACTCCACGACGACGCCTGCATTGGCAAGACGTGAGAGTGTCAACGTCGGCAAGCCCATGTTGCAACCGCTGCACTTTTCGCCGCGTACCGGCACAACCGGCGTTCCGTAATGCTGCCTTGCGCGTTTATACCGTGCCATCAGCTTCGGATCGACTGCTTTCTCCAGCTCAGCCAGTTTTTCATCAAAGGTATTCAGATCAGCTTGTGCGTCGTCGCGCTCTTTCAGGCAAATTTCACGTACCTGATCGTATTCCTTCTTAGCCTTGGCGCCGGTCTGACGGGTCTTTTGATATTCGGCGACCTGCCGTTCGAGAACGGAATAGGTCTGCCGCAGTTCTTTTTCGATGCCGGTCAGTTCCCGATTCAGGCGTTCGATATCATGCTTGAATTCGGTCATTTCTTCTGCGGTTGTTTCCTCATCGTTCTCAAGCGTTTCAAACTCCGAGGTTTCCAGATCAAGCCGATCCAGAACCGTCTTATACTGCTTGTTCAGCTTCTGCGCGGAGGCCGACAGTATGTCGAGATCGTCCGTCAGCTTCTTGAGAATCTCCTGCTGTCGCTTTAACAGCTTTGCGAGCTTGTTTAACCGGATTCTTGCTTCGGTGCTTCGAACGGCGGTTTCGACCTGCTGCTTTTGCTGATCGACCGCCTGATACGCTAAAATCGCATCGGGTCTGCTCATGTTTACTCCTCCTCTTGGGCCGTCAATGGAGCTCTTTCGAGACTCGTTTCATAATATTGTACATCATTTTTTTGTTTCTGTAAACGGGAAATCCAATATTTCCGGATGACAGATTCGGTTTCATAATGTCCGGCAACGACACAGGCGATGCCGAGCTCGTTCATGCGGATGGCTTCATGGTGTTTCATCTCCCCAGTCACGAACACGTCGCAGTAAGGAAAAAGCTGTTCTGCAAACTCCGCACCCGCCACGCCGATGACGCCGACTGTACGCACGGTCTTGCCGGGGTCGCCGCACACACGAACACGCGTGGATAAGCGTGATTCGCACAGTTTAGTAAACGAGCGAAGCGACATGGCCTCGGGAAACTCACCGAGACGGCCGATTGCCGTATCCGGGATTGGCCGTATCCGACATAGCCCAAGCGCATCGGCAAGGGCGTCGTTGACGCCGCCGTCAGCGGCATCTAAATTTGTATGTGCGGCATACATCCCGATGTTGTTTTGCAGCAAAATAAAGGCTGCAGCGGTATCCGGATCATCCGGCAAAATATGCTGCACCGGATGAAAGAACAGCGGATGATGCGTTAAAACGAGATCGACGCCGAGCGAAACGGCTTCCCGTGCTACCGTTGTCGTGCAGTCAAGCGCAACGAGTACCTTGCGGATTTCTCGATTTGTTCCGATCAATAAGCCGATATTGTCATACGACTCGGCAAGCTCCGGCGGTGCGTAAGATTCCAACATCCGCACAAATTCGGACAACTGCATACTTAATTCATCCTTTCCGTCAGCAAAGCGTCGATTTGCCGCAGAGCATTCTGCTTTTGCAGCAGCTTTTTCTCCCCTTCCGTCCCCTTTGCCTCCGCTAATCGTTTTCGGAGTGCGGCCGATTGCCGAAGCAATTCGGCTTGAAGAAGCGGATCCTGCATGGCAAAAGAAACATATCCGAGATCATAAAAATCTTCCGGCCATCCGACCGGCAACAGCTGCTCGGTCGTTCCCGGAACGGCACGAAAAACCTGGTACGTGCGCTTTCCTTCAGCGATCAAGCGATCCTCCGTGATATGATAGCGGTGCGTATAAAGATACCGCCGTATATCGTCCTGTGCTCGCATCGGCTGCAAGACAAGAGCTGTATGTTCGAGAATTTCGGGTGACGCGGTCTCTAAGATTCTCGTCATAAGGGTGCCGCCGATGCCGAGCATCGCAATTGCTTGCACCTCCCCTGTCTGCAAAACGGAAAGCCCGTCGCCCACGCGGAAGGAAACTTTCTCGGCAAGACCGATATATCGTATCAGCCGTTCCGCCTTGTGAAGCGATTCCGTGCTGATATCGGAAGCAATGACGCGTTTACACACATCTTGCTGCAAAAGTGCAGCCGTCAGTCGTCCGTGATCACAGCCGATATCGGCAACGGCATCGACGCCGCGCAGCATATCAAGCGCCGCCGTAAGACGCGGCGTCAGATGAACGTGACGTTCTCTCATAGCCGTATCGGTTTAACAGGCGTTACGTTGTCGATAGGGCCGCCCCCGAGGCACACCTCGCCATCATAGAAAACAACCCATTGCCCCGGTGTTACGGCGCGCTGCGGCTGATCGAATACAACCTTGGCGCTGCCGTCCGCTCTCATTTGAACGGTTACGCCCTGATCCGGCTGACGATATCGGAACTTTGCGGTACAGCGGAAAGACTGCCCCGGTTTTTCGCCGGTGATCCAGTTTACATGATGTGCCGTTAAATCCGTCGAAAACAGCTCGTCATGCTCGCCCTGCTGGACAATCAACAGATTCCGTTTCAAATCTTTACCGATTACAAACCAGCTTTCACCGGTGCCGTCGTTTCGCCCTCCGATGCCAAGCCCGCGGCGCTGACCGAGCGTATAGAACATCAATCCGTCATGCGTACCGATATGCTTGCCATGTTCATCTACCATTTCTCCCTTTTGGGCGGGTAGGAACTGCATGAGAAATTCCTTAAATCTTCTTTCGCCGATAAAGCAGATACCGGTGCTGTCCTTCTTGGCTGCGTTGGAAAAATGCTGCTCCCGTGCGATCCGGCGTACGTCACTCTTTTGCAGCGCTCCGACGGGAAACTCCACGCGCTCCAGCTGTTTCGGCGTCAGTCCTGCCAAAAAGTATGTCTGGTCCTTGTTGGCGTCAAGGCCGCGCAGCAGACGCTTTCTTTCGCCAAGGCGGCAATAGTGACCCGTCGCCAAAGCGGAAGCGCCGGTTTGCATCGCAAAATCCAAGAACGCCTTAAACTTGATTTCACAATTACAAAGAACATCCGGGTTCGGCGTTCTTCCTTTTTTGTATTCGTCAAGAAAATAGGAAAAAACGCGATCCCGGTATTCCTGCGCAAAATTGACGGTATAGTACGGAATGCCGATGGTATCGCACACACTCCGCACATCGGC